>JBAVQD010000099.1:0-67861 GCA_049693675.1 Candidatus Sulfotelmatobacter sp. | reverse complement strand
TGAAGACTCGCTCTGCTGGCATGACCGCATTACCCATACTTACCTCGCTCCGCAAAAGCACGAGCCGACGAACGAATCGGCTAACTAACCGACCGCAGCCATCATCAAAGACTAAGACTTAAGTGCGGCCACGGGTAAACCGCCTACTCCGCTCGAAGCTGCCTTGCCTGTGCTATCTTCAAGGCTTATTCCGATCTGGAGTCTCGCACTTTTCTGAAGCATGGCTACGTCCGTTGAAGGTTCCAAGCCCGCAATAAAAGTCTTCGTCGCCACTACGGTGATGTTGACCTTCATTTCCTTCTGGCGGGCCTCCGCCATCGTCCTGTCTGACCTGGCATCGTCCGCATATTACGCCGGTGGCGACGCCGAGAAGGTGATTGGCAAGAGCGCTCCCTGGTTCATTCTTGGCGTCATGCTCTTCAGTTATGCGGTGCGGGCGCTTTATATCGAATCCAGCAGCATGTTCGTCCGCGGCGGCGTCTATCGCGTGGTCAAGGAGGCCATGGGCGGAACGCTGGCCAAGTTTTCCGTCTCCGCGCTGCTCTTCGACTATGTGCTGACCGGACCCATCAGCGCGGTTTCCGCCGGGCAATATCTAGCAGGCTTCATCAAGGACATGGGCGACTACATGCATCGCCCATTGCATTTTTCTGACGATCACTTCGCCGCCGGGTTGGCGGTAATCGTGGTGAGTTATTTCTGGTGGAAGAATACGCAAGGCATGCATGAGTCCAGCCAGAAGGCACTGCAGATCATGATCATCACCACGGTGATGGTGGTGATCCTGCTCATCTGGTGCACCATTACGATTCTGCGCGCGCCCGTTGTTCAATTGCCTCCGAACCCGCTGCACGCAGGCGTAATTCCCCTCAACAAAGAATCTCTCGGTTGGCTGAATGGAACATGGTTCTCTCACATTACCTGGATCATTCTGTTCGTGGGCTTCGGCCATTCCGTCCTCGCCATGAGCGGTGAGGAGACCCTGGCGCAGGTGAATCGCGAAATCGAACATCCCAAGTTAAAGAATCTGGAAAAGACCGGGCTGGTGATCTTTATCTACAGCCTGCTGTTCACGTCTCTGGTTTCCTTCTTCGCAGTCATGATTATCCCCGACAAGGTTCGGCCCGACTATTTTGCCAACCTGATCGGCGGCATCGCCATGTATCTGGCAGGTCCGGAGAGCCTTAGGCTGCTCTTTCACGCCTTCGTGGTGCTGGTGGGCGTCCTGATTCTGGCGGGCGCGCAAAACACTTCCATCGTCGGCGCCAATGGTGTTCTGAATCGCGTGGCAGAAGACGGCGTGCTGACCAGTTGGTTCCAGAAGCCGCACTACCGCTTCGGCACCAGTTACCGGATCATTAATCTAATCGTCGGATTGCAGCTGCTCACCATCATTCTGAGCCTGGGAAACGTATACGTACTGGCGGCGCTCTACGCTTTCGGCGTGATCTGGAGCTTCGCGATGAAATCGATCGCCGTGCTCGTGCTGCGCTTTACCGAGCCGGGCAATCGGGCGTGGAAAGTGCCGGGGAACCTCCACATCGGCAAAACTGAAATTCCCGTAGGATTGATTTTGATTTCTGGAGTGCTGCTGACCACGGCAGTAGTCAACCTGTTTACCAAGTATCAGGCCACCATCGCGGGCGTGATTTTCAGCGCCGTATTTTTCACCATCTTTACTGTTTCCGAACGGCATGTTGCCAAAGAGCGTCATGGTAAGCCCGAGCAACTTGACCAGTTCCGAGTTTATGGGAATCAAGAGCTCGGCAGCGGCGCCATGGGTGTCCGGCCGGGAAATATTCTGGTTGCGGTACGCGATCCCCGCAACCTTTATTATTTGCGCCAGGTGCTGTCCCATACCGATACTTCCAAACAGGATGTGGTCGTGATGAGCGCTCGCCTTTATCATCGCGAGCACAGCTTCAGCGGCAGCGCCGTGATGGAGGCCAGCCAGGTTTTCGACCACTACGAGCAGGAGCTCTTCACTGCCGCCGTGGCTGTCGCCGAAAAGGAGGGAAAGCCGATTTCTTTGCTGGTGGTCCCGGCCACCGACGTGTTCGAAGCAATCATGGTGACCGCGCAGCGGCTTGCTTCCTCCCGGATCATCTGCGGGCTCTCAAACAAACTCACTGCAGATGAGCAAGCCAAGCTTTTGGGAGATGCCTGGGAATCTCTACCCGAGCCTCGCCCCCGCCTGACTCTGGAGGTCTGCGCTCCGGATGGCACCGTCCGCGAGTATGTGATCGGTCCGCACAACCCGCGCCTGCGCCCGCAGGATGTCGAACTCATGCACAAACTCTGGCTCGACATCACAACCGATCCCAATTACGCCGGAGCTCACCACTACCACATCGTGGCGTTGGCTTTGGAAGAACTGCAGCGCGAACTCAGCACCGAGCAGCGCGCCCAGCTACTGCAAAAATTGCAGGATGAGATGCACCGCTCCGAACCCAATTAAGCGTCAACCGTGCAAGAGCGATTCCAGCGATGTTCTCAGTTCGCGATAACGAAACGGATATCCCGTAGATATCAGCTTGCTGGCTTCTACCTTCTGGCTCCCGAGTAGCAGATCTTCGCCCATCTCGCCGAAAGCCAACTTCACGGCGAATGCCGGCAGAGGAAAAATCGCCGGACGCGAGAGTACGCTGGCCAATGTTTTGGCGAAGTCCTCATTCCTGACCGGCTTAGGAGCGACCATGTTCACTGGTCCCTGGATCAGGTCGTTTTTCAAAATGTGGTGGATCGCGCCCACCATGTCGCGCACATCAATCCAGCTCATCCACTGTTGACCATTGCCGGTTCGGCCACCCAGTCCCATCTTGAACGGCGGTAGCATGGCTCCCAGCGCCCCGCCCTTGGGGCTTAGCACGACTCCGGTCCTTATATGTGCGGTGCGAATGTCGGCTTGCACCGCGGGGGTGGTGGCTTCTTCCCAGTCCTGGCAGACTTCGGCAAGAAATCCCGCGCCGGGTGCGCTTTCCTCGCGTAAGACCTCGTCCCCACGGTTACCGTAATACCCGATGGCCGAGCCACAAACGAAAACCTGAGGCTTATCCCGCGCCTGGGCCAGAGCGGACGACAGATTGAACGTTCCCACCACCCGGCTGTCGCGAATCTTCGCTCTCTTGGCTGCCGTCCATCGACCGAAGATGCTTTCGCCCGCCAAGTGAATCACAGCGTCGAATCCGGATACTTTCTGGGGCGCCAGCGGCTCCGCCGGATCCCATCCGATCTGGTCGTCGCCCTTCGCTGCGCCGCGCACCAGCCGGACTACGGAACATCCATTTGTACGCAGAGAAGGAAGAAGAGCAGCACCAATAGGCCCGGATACACCACTAACAAGGATTTTGGAATTCATGATCCGCAAATCGTCACTCTACCAGTTCCGTGAGCATCAACCAAATTACCGGAATAGGTTGATGCGCGACTCCTTCCCATTACCAAAAGGCCGGCTGGAGAGTGTTCATTCTTTGTGGCCCTCAACGCTGTAGACCCGCTTTCGTCCAGATTATTAACTGCTCACACGCAGCTGTGATCAGGCTCACAGCGCTTGCCATCGCCCAGGCATAGCCTTCTCCTGAAGTCGAGTGGTCTCCTGAACAAGTCGCCGAAGGCGGCGATTTCGCCCGAACGGGCTCCTGGTGCTCCGGTTCAGCTGCCGGGGGAACCGCTCTTTCTCAAATATTCTCATCCGCAACGGCTCCCGCCCTTTTTTTCAGGAATTCCTGACAATCGATCAGTCGCAGTTTCGCGGAAATCATTGCTCGCTTCCAATCGCTTCTTGTGAGGCAGTTTTACGTCAATTGGCAGTGCCAACTTTCTTACTCCAGGAGAGATTCCATGTTGCATCTCGATACTGGCAATACCGGTTTCATGATTTTATGCACCAGCCTGGTCATGCTGATGACGCCAGGGCTCGCCTTTTTTTATGGTGGCTTGGTAGGTCGAAAAAATGTTCTCGCCATCATGATTCAGAGCTTCGTCTCCATGGGCTGGACGACAGTGATCTGGTACCTCTACGGATATTCGTTATGCTTCAGCGGGGATTGGCACGGCGTGATCGGCAATTTTCACAATGCATTCCTGCGCGGGGTCGGTCTCAACACGCCCTCGCCGAATGAAACCATCCCTGCATTCGTGTTCATCGCGTACCAGATGATGTTCGCGATCATCACTCCGGCGTTGATTTCTGGCGCTTTCACCAACCGGGTCACATTTAAGGCCTACATGCTGTTTCTCACGGGCTGGCTCACGTTCGTCTATTTTCCCTTTGTTCACATGGTGTGGGGCGGAGGCTTTCTGCAGCAGTGGGGCGTGAAGGACTTCGCCGGAGGCATTGTCGTTCATAACATCGCGGGCTTTGCCGCTCTGGCTTCCGTGCTGTACGTGGGAAGGCGGCGCACCACCGATCGCGGGCCGCACAGCATCCCTCTGGTTGCCCTTGGGACCGGGCTGCTGTGGTTTGGCTGGTACGGCTTCAATGCCGGCAGCGAAATGCGGGTGGATTCGGTCACCGCAACTGCGTTTCTGAACACCGATGTCGCGGCTTCGTTCGCGGCCGTAGCCTGGTTGCTGGTGGCATGGATCAACGAGAAAAAACCGAAGTTCCTCGGCTTGCTGACTGGGGCGGTTGCCGGATTGGCGACCGTAACCCCGGCAGCCGGATATGTTTCCCCCTCCACGGCAGTCATCATCGGCTTAGTTGCCGGCGTGGCTTGCTACTACGCGGTGGAGATGAAGAACAAGCTGCACTGGGATGACGCTCTGGACGTTTGGGGAGTCCACGGTGTCGGCGGATTTCTCGGCATCGTCATGCTGGGAGTCTTCGCCAACAAGCAATTCAATCCCGAGGGCGCCAATGGACTTCTCTATGGCGATCCAATCTTCCTGTTAAAGCAGGTGGTTGCCGTAACCTTCTCATCGGTGTGGGCCTTCGTTTTCACCTACGGTATGTTGCGGGTGATCGACGCCTTCACTACCGTGAAGGTCAGCGAGATGACAGAAGAAATTGGCTTGGATGAATCCATCCATGGCGAGCACGCCTACGAGGAGGTCTTCGCCAGCGACAGTCTGGCGCAAGTGGTAAATCAGGCTCACGCCGAGGCACTGGCGAGCCGGAAGTAAAATTTGGCAGAGCGCTTGTGTGGCGCGGACACTCCTGTCCGCGCCTCTTTATATGTGCACTAACGTTACTTTTGCCTTTTCTGCCGCACGGGAACGAGCGTAAGCGCCCGCTCCCGTCGGGCTCGCGGGCTATAATCCTACATGGCGAGCTTGCGCCAGCAGATCGCGACCACCGCTCTTACGCTCACGAAGTTCCGCGAGCTAATGAAGCGGATTCAGGAAAACCGTCCCCAGGACGACCTCGCCATCGTCAAGAAAGCCTACGACTATTCCTTAAAACATCATGAGGGCCAGACGCGCGCCTCGGGCGAGCCTTATCTGGTTCATCCCTTGGAAGTCGCTCTGGTGCTGGCCGAGATGAAGATGGATCCGGTCGCCATTGCCGCCGGCCTGCTCCACGACTCGGTCGAGGACACCTCGGTCACCATCGTCGACATCCGTAAGGAATTTGGCGAGCAGGTCGCCCACATCGTCGAAGGCGTCACCAAGATCAGCAAAATCGATTTCGCCACGCGCGAAGAGGCGCAAGCCGAGAACCTGCGCAAGATGATGCTGGCCATGGTCGACGACATTCGAGTCGTGCTCATCAAGCTTGCCGACCGTCTGCATAACATGCGGACACTCGAGCATCTGCAGCCCGACCGCCAGCGCAAAATTGCCGAGGAGACGCTGGAAATCTACGCACCCATCGCGCACCGCCTGGGCATGGGAAAAATTCGCGGTGAACTCGAAGACCTCGGCTTCCGGTTTCTTGATCCGGCGGGTTACGAGCAGGTCGAAAAAGCCGTCAACGCGCGGCGCAAACAGGGTGAAGCTTTTCTCGCGAAGATGCAGCAGATCCTCAGCGACAAACTGAAAGAGGCAGGCATCCAGGCCAAGGTCGATAGCCGGATCAAGCGCCTCTTCAGCATTCACAAGAAACTGCAGCGCCAGCGCATTTCCGTCGATCAGGTCTACGACCTCTTTGCCATGCGCGTGATCACCCGCTCGTTGCAAGATTGTTACGCCGTACTCGGAATCATCCACAACATCTGGCGGCCGGTGCCGGGGCGCATTAAAGACTTCATCGCCATGCCGCGGCCCAACTTTTATCAATCACTGCACACGTCGGTCATCACCGAAGACGGCACGCCTTTCGAAATCCAGATTCGCACCGAAGAGATGCACAAGATGGCCGAGGAAGGAATCGCGGCTCACTGGAAATATAAAGACGGCCCGGTATCGGCGCAGGACGAGCAGCGCCTCGCATGGCTGCGGCAAGTGGTCGAGTGGCAGCGCGACGTCAGCGATCCCAACGAATTTCTCACCGCGCTGAAAGTCGATCTTTATCCCGAAGAGGTTTATACCTTTACGCCGAAAGGCAAAGTGGTTGTTCTGCCTCGCGAGGCCACGCCGATTGATTTCGCTTATACCATCCACACCGAAGTTGGTCACACCTGCGTCGGCGCCAAAGTAAACGGCCGCATGGTTCCGCTACGACACAAGCTGCACTCTGGTGACATCGTCGAAATCCTCACCCAGGCCGGGCACAAGCCCAGCCGCGACTGGCTCGGCCTGGTCAAGTCCTCGCGCTCGCGTAACAAAATCAAGCACTGGCTCAACGTGCACCAGCGCGAGCGATCCATCGAGATCGGACGCAAGGTAATCGAAAAAGAAGCGCGCAAGTATCGCATCGCCCTCAAAGAAATTAAAGATGAAGAATTGTTGAAAGTCGCGTCCGGGTACGGACTCGGCAAAGTCGATGATCTGATGTCCGGCATCGGCTATGGAAAATATTCTGCGCGGCAGGTCTTGGCGCGTCTGCTGCCGTCAGGCGCCACGCCTTCGATGGCCGGCGATATTGAAGCCGAAGGATTAAGTTCGAAGCCAGGCGCCATCGCAAGCGTCGTGCGCCGCGTGTTCGGCGATCACAACGCCATCATGGTCAAAGGCCAGGGCGACATGCTGGTCTACCGCGCGCGCTGTTGTAATCCGATTCGCGGCGAAACCATCGTCGGTTACATCACCCGCGGCAAAGGAGTCGCAGTGCACGCGGCAAATTGTCCCAACGTGACAAACTTAATGTATGAGCCCGAGCGCCGCATCGATGTGGAATGGGCCCGCGACGAGAGCACACCCACAGCTTATCCAGTCAAACTCACTGTTTACTGCGACGATCGTTTCGGAATGCTGAAAAACATCACCAGCGTCATCGGCGACGCGCAAAGCAACATCCGCAACATCGGCGCGCATACCTCGAATAGCCAAGCCAGCGTGGAGATTGTCCTCGATATCTCCGACCTGAAACATCTCGAACAGATTATGGCGGGCTTGCGGAAGATTCCCGGCGTGCATGAAGTGCAGAGGCTGCAGAAAATCTGATATTCAGAGTGTACTTTTAAGCATTGAATACGATGCGAATAAGATGTAATATCGGCGCATGCTTAACGTCGCCGAGGACATCCACTCTTTTACTACGTTTAAACGCAATTCGTCCGACCTGATGAAGCGAATGAAGAAGACCGGACGCCCGCTTGTGCTGACCATCAATGGAAAAGCTGAAGCCGTGGTACTTGATCCGATTACTTACCAGCAAGTAGCAGAACACCTCGATACGATCGCCAGAATTCGCCGCGGTCTCGCGCAAGCCAAGAGAGGCGAAGGGCAGACGGTGGATGAAGTATTCGATGAACTGGAAAGAGAGCCCTGAGCGCTGCGCCGCGTTATCGCGTCGTGGTCACGCCGGAAGCCAAGGCCGATCTTCGGGACATATATCGTTATATTCGGGAACGTGCTCCGCGGGCTGCGACCCAGTGGAGTGCCAGCGCACGCGCGAGCATCAAGACGCTCTCCCACTTTCCAGAACGCTGTCCACTCGCGCCTGAAAGCGCCCACTTCGACGTGCCGATCCGCCAGATGCTCCTCGGCGCCGGCAATCGCGGAACCTATCGAGTTCTATTTGTAATCGTGGACAAGTCGGTGCGGATCCTCCATGTTCGTCACGGATCCATGCTCCCAATGGGCGCGGAGGAATATGGAGAAGATTAGATCGACGCTTCGGAGGAAGATTGGGTCATGAGTTTTTGGGGCGGTACTCGTCGAAGATAGTATTTTCCATCTGCGTTGTGGTCCACGCTCGCTGTCCCGCCCAGGTAAGGATAGCGGTCATGTACCGGCAATAAGCCGCGAAATTACTCCCGTCCCAACTGCCCGGACGCTGGCCTCTCGGAACTGAATTGCGGAACATGGGCCATACAATTTGGCGAATGACTTTTGTTGTCAATCGGTATAGGCGGATCATCTTCGAATCCAATCGACCTACAAAGGAAATGGAGCGTCTTTGAAGCCATGACTGCCGACCAGCCGAGTTCACCCTCGCCCCTTCCGGTGAGGGCGGTCCAAGCGTCGGCTATCGACCCAGAGTTTCGGGTGCTCCCGGCCGAGAAACGTATGGCCTTATCGATGCGCTGGATGTCCTCCTGGGAGCGCCGTCTGTAGATGTCCTTAGAGCGACGGCCCATACCTCCCCACGATACGACCATTGCAACGGCCTGCGCGTAGAGTTCTTTCTGAAAGAAGTCCATTATCTGGCTGGGGATTGACAGCAACGGGGTGGACGGCCATACGGCCGGCTGAATCACGCGAGCATTCCAAGTAGACGCCTTCGTCCGGCGGCCGGGCCACTGGTTGGCTGGCTTCGATGCAGCGATCGGTAAGGGATAGCAATGAGCGGCATATTCCGTGGATTTGTCTATGCTCCAAATCATTCCTCACCTCGGAAATGCTAACGCTCGAAATTCTTAAGGGCTCGCCGATCTACAACGGAATATTCCCATGCTTCTTCGGCGGATTCTTATCCCGCTTGGTCTCCAGCATGGCCAGTGCCTGAATCAGTTTCTTCCGCGTTTCCCGCGGTTGGATAATCGCGTCCACAAATCCGCGATCGGCGGCCACGTAGGGGCTGGCAAAGCGGTCGCGAAATTCCTCAATCTTCGTTTGCCGAAGCGCTTCTCTATTTTCCGCGCCGTCCAGTTCGCGTTTGTAGACGATGTCCACCGCGCCTTCCGGTCCCATGACAGCGATCTCGGCGGTCGGCCAAGCGTAGTTCACATCCGTGCGGATGTGTTTCGAAGCCATCACGCAATAAGCGCCACCGTAGGCTTTGCGCGTGATCACCGTGACTTTCGGCACCGTGGCTTCAGCGAAGGCAAAGAGCAGTTTCGCGCCGTGCTTGATGATGCCGCCATATTCCTGCGCGGTGCCGGGTAAGAATCCCGGCACATCTTCGAACGTGATTAGCGGAATATTGAAGCAGTCGCAGAACCGCACGAAGCGCGCGCCCTTCACTGACGCGTTGATGTCGAGCGTTCCCGCCAGCATTGCCGGTTGGTTGGCGACGATACCCACAGACCGCCCGTCCAACCGCGCGAATCCGACGACAATATTTTTCGCGAAGTGCTCCTGCACTTCGAAGAAGTATGCGTCATCGACCACGGCGTGAATTACATCCTTCATGTCATAAGGCAAATTCGACTGCGCAGGAACGATTTTGTCGAGAGCTGCATCCGCGCGCTCGATCGGATCGGTGCATGCTTTCCGCGGCGGATCATCCAAATTATTTGATGGCACAAAGCTCAGTAACTCCCGCACCATCGACAAACACTCGGCATCATCGTGCGCCAGAAAGTGCGCCACGCCCGAAGTTTCGTTATGCGTCATAGCGCCGCCCAGCTGCTCCTTGGTGACTTCTTCATGAGTGACAGTCTTGATCACGTCCGGTCCGGTGATGAACATGTAAGAAGTTTTGTCGACCATCAAAACAAAGTCCGTAATCGCCGGCGAATACACCGCGCCGCCCGCACACGGTCCCATGATGGCCGAAATCTGCGGCACCACGCCGCTATATAGAGTGTTGCGCAGAAAAATGTCAGCATACCCAGCCAGCGATGCCACCCCTTCCTGAATGCGCGCTCCTCCGGAATCGTTCAATCCGATCACTGGCGCGCCCATCTTCGCCGCGAGATCCATGATCTTGATGATCTTCCCAGCGTTCGTCTCGGAAAGCGACCCGCCAAACACCGTAAAATCCTGCGCGAAAACATAAACCAGGCGGCCCTCGATGCGGCCATATCCGGTAATGAAGCCATCGCCGTAAAGCTTCTGCTCCGCCATTCCAAAATCGTTGCAGCGGTGTGTGACCAGCTTGTCAGTCTCCTCGAAGGTGCCGTCGTCGAGCAGAAATTCGACACGCTCCCGCGCCGACATTTTCCCTCCCTTGTTCTGACGCTCGCGCCGCTTCTCGCCTCCGCCTGCTTCCGCCAGCCGGTTGCGCTTTTTTAGTTCTGCAACTTTTTCTTCGAGATTCATGGCGGATGGATTATACCGGGTGGGAGGGACATGTAGGCTGCGGCTGCCTCATGAGGCCTGAACCTTGTGCCGTTCAGAATCTCAATCGCCAAGTCCACCTTAGGGGACTTTCGGTCACCCCATTTGCCGCAAAAGTGCAACATTTTGCATTCTAATGGATCCATATTACGACTATGCCATTTGTTATCACTTATTTACGGTATGGACCTTGGCTTGCGGGGACTCATCTCGCTTTAGCGTCTCTTTCCCCCCCATAGAGCGCTCGAGAAAGTATCTCTTGTTCAGATTCCCAGGTGAATTCAAAGGCAGTTCAAAGTAGTTCAAATCAATTCCTCGTTAGGGGGAGGATCAAATGCGCCGATTTGTCAAAGCCCTGGTTTTGGCGGCAGCGGTTAGCCTGCTTTCCGCCATGGCCTTCGCGACTTCTGTGCCGGTAGGTATTTTTTCCTATGACGTGACCGGGACGGGCACCTTTCAGCTCGACATCACCAACCAGACCGGACCCAACTCTTCCGCTTTCCCGGACACTACGTTTCCGGTTACGAATACAATCTCTCTTTCGAGCTTGAACTTAACCGTGACCCTGTCGAACGGAACCACGGAAACTTTCGGCTCCTCTTATTTCACCCTTAGCCCGGATGGCATCTCCTTCACCGGAAATCCGCTCTCGACTCTGATACCTGTAACCAGCGCCACGCTGACAGGAAACTTCAGCACAACAACATTCAACCTAAATAATGGCACCACGATCACAGTGGCTCAGGGATTTAAAGCCACGATCACGGATCCCTCAGGAACTTTGACGGATGGGGATCTGGCGATCATCTATGGAACCACGGGCACCACGGCGGCTACACCGGAACCCGAGACTTTAACGTTGATGGGTACCGGCCTGGCAGCCTTAATGGGCTTCCGGCGTAAGTACCTGGGAGGGCTGAAAAGATTGCTAAAAAGCAGTGGCGGCAGCACCACCATTGCTCTTACTCTCTGTTGTTTGATGCTCGTCTTGTCGGCAGCACCCGCCGCCAGGGCGAGCGTCAAGCTCGACACCTGGACTAATCCTCCGTCCGGTGCCGCGGGCTCCAGCAACACCAATATTGTGGGAACGGCCTTCCCGGCGGGAACCATCGCTCCGGCGAGCGTAAATATTTCGATCGCCACGTCCTGCTCGGCTAGCCTTTCTGGCACAGGTGCCACCAAGACGACCGCCCTCAGAGTAACGAAGGTTCTCGGCACCAGCGAGCGGATCGAGTTTTTGATTCCCGCCAGTATCACCAGCACTGGGAATTATTTCGTGTCGATCACCGGCGTGACCACCACCGGGACTACCTTCGCCAGCAGCCCGAGTTGCTCTGAAGTCACCATTACAGCAGTCACCAAGGGGCTCTCGTCCTGTTTGCCGTCGAGTTCCCTGGGCGTACTCACCGGGACCACGACCGTGCAAGCTTACGTCCCGAATGGTTGTTGGGGTTGTAGCACGACCGGCGTCCAATTCGTTCCCGTTGAGGGTTCCGGGTCCCCCGCCTCCATCGCCACGGCCAATATCGTAAATGCCTGCTCATCGAATTCAGTAACCGGTCAAACCGTTTGTACGGCGAATAATACCGATGTGTATCTGATGACTGGATCGACACTCAGCAAGACTCTGACCAGCGGAAGCAACAGCGACGCCAGTTTCTCCGGCGGCGAGTGTGAAAACTGCGGTGTGGCCATCGACGCTCTCACCAACACTGCCTTTATTTCGATGGGATACAACGACAGAGATGCGATTCAACCCCTGAACCTCAACAACAACACGTTCTCGACGCCGACTAGCAGCACGTATGTCGTCTCGGAAAACATCTCCGTTGACGCCACCCGAAACCTCATACTTTCGCCAGGGGAAGACGGGATCTATGATCTCTTCCAACTCGGGGCGACCGGCAGCTTGACGGAATATGCCAATGGCGTTGGAGGCGAACTCGATTCTGCCGCGGAGGATTGCTCTACGGGCATCGCCCTGGCTTCGGACGAGTTCACCGACAATGTCTTCATTGCCGACTTGACGCAGGCCAAATTCACCAGCGGCTCACCTGGCAGCTGGACCGCTCCGAACCAGTTTCTTGCCATCCCGGATTTTGAGGACTTCTCGGCTGGCACGGATGGCATCTCGGTCGCTCCGGGCAACTCCCATCTGGGAATCGTGACCGGTGAGTTCGGCGGCAGTCAGTTCGGCGTGCTTTCCCTTCCCACGACCTCCGGCAGTGGCACACCGGCGCTGGTTGATTGGGCGGGAGCCAGCATACCCTCCACTCCCGATGGAAACTCGTTCCAAAACGGCTTCGATCCTCACACCATTACGGCCTACGTCAGCCCCAACACGCAAAAGGCTTATAGCCTGATCGCTGATTGGGCGACCGGCGTGCCGACCTACCTTGCCGTAATCGACCTGAAGGCCTTGCTTGGGGCGCCGCGCCTGGCGGGAGTAGACGCAGGAGGAAACGCCTGCTCAAGCTGCACCCACTCCGTCGATCCCAGCTACGATTTAGTCGCCCACGGGGTGATTAAATTTGTGGCCACCAAATAAGAACGGCCATCCAGGGATGGGATATTCCTTCCCATCCCTGGATGGCGTCTCTTCCAAGGTAGAGTGCGGGCGTAGAGTGGCCTAATCGAAGGTCGCTCCAATTTGCTGGTAGCGATATTTTTTCCCATCCCAGTAGAGTACTGAAGATGTACTTTCTCCTTCGCCTCTCTCTTCCATGTAGATTCCGAGTACAGTCCTCTTTTTCAGTGCCAATCTTTTTACCGCCAGAGTTTTAAACGGAAGGTTTATAAGCAAGAATTTGGGCTTTGGTTTATCGGAACGCCATGCCTCCGGACCGACACCGTGGACAATCAGCAGACAGACTCCCTTTCGCTCCGGCGCGTCGGAGGCGAAAGTCGATGTGACTTTAACGTCGCCGAAGCCGAGAAAACTGTCGTAGGGGTCGGTTACGCGAAATCCGTATTCGGCCTGGTCAGCGATGGGGTTGGTGCAGCGGGCCGCGACCACCAGGTCATCCACGCCATCTCCATCAAGGTCGCCAACAAACTGCGGAGGACCACCCAGCAGCGAACAGTCGTCGCCGAACTCTTTGCGGATGTATTCATTGGTGACCGCAGGTACGGGAGACTTGGCATGTTCGGGCGGCGGAGGCGGCTGCTTCTTTTCCGCCGAGAGCACCGCTGACGCAGCGACGATCGCCAACAACACAAGCAAAGTGCGAATCGGGACGGTTTTGGAGTACGACATATCCATACTCTAGTACCGTTTCGCCGCTGCTGGGTATAGACACTGGTGATGACAGGTAACCAAAGTACCCATCACTTCCGGAAGTGTTCCCACCCCTGTGGCTCGAGCTCTTGCCCTATGCCGGATGGCTTCAACAGGAAAATCTTTTTTGCTCGTCGGATCGTACCGATTTGCGTAATCGGTATTCCGCCAATTTGCAAGGGTATCCGCTGGCTACCATGCGCCGTGAATAGCAGTTCGTAGTCTTCTCCGCCATGCAGCGCAAGATCGAGATCAACCGCCTTCAACGACCTGCCTACGCGAGCCCTGGGAATAAGCTCCGCTTGTATCTCCGCCCCAACGCCGCTCTCTTCGCAGATGTGGGCCAGGTCTGTGGAGAGACCGTCGCTGGTATCAATCATAGCGGACGCCAGGCGTCTCTGGCGCAGCGCGCACCCCAATTCGATTCGAGGATCGGGGAAAAAATGCCGGGGAAACTCGCGCGAATTCAGCTTCTGAATGGGATTCTTATCCTTCCGCATCTTCCAGACGGCAGCGGTCGAACCACCCAATTCCCCGCTCACATAGATCCGGTCGCCCGGCCGCGCCCCAGAGCGCAAAACGGCTTTCCCTTTGGGCACGGCTCCCACCACGACAATGTCGGCCAGAATTCCATCGGGCGACTCCGCCGTATCGCCGCCGGAAAGCGTCACACCGTATCGCTCCGCCAGGCTGAGCAGACCGCTGGTAAAATGGTTAATCCATCTCGGAGAAACATTGCCCGGCAGAGCTAGCGAAAGAAATACCGAGACCGGCTCGCCGCCCATGGCGGCAATGTCGCTCAATCCCCGCGCCAGGCACCGGTGGCCGATCGACTCGGGCGAATGCCAGTCGCGCCGGAAGTGGACACCTTCCAGGGAGAAGTCGGTCGTAATCAATGTGTCTACTGGTTTCCCTGATCGCCGCGACATCCGCAGCACCGCGCAGTCATCGCCGATTCCAGTCAGGACTGCCGCATTGCGCCCAGCTTTGGCGCGGCGGCGAATCTGTGCGATCAGCGCTTTTTCGGCGATCATTCCGCAAACAAATATATAGGACATCGGCGCGGGTTGGATCTCCAGCCTCCATGGGCCTTCCGGTCAGTATCGAGTCAGACCCTCCATCACCGATGTAATCTGTCCCGAGTGAAGTGATGATTACCCGCCTTAAGTAACGTTTAATACAGTGGCTTCCCGTTGACAGGGGGAACCCAGTTTGTTACCTTTTACCAGACATTCATAAAGATCTCTGGCCGAGCTAAGTTCTGCATTCATTAGGAATTGCAGAGAAGAAACGTTTCAAGGGCTTAGGCCGTGCGTTCCAGTGGCAGGACGGGCGCGTTAGAAGTCTCCATTCCCAAGATGGGAACGCGCGACCCGGAAAAATCAGGTTGTCCGAACAGGCTTTCTGCAACCTCAGAACTTTGCCTGGAGTTCCGGCCCTGATTCAAAGCGGAAGAAGGAAGGCATTTGCAGAAACGCTTCTACATACTTTTCGTGGCCCGCGGAGATGACGGCCAGCTGCGCAAGATCTCCATTCCAGTCCATTATTTGTACGTTTTCGTAGTCGGCGCCGCGATTGGGTTCCTTAGCCTCACCGGCATAGCCAGTTCCTACACCCGCATGCTGTTGAAGGTTTCCAGTTATAACCAGTTGCGCACCGAGCGCGAGCAATTGCGGGATCGTTATTCCCGGCTGGAAGAAGTGGCTAAAGAGCGGGACGTGCAAGTTGCTTCCCTGGGTTCGATTGCCAGCGAAGTGTCTGCTCTCTACGGGCTGAAATCGCAGCCGACACTGGTTACCGCCACCCAGCAGGAGATTCATGACGCCGATGTCACTTCGTCGCTCGACCAATTGGGCGCGCTCCGCACTTCAGCCCTCACGGGCGATGCCAGCGTGGGCATCAGCCTGGGGATGACGCACAACGCCACCACTGCTGACTGGTATCGCGCCAATTCTCTGCCCAATCTCTGGCCCATCGATGGCCCGGTCACCGCCAGCTTCGGCGAACGCATCGATCCTTTCAACGGTGAAGGCGCGTTCCATAGCGGCGTGGATATTGGCAGCAACTACGGTCATCCCATTATCGCCCCGGCAGACGGCGTGATCACCTTTGCAGATTTCATGGGTGGATACGGCAAGCTGATCATGATGGATCACGGCCACGGCATCACGACGCGCTATGGCCATCTGTCCGGCTTCGCGGTCACCCCCGGCCAGCACGTCCATCGCGGCGATACTATCGGCTATGTCGGCCTCAGTGGACGCTCTACCGGACCCCATCTTCACTACGAAGTGCGCATCAACGACACTCCCGTCAATCCCTATAAATACCTTCGCATCAGCATCGCTCACAGCGGCGGCTACCAAACCGGTAGCTAGAGAAGCTAGTTCTCAATTTCCGGCCCTTGCGCTCTTCCGCTCGCTAAGCTACGTTCATCAGGAAGAAAACGTTCTCCAAACCTGAGCCCTCACAGAACCGCTTCGCGGTCAAACCCGCGGTTACTGAGAACCGGGACCGAGAACTGACAAGCGAGAGCTGAGAACTACGTCATGACGAGTTTTTTTCATTCCGTGCGAGAGGATATTGCGGCCGTCTTCGAGTCGGACCCGGCCGCGCGCTCCTATATCGAGGTGCTTACCTGCTATCCCGGCCTGCACGCAGTGTGGGCTCATCATGTGAGCCGCTGGCTTTGGCGGCACGAAATGCGCCTGCTGGCGAGACTGGTTTCGCAGTTCGCGCGTCTATTCACTGGAGTTGAAATTCATCCCGGCGCGGAAATCGGCCGCCGCCTTTTCATCGACCATGGCATGGGCACCGTAATCGGAGAAACCGCTATCGTCGGCGACGATGTCACTTTGTATCAGGGAGTGACGCTGGGGGGAACTGGCAAAGAAAAAGGCAAGCGGCATCCTACCCTCGGCAACAACATCTCCATCGGCTCCGGGGCCAAGCTGCTAGGCAACATTACCATCGGAGACAACTGCCGCGTGGGCGCGAATTCAGTCGTTCTGCGAAACGTTCCTCCCAATTCCACCATCGTCGGCGTCCCCGGGCACATCGTACTCCGCGATGGGAAACGCGTAGTCATCACCGACCCCAAGGACATCCGCGATCCGCTCTCCGATGTAATCATCAAATTGGCTAAGGAAGTCCATGAGCTGCGTCACCGCTTTCAGCAACACGTTCGAGAAGTGCACGGCGAAGATTCCAAAATCAACGCCGGAACTTCGACAGAAAACATCTCTCCCCAGGAGCTATTTCAAGACGATTACCGGGACTACCAGATCTAAGGGTCAATCGAAAATTCAAACTAAATTTGTCATCCCGACCGAAGCATTCCGTTCCCGGAGGGAATGGAACGCGAAGTGGAGGGACCTGCTGTGTTTGGGCTTGCGCCGCCCCCAGTCCGTCCTACTGCCTCAGCCCCATCCAACTCTCCGACACAACCAGCGAGTTCCCCGGATTGTGCGGGTCATACTTCACCGACGTGGGCAAGCCGAGTCGGCAGGAGTGCAAATTAATCCACTGGCGTAGGTAAGTCACGTCCTGCGAGCACTCGTACGAAACGCCGGCGACCTCATACTTGTAGACCAGCATGACTGCGGGGTAATGGCCGTTGGCGGGCGGCAATTCGTGGACGTCGATGACCGTGCCATCCGTGATGCGCCCGATGGCGTCGATCAAAGTGCGGCGTTCGCGTTCCAGATCAGCCGGCCCCTTAGTCTTCCGCCGCAACAGCGCGAGGGCGCCCAAGGCCACTACTCCTCCGGCGGCCACGAGCGAATAGATACGAAACGAATCCATAAACTGAAGGGAGAATTAGCGGCTATGTGTGCAGCCGCGTTTTCAGTTATCAGAATATGACGGAAGGCCTGCGGTTGGAAGTGGTTGTACGGTTACCGAGGTGCCAGCCTGTGGAAATCGGCTCGTTCGCGCTTAGCCAAGCTCGCTTACTTCTGTTTACAAACAAACTCCCGCGCCATCTGACCAAAACTCCCTTCGGCCGCTTGCCCGAATTGATCGTCGCGACGCATCTTTTTGCTGACAATACGTTTTCCGCTGTGATCGACCGAGTAAAACCATTCGGAGTTCGGCATCGCACTCCCGTTGACACAATTGAATCGAACCCGCGCTCGCAATTCCACGAAAGGACCGCCTTGTGGCAGTTTCGTCGGTTCTTTAAACTCCACGCGAATCCAAGCGGTGCGTAGGCCATTCTTCTGCGGACTAATGGAACTAACCAAGACCTCATCACCCTCAGCCGTGGCGCCAATCGTTCGCCAGTCCGCGGCGGCGAACGCCACTATGCCCACTAGCAGCACCGGAGCCAGCACCACGGCCACAGCCACTAACACACCTTTCTTCATGGGAAACAGGGTTGGGGCCATAAGGACGCCGCAGACACTCTGGGCGAAAACCCGCTTTCTGTCAACTGTGGACCGCCGTTTTCCAGCCTACCGGTTTAAAGTTAGGACGCAAGCGGCTGAACCTCTGCTATGTTGTCTGCTGTGGGAGGCTTCATTCCTCATGGAAACACTTCAGTGTACGACCCTGAATTCGGCCATCGGGCCATTATTCCTAGCCGCTTCGGATAAGGGCTTGGTGGCCCTGGAGTTCGATGCTCGGTTACCAGGACAGCAATCGATTCGCCCAAACCCGCGCCATCTTCGTAAAGAGAATAAGGGATTCGCGTTCGAGCCTTCCTCGCGTGCGATGAGTGATTACATTTGCCAGCTTCAAGAATATTTCTCCGGCGAGCGCCGCGAATTCACTTTCCCGCTCGACCTTCGTGGCACAGATTTCCAAATAGCGTGCTGGCGCTCACTGCTGGCGATTCCTTATGGTGAGACCCGCAGCTATGCGGATATTGCCCGCGCTATCGGCAAAGCGAACGCATTTCGCGCCGTAGGCATGGCGAACAATCGCAATCCGATCGCAATCGTCGTACCCTGCCATCGCGTCATCGCTTCCAACGGCACGCTGTGCGGCTACGGCGGCGGCCTCGACGTGAAGCGAAAACTTCTGGAACTTGAGGGCGCTCTCACCGGAGTGCTAGCGGCGTAGGCATTGCTGATTTCTGATTGTTGATTTCTGATTAGAAACCTTGCGACTCGAGATTTTCAATCAACAATCAGAAATCGACAATCAACAATTTCTTGACGACTCAACCCAAATCCTCCGCCCTCCAGAAGGCCGGCCTTTTCTACCTCGTCTTCGTAATGTTTTCCTACACCACTGGCGGCCCCTTCGGCCTCGAAGACATGGTCACCACTTCAGGTCCGGGGCTTACGCTGATCTACCTGCTGGTGCTGCCGTTTTTCTGGTGCATTCCGGTTTCGCTAGTGTCCGCGGAACTAACTACGGCCATGCCTGTCGAAGGTGGCTTCTACCGCTGGACCCGTGCCGCATTCGGCGACTTCTGGGGATTTCTCGCCGGCTGGTGGAACTGGTCCGCGTCGTTTCTCCTCGGCGGCGCCTACGCGGTTCTCTTCACCGATTATTTATTTCCCGGAACCTCAGGATGGAAACACTATCTCGTTTCCGTGGCGCTGATTGCCATGATCACCTGGATCAACGTTCGCGGCATTCAAATGGTCGGAAAAGTCGCAACCGCGCTTGAACTCTTCATCTTTGTGCCCGTCATGATCATGATTGTGATGGGACTCATGAAATGGCATCAAAATCCCTTCGTGCCATTCGTCCCGCCGCACCAACCCAGATTCAAGGTCTTCGGCGTCGGATTAGCTCTTGGCTTGTGGCTGTATTCCGGTTACGAACAACTCTCCACCGTGGCGGAAGAAGTGGAAAATCCGAAGCGTGCCTATCCGCGGGCGTTAGCGCTGGTGGTGCCACTTTCGATTGCAGCTTATTTTTTGCCGACTCTGGCCGGTCTCGCCTCTGCGGGAGAATGGCAGAACTGGCACACCGGCTTTTTTTCTGACGCGGCGAAAATAATCGGCGGGTCCTTATTCGGACGCCCATGGTTAGGGACCTGGATGACGCTGGCGGCAATGGTCGGCAACGTTGCCCTGCTCAATAGCACGGTGCTCACCACCACGCGTATGCCATTCGCCATGGCCGAAGATGGATACCTTCCGGCCGCGCTCACTCGCAAGCATTCACGCTATGGCACGCCGTGGCTGGCAATTGTGATCTCGGCGATCATCTACGCTCTGCTGGCGTGGCAGAGTCTTGCTCAACTTATCTCGGTATATATCTGGTTACGCTCGGCAACCACGGTGCTCACAGTTCTTTCCGCCTGGAAGCTTCGCCGCACCCGGCCTGAAATGCACCGGGCGTTTGTTATCCCCGGCGGGCGAATTGGATTGCTCTACGTGGTGGCAGCGCCCGTGGTAATGGCTCTATTAGCGCTGCTCGGCAGCGACCGCTTCGCTTCGATCGGTGGTGCGATTGCGATGCTGTTGGGACCGGCGGTATACGGAATGATTGCGTTGCGACCTCGCTAGATATACAATTTCTGGTGTATATCCAAGGAAATGGATATCGAAGGGAGAGCGCGATGCAAGTTTCAAAATGGGGGAACAGCCTGGCAATCCGCTTGCCCGCCGCAGTAGTGGAGGCGCTCAAACTGAAAGAAGGCGACAGGATCGAGATTCGAGTGGCTGGTAAGCGCACCTTCGAGGTAAGCCGTGATACGGCCCGCCAGCAGGCGCTCGCCCGCCTGCGCAAGTTGAGCCGCCCTTTGCCCGCCGGGTTTGTCTTCGACCGCGAAGAAGCGAATGCCAGATAAGGCGTTCTTCGACACCAACGTGCTGATCTACGCCATGGTGAGCGGGGATTCCCGCAGAGAGCGGGCTCAGCACCTAATGGCGCAAGGCGGAGCAATCAGCGTTCAAGTCCTGAATGAATTCGTCGCGGTCGCACGGCGCAAAATGCGGATGCCTTGGGAGGATGTGATCGAGGCACTGGAAGCGATTCGAATCTTATTTCCACGGCCAGTAGCGATCACGGTTGAGGCACATGACACGGCGTTGAAGATTGCCCGACAGTACGGACTCGGCATCTACGATGCGCTGATCGCCGCTTCTGCCCTGGAAACCGATTGCTCCACACTTTATTCAGAAGACTTGCACGACGGCCAAGTTCTTGCGGACCAATTGACCATTCGAAACCCGTTCAAGTAATTTGCCTCGTCGACCAGGAGCGACAGGGAAGCTTCTAGCCGGCCTTCCGAAACAAATAATTATTCCGCGTATCGGGATCGTTGTGCTGCCAGTAACGAACGAACTGAAGCCCAGCTGCTTGCCCCATGACTATGAATTCATCGGCTGTGGCAAAAAAAGAGGTCGCCGTGCCGGGACGCAGTACGGCCGGTTGTCCGCGCAGCGCCCACCACGTCATTCTCCGCAACATTCCGAACCAGGTTCTCAAGCCGTGTTTACGGTACAAGTAGGCGAGCGTCTCCCGCCGAGTTTTGAAGTTCGGTGTCGGATCCGGCGGCTGCAGAAATGGGATTTCCCCCAGAAATATCCGCGCACCTGGCTTGGCAATGCGATGAATCTCTTGCAAACTCGCAGGAATCTTTTCTCTCGGAACCACCAGTAGCACGTTATTGCAAACGATGACTGAAGCGCATTGATCCGGAAGCGGGAGTTTATCAGTGAGCGCTTGCCTCGCTTCAAGGCCAAACCGGCACAGCACCGCTACCTCTTCGTCGGTTGCAAGCAAGCCAACTGCACTTCTGGCGCCGACACGCTCTGCGACTCGAAGCAGAGTGCCGTCGCCGCAGCCGATATCCACGAGGTCGTCGCCAGCGTGCAGATCGACTGCTTCGGTGATGCGCTCGTGGATAATACGCGTAATTTCTTTTTTATCCCTGCCGCGAAGCGCCAAATCGTGCGCGTCGCTCGCGTGCTTAGCCGTTTCGCGGCAGTATTCCACATAATCGTCGGAGCGGGTAATCATCAGTGTGAGAATTCAGGAGGTGAAATTTCTAGCTCACCCAATCTAAAAACTTGTACCACATTCCCGCGAATGGCAGGAACCATGGCTTGCCGTTGTACAAGCCCAAAGGCGCGCCGGGAAACGGAATGCCGACGAACGGATTCTCCGGCTTATCGCCCGCAATCAACTCCGCCATTTTCTGACCTTGATACGTGGCCATCGCAACGCCGTGGCCGGCATAGCCAACCGCGTAATACATGCCGCCGATCTGGCCAGCGTGCGGCATGATGTCAAAGGCGAAATCGAGCGTTCCACCCCAGACGTATTCCATTTTCTTATCGCACAGTTGAGGATAGACGTCGATCATACCGCGGCGCAGAATCTCCGCGCTCCGCCGAACCGTTTGATCATTCTCGGGAAAGAACGCAGCTCGTCCGCCGAACAACATGCGGCGATCCGGCGTGAGCCGGTAGTAATACAGATAATTTTTAGAGTCGTAGATCATGCGATTACGGGGGCTCAGTTCATGCGCCAGTGTTTCCGGCAGAATTTCCGTCGTGATGATGAACGAGCCGATCGGAATAATTTTCTTTTGCAGAGCTGGAGTCGCTTTGCCGGTGTAACCACTAGTGCCCACAAAAACTTCGCGAGCCCAAAGCGAGCCCCGGGAAGTGCTGACGCTCCAGCCTGCCTCCCCTTCGCGTGGGCTGCGCTCGATCCGCTGCACCGCGGTGTGTTCGAAGATCTCTGCTCCCGCCTTGAGCGCCGAAGCCGCCAGTCCCGCCACATACCGCGCGGGATTCACGCCCGCGCTGACCTCATCGACCATGCCGCCGTAATAAATTGTGGATCCGATCTCCGCACTCAGTTCATGTTTCTGCACAACGCGCAGTTGGTGATTAAACTCGCGGGCAATCACTTCGGCCTGCCTCGCGTAATCGTCGAAATGCTTTTGCTTGCACGCGACTTCGAGATGTCCGCAGCGGGAAAGATCGCAGTCGATCGCTTCTTCGCGGATGATCTGCTCTACGCAATCAATCGTGGCCAGCGATGCAGCATACATTCGTTGCGTGAGTTCGCGTCCATACATGGAGATGAGCTTGTTCACTCCCAGCTTCATCCCGCTCAGAACCATGCCACCGTTGCGCGAACTGGCTCCCCAGCCTATGGTTTCGGATTCGAGTACGCAAACTTTCGCCCCGCGTTTGGCTAAGGTTCGCGCCGCCGAAAGTCCGGTGAACCCGGCGCCGATGACGGCGACATCCACTCTTACCGGAAGTGGACGAGTCGCGTCAGTCTTGGGAAATGCGGCCGTCGTGAGCCAGTAATTATGTTCCTGAAGTACCATGTTTGTGGTGAACTGTTCAGGCTTGGCGGAATGTTCCGTCATCCACTCTCGCTCTCACAGCAGCGCCGTCTCGTGAATCAGATGGCCTTCGGCAAAGCGCCTCAGACTCAGTAATGATGCATCAATCAAATCCGTCCTGCCCGTGAGAATGAGATCGCTAAGTATTTTTCCCGTAGCCGGAGCGTGCATCACGCCATGTCCACTGAAGCCATTCGCTAGAAACAATCCCGGCAGAGTAGGCGCCTCGCCCAAAATTGGATGGTGGTCCGGCGTCATTTCGTAGAGCCCGGCCCACGCGCGCTTGGGGTTCACAGGGAGATTAGCGAAGCAAGGCACTCGATCTGCCGCACGCGTCAAGATCTTTTCCACAAAACTTACGTCGAAATCCGTCTTGAATCCGGGCGTCTCTTCCGGATCGTTCCAGGCGAGTAGAAAGCCGCGAGCCTCAGGACGAAAATGAAATCCATTCGACATATCGACAATCATAGGAGCGGTGTGGGGAAACTCGTCGAAGGGCTCACTGGGCACCAACATCCGGCGCAGCGGCTCAACCGGCAACTCCATCCCTGCAAGCTTCGCCACCTCCGCGGCCCAGGCCCCAGCGCAATTCACTACCTTGCGCGTTACTACGGGGCCCCTTGAGGTCTGTACAGATGCAATGCCGGCACCATCACTCGCAATGCCAGTCACAGCTGTGTTCTTCCACACCGTAGCACCCCGCTCGCAAGCACACGCGATGAATCCGTTCATGGCACTGTAAGGATCGACAAAGCCGTCGCTCGAGCAGAAACTTCCGCCAATAATGTCATCCGCGCGCAACTGGGGAAAAAGCTTCCTGATCTCGTCCCCCGCCACGAGCCGAACGTTCTTCAATCCCATGCTCACTTGCTGGCTGAAATTCGCCCGCAGATACGCCATTTGTTTATCGGAGGTGGCGCAAAATAAATACCCTTGCGGCCGATAGTCACATGGATAACCCAATCGATCTTCAAAGCTGGCATAGAAAGGAATCGAGTAGAGCGACATCTGTATGCTCACGGGAGTTGAAAATTGCGCTCGCACACCTCCCATGCTCTTGCCAGTAGATCCCTTGCCCTGAGCCGATTCCCGCTCGATGACCAGAACGTTGCCGCAACCGTTCGCCGTGAGGTGATAGGCGACGCTGGATCCGACAATCCCTCCCCCGATAATGACAACATCCGCAGTCTGCATATTTCTCAATCAGGAACGACTGAGCATTCTAGCTCACCGGCCCAGCGCCATCCGGTTGCGCTTCAGGCAGAACCCAAAGCGCGGTTCCGCAGTCGGACATGTACTGCCGGAAAATGCGGTCCCCAAACTCGGCCACCTCGGTAACTTGCCCTGATTACTGGGGTTGCCTAGTCTGGAATAGTATGCCCTTGCGCTGCCTCTTATTCTCCTCCAATGAAGAGATGGTCCAGCCGATCTGGCAGGTGCTCACCGATCTCGGCATTGAGGGAGAGTACTGTTCGAGCGCAGTGGATGCTGTGGAAAGGGTCACCACCCAGCTGTTCCAAATCGTCATCACCGACTGGGACGATCAACCCGAAGCGACATTTCTGCTGAAAACAGCGCGCGATCAAAAAGCCTCGCAGCGACCCTTGACTCTCGCCATCGTGAGCGACGACGCCAGGCTCCCGGAAGCTTTGCAAGCCGGCGCCAATTCAATTCTTATACGGCCGATTCGGCAGGAACAAGTGCGCGACACAATGAATACTGCCTGCCAGTTGCTGCGATCGAAGCAACCTTCCCCTGCGCCGTTCACTGTGGAAGCTCCAGGAGAATCGCAGGCGAAAGAGGCTCTGGCCGTCGCTGCGGCAGCCAGCGGCGTCACTCCGATTGCACCTGCGTCAATGTCCTCGGAACCCGAGAAAACTTTCCGCGCGGGTGAATTTCTGCAATCGCGAAGTTCAGCACCTGGAGCGCAATTCGATACCGATTCTGACGTTCAAAAATCGATGGATCAGGTCGCCGCTTCAGAAGTGGATTCGCTCACCGAACTTGAGCCCATGGCCGCAGCGGTAGAGAATGCACCACAGCCCGCACTACAGCCGGTCGCGCCCCGGACGGCCTTGGACGGCTGGGCCTCGCTGCAAGCCCGTTTAACCAGGCCCGGCCATGCCTCTTTGCCTGAGGCTGCTTCCCAGGAATCATCCCCGAAAAACGAATTGCTGTCGTATGGCGAAACGCCTTCCTTTGGCTCCCCGCCAGCCCCGCAGACCGAAAATGGTCGAACGCCGAAAAAGGAGTCTCCGCACGATGCGGACGCGGAAGCCGCGCTCTTTTCCTACATGGCCGGAGACCCAGCGGAATCCCCGCAACCTGCGGCGCATGCACGACCGCGGCGAGTAAAACCTTTTCTGGTAACCGCCTTAGCAGTTGTATGCCTTGTGCTGGTTGCCGTGCCCCGAACGCGCGGACCTCTGCTGATCATTTATCGCCAGACCGCTCGTGCGGGAAGAAATTGGCTGAATCCCCAACCTGTACAAGTGCCCCAGGCGGTGACGCAGCACGAAACCTTCGAACAGGATAGCAACGAATACAAACTTCCGGTCGCGGCAAATATTCCCGATGCCACAACCGATCCCTCGCAGATTCGCGTGCTGCCCGTGGTTGATCCCACGGCAAAAGTGAAAGGCACAGGCGCCGACGCAGCCAATGCACAAACCAACTCCGGAGACAACAGTGCCACGGACCCGAGCCAGGTTGGATCGATTGCAAACGGCCAGCCGCAGGTTATAGATAGCCCAGCCAACGATCAGACTGGCCCAACCACTGGAAACCTGACTGGAACCACGGCCGCAGCATCGCCCGTCGCGCTGCCTCCCAGTCAGGCACCGCCGCTTCCTTCGGTGAGGCAAGAGGCGCCTGTGCCGGCGCAACCTCGCCCGGTCGCGGTCCCGTCGCCTGTTTCCACTGCACCACGCGGAATTCCGTCCGGGCCCAATGCCGGTATCCCCTCGAGCCTTCGATCACAGTTAGCCTCTACGACTCCGGAAGCGAGCGGCGCAAAGCCCGTGGACGCCGCCATCTCATCGATTGAACCGGTGAATCTGCCTGCCTCCGCCCTGCCGGAATTGGCCGCGCAGCCCGTTGAACCTATCTATCCGGACGCAGCCAAAGCCAGCGGCCAGCGGGGCAGCGTCGTGCTCCAGGTGCTGATCGGGCGCGATGGCGCCGTGCAGGATGCAAAGTTTCTCCAGGGATCGCTCGTCTTCGCGCGGGCTGCGATCGACGCAGTACGCCAGTGGCAATTCAAGCCTTACACCCTGAATGGTCGCGCCGTGTCGGTGCAAAGCACGATCACACTAAACTTTAAACCGCCGGCTTGAGCCGGCCACTGTGACGAACCGGTGACCTGGCCGTCTAACTTAGCGGTGCAGCACGGAACCTTAGCGATGTTACCGGCGACGCGGGAATCCGTGCAGCCAGCAGGCAAAAAGCAGCATCTACAAGATATAATGGCTGGAAGTGCTTCAGGAAGAAACTCCTTTTCTAGAAACGAACAATCTGATGTCCATGAAAACTAAAGCTGCGATTCTGGTTTCGTCCTTTGCTGTATTGCTCTTTGTCGTGGTCGGTTCGCTGGGCGGCGTGCACGCCTCCTCGAACGACGGCTCCTACCGGCAGATGCAGGTGTACAGCGAAGTGCTGTCGCGCGTACAGAGCGAATACGTGGAAGATCCCAACATTCCCAAGGTGACCGACGGAGCATTGCACGGCTTGGTGGAATCTCTGGACGCAAACTCCAGCTACCTGACGCCTGCTGCCTACAAGGCTCTGAAGGCCCACAAGTCCGTGGCCAAGGGTGAAATTGGGGCGACGGTCTCTAAGCGCTTTGGATACGCCGATGTTGTCTCTGTGCTGCCCGGTTCGCCTGCCGATAAGGCCGGCATCGAAGACACCGACATTTTCGAATCGATTGAAGGCCAGAGCACCCGCGACATGTCTCTGCCTGAAATTCGCGACGCGCTCGCCGGAACGCCCGGCTCGACGGTAACCGTCTCCGTAGTACGCGCCCGCAAAGCCGAACCCCAGAAAATGGTGATCACGCGGGACATCGTGACCATTCCGCCCGTCTCCGACAAGATGCTGGATGATGGCATCGGCTACATAAAAGTAGACGCTCTGACCAAGGGCAAATCACAGGAGATTGCCGCGAAAATCAAGTCGCTGGAAAAATCCGGCGCGAAGAAACTGGTCCTGGATTTGCGCAACACGTCTGACGGAGAAGAAAGCGAGGGTATTGCCACCGCCAATCTTTTCCTGAACCACGGCACAATCACTTATCTGCAGGGGCAAAAGTTTCCTCGTGAAGCATTCAATGCGGATCCCGCGAAAGACGTAACCTCGCTCCCGCTCGCCGTCCTGGTGAACAAGGGAACGGCTGGAGCCGCTGAAGTTGTGGCGGCGGCGATCCTGGAGAATGCCCGCGGCGACGTTGTCGGCGACAAAACCTTCGGTGACGGATCAGTGCAAAAGACAATCGATCTGCAGGACGGAGGCGCTCTCATTCTCTCGGTTGCGAAATACTATTCTCCCGGCGGTAAGGCGATTCAGGAAACCGCAGTCACGCCCAATGTTTTGGTGGCTGACGACACGGACAATATAATCTCGGATGATGACGATTCGGAACCTTCCGCACCAGAACCGGAAGCCAAACCGAAGAATACTCCCGACGATCAACTGCATAAGGCTATCGAGGTCTT
Source organism: Candidatus Sulfotelmatobacter sp. (assembly GCA_049693675.1). Lineage (GTDB taxonomy): Bacteria > Acidobacteriota > Terriglobia > Terriglobales > Acidobacteriaceae > Sulfotelmatobacter. The sequence continues at coordinate 40,113 of JBAVQD010000099.1, read as the reverse complement.
GAAGAGCCGCACGAGCTAGACTCCGCACCTACGTTCGACTTTCGTCGCGCACCGCAAGGTGCGCGATTCTTTTTGTGGCTGCCGATTCTTTAACGATTCGTCATTTTGCTCTTATGACCCAGTCGTCACTGATCGGGAGTGACTACCGGAGCGATTGACGCCCTGCTATCCTGAACCCACCTAGTCATGAAGTCGCTCTACCAGGATCTTCCACCAGTAGAAATTGCCGGAAGGAAGTTTGTGGGCCGCGTGCTGTTTGGCCTGCTGGTGCTGGTTTCCGCCCTCGTGGGTGCGACCGCTGGATTGCTCCTTGTCTACACCACCGACCTTCCGCAAGTCGAAGCCCTGGAAGCCTACCGTCCAAGTTCAATCACGGAGTTGTATGACGATCACGGCCGCGTAATCGGATCGTTCGCCCTGCAGCGGCGAGTGGTGGCGGGATACGACGACTTTGCGCCCGTGCTGCGCGATGCCCTGATTTCAATCGAAGATAAAGATTTTTATCGACACTCCGGAATCAACTTCTGGCGCATCGTGGGAGCCGCGTATCGGGATATCGAGTCCGGCGGCAAAGTGCAGGGCGCCTCTACCTTGACCATGCAACTGGCGCGCAATCTTTTTCTTTCTCCCGACCGGTCGTTTCACCGCAAAGTGCAAGAGACGATGCTCGCCATTCAAATCGAACGGCGTTTCACCAAGCCGCAGATCTTCACCCTTTACGCCAATCAGATCTTTTTGGGGCATGGAGTCTACGGTTTCGAAGCGGCCTCGGAGTATTACTTCAGCAAACCGGCCAGGAAGCTAACGCTGGCAGAAGCCGCTCTGCTGGCGGGTTTACCCAAAGGTCCGGGAATCTATTCTCCCATCAATCATCCGGACCGTGCGATCAAGCGCCGCAACCTCGTCATCAATGCCATGCTCGAAGATGGAAAAATCACCGCCGCCCAGGCCGCCGACGCACGCTCCCTGCCGTTGGTTCTGCATCTGCAAAACGATCCTAACTCGCTCGCTCCTTATTTCGTCGAGGAGATTCGGCGATATCTCGAAAATAAATACGGCGCCGATCAGGTGCACGAAGGCGGTCTAAAGGTCTATACCTCGCTAGATGTCGATCTGCAGAAGTCAGCGAATCAGGCCGTACTGGATGGTCTGGCGGCCTATGAGCGTCGCCACGGATGGAAGGGCCATCTGGAAAATGTTGTCGCCGATGGCATAGCGATCGATAAGTACCAGCATCCTGACTGGGATGAGGAACCGGAGGTGAATGGATACATCCACGCCCTCGTCACTTCCTCTGGCGTCGGAATCGCGACTTTAAAATTCGGGCGTTATTCCGCGGCGCTAGGGCAAGCCGACGTTGCCTGGACGCAAGGTAAAATGCAGAACCTGCTGCGCCCCGGAGACATCTGTTACGTGAAAATATTGTCGCTGAGCCCCAATGGCGCTGCCCGCGTGAGCCTGGAACAGGACTCCGGCGCGCAGGCCGCGCTCGTCGCACTCGACAACACAACTGGCGGAATCAAAGCCATGGTGGGCGGCCGCGATTTCAGTGAATCGAAATTCGACCGCGCCACCCAGGCTTTGCGCCAAGTAGGATCTTCGTTCAAGCCTTATGTCTACACCACAGTAATCGATAAGGGCGGAAGTCCCGACGATACCATTCTCGATGAGCCGGTCACTTTTGAAACCGGCTCCGGGCCGTACTCGCCGCATAATTACGACGAAAAGTTTGAAGGCATCATCACCTTGCGTCGCGCCCTCGCGCAGTCACGAAATATTCCTGCGCTGAAACTGGCGAGCAAAGTCGGCATCAAGAGCGTAATTGAAACTGCCGAGCGTTTCGGAATCACCGCCCGTCTGCCTCCGTATTTACCGGTCGCTCTCGGTTCCGCCGAAATCACGCTCATGGAGCAGACCTCGGCTTACAGCGTGTTTCCCAATGACGGCGTTCGCGTAACCCCTCGTTACATCACCAAAGTGACCGATTACGAAGGACGCGTGCTCGAGGAAGATTATCCTGACGTGAAGGATGTAATCAGCGCCCGCACCGCGCGAATCATGACTTCGATGTTACGCGAGGTCGTTCTGCACGGCACGGGAGTGGCTGCGGCAAAGTTGCCTTTTCCAGTGGCTGGAAAAACCGGCACCACCAACGATTTCACAGATGCATGGTTCGTCGGCTTCTCCCCCGCGATAACCTGCGGAGTCTGGATGGGATTCGACGAAAAGAAAACGCTCGGCGCAAAAGAAACCGGAGCCCACGCCGCGCTACCGATCTGGATGAACTTCATGACCAGCGCCATGGCCGGAAAAGATGCTGGTCAATTTCAGCCGCCGCCGGAAACGCCGGGACCTGTCGCCCAGAAACTGGACACGCCAGACGCCGTACCCGGCGCGGATGAAACGCACTAAGATGATCGTCGAACCGTCCCGCTATCGCTTGTACAAGTTATGAAATCTTTTTTTCGTTTCGCGATTCTGGCGCTGACTCTGGTGGCTGTAGCACTGCTATCGGCACTGACGGCGATGCGATTCGCAATCCACGGGCAGGAAGTGCAAGTGCCCGCAATCGTCGGGCTCACCCCCGCAAACGCGGGCCGCATTGTGACCAACCTCGGCTTGCAGATCGATGTGGAGCGCCAGTACTACAGCCCGCAAATTCCTGAAGGCCTGATCATGTCGCAATTGCCGCTGCCCGGCGCGAAAGTACGCCGGGGATGGCAAGTCCGCGTTGCACAAAGTCTTGGACCTCAGCGTGTCGCCATTCCAGACGTTACTCACCAGAGCGAGCGCGCTGCAGAATGGAATATCCGGCGCCGCGGATTAGACCTGTCCTCCACTGCGGAGATGCAGTTGCCCGGCACGCCTGCCGATCAAGTACTCGCGCAAAGTCCGCCCGCCAATGCGAGCCAGGTGGCAGCGCCGAAAACCAGTTTGCTAATCACCGTCGCATCCGATCCACCAGCCTATGTAATGCCGAGTTTCGTCGGCCAGCCACTGGGAAGCACGAGCCGCATTTTGCAGGACGCAGGCTTTAAACTCGGGAATGTCAGCGAGGCGCCCGTCCCGCCGATTACACCGTCACCAACTCCGAACGCTCCTCCAAATCCCAGTGCTCCAAATCCAGCTGCCGCCAGCCCCACCCAGGCAGTTCCTATGATTCCTGCTCAACCTTCGCCTGCGAGCATGATCGTCACGCAGAATCCGCCCGCAGGGCAGAAAGTGCTCGCCGGAGCGACGGTAACTTTTGAAGTGCGCTAGCTCTTTTCCAGGATCGCAGCGAAGAATCCATCGCAAGGATGCACCCCCGGCAGCGTTCGCAAATAAGAGCCTCGGGTAAGTACAGAGATCTCGTCCCAGATTAATTCGCCCCGCTGTTTGAGCTTCGCGAGTTCATCGCCGCAGTCGACTACCCGGAATGAGGAGTCGTCCGCCAGAGCACGCTCGATGACGTCTTCATTCTCTTCCCGCTCCAAAGAACAAGTGGAATAAACCAGGCGTCCTCCGCGAGAGACTTGAGCCATCGCGGATTTCAGAATCGCGAGCTGGCGTACCTGCAAGTCGGCGAGATCTTTGGGCATGAGCCGCCACTTGATTTCGGGGTTTCGCGAAAGCGTCCCCGTACCCGAGCACGGTACATCCGCGAGAACTCGATCGAAATTTGCCGCGAACGGAAGGTTCCTGGCGTCGGCAGCCACTACGCCGATCCTGTCTTCGCCAGTTTTGCCGGAAGAATCATCCGCTCGCAGCAACCGTTGCAACAGGCGCGCGCGGTGGGTGTGAAGATCAACAGCAGTGATGTGTGCCTGAGCATTGCGATCGGCAATCGCCAGAGTCTTACCCCCAGGCGCCGCACAACAATCGAGTACGCTGGCTCCGTGTCCAACCAAAGCTGCGACCAGCTGCGATGCTTCATCCTGAATCCCACACCCGCCAGATCGAAACGCGGCGGACGCCGTAATATCTCCGCGCAGAACTTTCCGTGCCGAGGCGAGGAGAGCGCCCGGAGCCAGTTCGATTCCCTCGCCTCGGAGTCTCTCTTCTGCGTCGCGATGACGGAGACGAATGGTGGTCACCGGCACTGATTGATCCTGACGACAAATCTGAGCCGCCGCTTCGAAGCCATAGGCTCGAGCCCACCGTTCCACAAGCCACAGCGGATGGGCGCTGCCGGTGGCCAGCGTTTCAACAGACGAAACATCGATCTGAAGAGGATCGAACTCCGAACTTCTCAACGCAGCTCCATCGATTTTCCGCAACACGGCATTGACAAAAGGCGCTGCAGAACGCTTGCGCGCGCGTTTGACGACTTCCACGCTCTCGTAAATCGCGGCACGGGCCGGAATGCGACTGAGTCCCCGGAGCTGATAAACAGCGAGCCGCAACGCCGTAAGAATTTCAAGATCGAGTTTGGAAAGCGCCAGCGAAGAACTCCTGGAGATTTCTAAATCCAGCAACGATCGCCAGCGAAGTACGCCCATAACTAGTTCAGTCGCCAGGGAATGGTCAGCTTTGCTGAGCGAAGCGAATGTTTTGGAATGAAGCAATTCCGTCGCGTACGAAGATTCGCGCTCGATGCGCAGCAGGATGTCGAAAGCCGCAGCACGGGCGGGAGAAACTGCGGCTTGCGGTTCTCGCTTTCTTTTTTTCACTAACCCAGTATGACCGAAGCAACGCTGCCAGCAGAGATTAATCTTGGCTCACAAGCCGAGCTTCTCACCAGCCTGAGGCCGGTAGCCGCGCACAAAATCCGCGGCCGAAGTGCGCTTCTTGCCTTCCACTTGCAGTTCGATCAGTTCGAGCGCGGACTCGTGGCCGCATCCGACGAAAAGATGATCGCCCTCCACTTTGAGGTCAGACGCACTCAGTTTCAGTTTGATTTCAGCAGCTCGCCATATCTGCAGATTCTTGCCGCGAAACTGTGTGTGCGCACCAGGCCAGGGTTGAAAGCCTCTCAATCGATTCAGAATCTCGCCCGCTGTACGCGAAAAATCGATCCGCCCATCTTCTCTCTTGAGAATAGGAGCTAGGCTCGCTTGCGAGTTGTCCTGCTTGCGCGGTTGAATCGTTCCAGCTTCCAAACCGTGCAACGTGCGAGCCAATAGATCCGCTCCTAAGGACGCCAGCTTCACCGTAATGGTTTCTGCCGTGTCGTCCGAACCGATCGGAATCTCTTCCTGCAGCAAAATATCCCCGGTATCGAGCCCCGCATCGATCTTCATGGTCGTAACTCCCGTGACTCTTTCGCCCCGCGCAATCGCCCACTGAATTGGCGCTGCGCCGCGATACTTTGGCAGCAGTGACGCATGCAGGTTGAGATTTCCGAGAGGCGGAAGATCGAGCATCCATTGCGGAACGATGCGACCGTAGCCAACCACTACGATTGCATCCGGCTTAAGATCGGAGAGCTGCGCGCGAAAGTCAGCATTATTCTTGATGGTTTCGGGTTGAGTAATCGGTAATTCCAGCTTCAGCGCAGACTGCTTCACCGGAGACGAGACGAACTCAAGGCCGCGACCTTTTGCTCGATCCGGTTGCGTCACCACCAGGCGAATCACAAATCCACTCGCGACCAGCCGCTCTAACGTGTCCACGGCAAAGAGAGGGGTACCGCAAAACACGAGATTGAGAGATTGAGGCATCGGACAGTCAGAACAATCGGGGTACAGAACTATCGAGACGAAACAGCCTCGCAGGAAATTACTCGATTACAAATCACTCAATTACAAAGTGCCTTCTACCATTCTCCCGCTTTGACCATCTTGCGAATCTTGCGCTTGATTAAATCCCGCTTGAGCGCGCTGATGTGGCTGATGTAAAGCTTGCCATTCAGATGATCGGTCTCATGCTGAAATGCGCGCGCCAGCAGGTCGTCGCCCGTTTTCTCAAAAACTTGCCCGGTCAAATCCTGCGCTCGGATCGTGACCACCTGAGCACGACTCACATTCTCGCGGAAGTCGGGAATACTCAGACAGCCTTCACTCTGCGAATGTCGCCCCTGCTTGTGGATGATCTCAGGATTAATAAGCACAAGTTTGGCATTCGGATCTTCTTTAAAAGTCACGTCAACCACGGCAATACGGCGCGGGATACCGATTTGCGGCGCAGCCAAACCTACGCCGCGCGCCGCATACATCGACTCAAACATATCCTCTACCAGCTTCTTCACTTCTTCGTCAAAGACTGTAACCTTCTCCGCTGGTTTCTCGAGGACGGGATTTCCGAACTTCACGATGGGATAAATCATCAGTAGCTTTCCAGTTGCTGGCGATAACCGGCGAAGTTGCGCAAGGTCTCACCCATGGAGTCTCCTCCGAATTTGTCGAGGGCACAGCGAGCCAGAGTGAGCGCAACCATAGCCTCAGCGGCCACTCCCGCAGCCGGCACCACACAAACATCGGAACGCTCATACGCAGCGCGCACCGGTTCGCGCGTTGAGAAATCCACAGATTGCAGCGGACGCCGTAAAGTCGAAATGGGCTTCAGATAGCCGCGCATCCGAATCTCTTCTCCATTGGAAACGCCGCCCTCAATTCCGCCCGCATTGTTGCGGGTGCGAGTGAACGCAGTAAAATTCCCCGGCGGCCCATAGCCGATTTCATCATGCACAGCGGAACCCGGAGAAGCTGCTGCAGCTACACCGGCGCCGATCTCGACCGCCTTCACCGCCTGCAATGACATGACTGCGCCCGCCAGCAAAGCATCCAGCCGTTCGTCCCACTGCGCGTAAGTGCCAAGTCCCGGTGGAACGCCGTGAGCAACAACTTCGAACACTCCCCCTACCGAGTCGCCAGTCTTCAGAACTTTGTCGACTTCGTCTTTCATCCGTTGCTCGGTTTCCCCGTCAGCACAATTCAGCAGGATTTCTTCCCGATTGTAAAGAGCGTGAATCGCATCCCAAGGAACGTCTTTGTGAATCTTCACATCGCCCACGGCCACGACGTGGCTCAACACTTCAATCGCAAGCTCACGCAAAAAAGTTTTGGCGATCGCACCGATGGCGACTCTCGCCGCTGATTCCCGCGCAGATGCACGCTCCAGAACGTATCGTGCTTCCGGAAAATCGTATTTCAAAGCTCCTGCCAAATCGGCATGGCCGGGGCGGGGCGACGCCACGCGCTTATGCAAAGCCGGATCGCCTTCGCCCACAGGCAAAGCCTCTTGCCAATTTTTCCAGTCTCGGTTTTCGAGTTGAACCGAAATCGGCGACCCAATGGTTTTTCCCTGGCGAATACCGGACAGGATATGCGCCGTGTCCCGCTCAATCTTCATGCGTCCGCCACGCCCGTAGCCTTGCTGCCGGCGCCACAGTTCACGATCCAAAAAGCTTTGCTCCACCTTAAGCCCGGCGGGCAAGCCGGAAAGGAAAGCGACCAACGCCTCGCCGTGAGATTCCCCCGCTGTGAAGTAGCGCAGCATATAAGTGCTCGATTTTACCTGATGCCCCGCCTCTTTGTGGGCGCGAAGGAATATACCTGGATGATCTGCGAGATCAATAGCGTGAAAATTGCGCAGCAGCTTCTAATCTTCTAACTAAGACTGCGCGCAAGCGGCAGCAAGCTCCGCAAGGCTGGCCACCTGCAAATCTGGCTGCGCTTCCGCCGCCTTGACAGCGCCTACGCCCTTTCTTGCGGATGGCCGGTTCACCCAAACGGTCGCCAAGCCGAGAGACTGCGCAGGAATCACATCGTGATAAAGACTCTGTCCAACATGCAAGACACGGTTCGCGGGAACGCCAATGCGGCTCAATGCAAGTTCAAAAATCTTCAAGGACGGCTTGTATGCCTGCGCCTGCTGGGCGGTAATAATGTGCCTGAATTTCACCTTGAGCTGAGGCAGCGTATCAGCGAATAAATCGTCGTCTATATTCGAAATGATCGCCAGCCGAAAGCGGCTATCGAGTAGCCGGAGGGCCTCCACTGTGTCGGGCCAGGGTTTCCACTCCTTCAGCGACTCAGCCAGCGAACGCACTTGCTGTTCGCTGGGTGCGAATCCAAATTGTTTTCCAAACTGCCCCACCACAGAGTTCAGAACTTCCCGATAACTCCGATATTCTCCCTGCTCGGCCCTCGCTTCAAAATCTCCGTAATTCCGCAGGATCGCGGCATCGTCTATCTGCTGATCATGCGCCGCCAGGATCCGGCGCAGGCAGCCGAGAATCCCATCCTCCCAGTCAATGAGAGTGCCATAGCAATCGAAGGTAAGAATTTCGAAGCGGCTGAAGTTAAGCATGAGTGCAGTTGGCAGCTTATCCAGCTATGATTCAAAGCCAGGAAGGGCAGGAGTTTTTTCTTGCGTTTCCGCTTCTTGCGGTTCAGCGATGCTTTGAGTATCCGCCTCTGGATCGAGCGGCGACGAAGAACTCTCAGGAGCACTGGTTCGCACGGCAAGAAACTTCGCAGTATTTAGCAGAGGACGGCCCAGTGAAGCATTGTAACTGGTCCATGGACTTTCCAGATCGGTCTCCCGCTCGAAGTGCGCACGCATCGCCTCCATCTTGGAATCCAGGTCGTCCATATAGTGCAGCAGTAGAGCCTCCGGAAACATCGGCAACTTGGGCGAACCGAACTCGTATTCGCCATGGTGGCTGATGATCAGATGCTCCAGCAAGGTCTTAAGCTCGTTCGGAAATCCCGGGACCAATGCCAATTTCGCCTGCAACATTTCCAGCTCAATCACCATGTGCCCGAGCAACTGGCCGCGAGTGGTATAGGAGAACGACCGATTGTAAGCCAGCTCGTGGATCTTGCCGATGTCATGCAGAAAAACTCCCGTCAGCAATACGTCGCGGTTGACCTGAGGATAGTTACGGCAAATCAGGTCGCAAGACCGAAAAAGAGAGACCACATGGTCGAGCAAACCACCGATATAGGCGTGATGCAGAGTCTTGGCGGCGGGCGCATTGCGATAGGCTGCTGCAATTTCCGGATCAGCCATGAAAGCTCTGATCAGATCCTGCAGATAATGATTTTGAAATGAACTCACGAACTCGCCAAGAGTCCGCCAGAGTTCATCGACGTCTTTCGTGGTCTTGGGAAGGTAATCGGCGAATTCAATCTCCGAATCGCCCAACTTGCGCAGCTTGTGGATCGTGAGCTGGAACCGATTCTTGTACTTGTTGACTAGACCCTTAATTTTGAGGAAGTCGTCCTGCTCGAAAACCGTGAGCACTTCTTCTACGTTGTCCCACATCTTGGCATCTAGCTGACCGCTGCGGTCGCCCAGCGTCAAAGCGAGGTAAGGCTCACCTGTTTTCTTAGGCTTAATCTGTTTCGAAACGACGACAAAGTTAGAAGTGACCACCTTGTTTTCATGCCGGGTACACTCGCTGATATAGAAATCTTTCATTCTCTTCAAGAGTGTAAATCAGAAAGCAAGAGGGTGCGGACCTGCGGAAGAATAAGGTCGACTTGTCCCCTACAATTTTCCCAGGACCTTCTTTTTCTTCTTCTTCAGATTCTTAGCATCCGCCTCTTTCGCAGAGGCGGTTTCAACCGGCTGGGTTTCGTTGGCGCTATGGCCCGTATCGACATAACCGTCCGCAACCTTAATGTAGGCATCTTCGCGCAACTTGGTCAGGTAGGCGCGCAGCGCCGGCTGCAGCTTTTCGTAGTACAGAGCGTCCTGTATTTTCGCGGTTACATCTTTCATCGCAGGAATGCCCGCCATCTGATGGTCTGTAACCTTCAGGATTACGTAACCTTGCTTCGTTCGGATGACGTCGGTGATTTGCCCCGATTTCATGGCGAAGGTTTTGTCTTCAAGTTCTTTGGCGAGAGTTCCGCGCTTGAAAACTCCCAAATCGCCACCCTGCGCCGCTGAAGGCCCTGCGGAATTCTTCTTGGCGATCTCGTCGAAGCTCGCCCCAGCTTTAATCTGCTTTAACAGATCGTTGGCCTTAGCCTCCGCGGCCGCCAAAGCTGCGGTATCGTCAGCCTGCTTGGCAGCGTCCGTTTCCTGCGCACCGGCTTCGGCAATAGCCGCCGGCTTCTGCGGAGCGATCAGAATCTCGCTTAACCGGATCGACTCCGGCTGCTCCAGTTCACTCTTATGCTCATTATAAAATTTCTGTTGTTCTTCATTAGTAATGTTGAGGTGAGAGCCGACCTCTTCACCAATGACCTTCTGCGTAATGATCTGATTACGCATATTTTGCTTGAAGTCCTCATAGGAAATCCCCTGGGAGGTCGCCGCCTTCTCCAGGTCTTCCAAGGTCTCCAGCTTCATGTCCTTGCGCATCTGGTCGAGGCGCTTGATCAAGTCAGTATCCCCGGTAATTCCCAGGTCTTTGCCCTTATCCAGCAAGAGCTGCTGGTCGATCAAGTCGCGCAACACATCCTTTTCGCGCTCGCTGAACAGCTTGTCGGCGTTATTCGGATCCTGCTGCTTGACATCATCCCGCAACTGATCTTTGCTGCGGTTGTATTCAGACCGGGTAATGATCTGGCTGTTTACGCGCGCTACAATCTCTTCAACCACCTGACCAGCCGCCAAGGCCGGTACAAACCACAGACAAAGAAGTATCAGAACCGTTTTTTTCATAGGATTTTCGCTGGGCCGCCACGCTGCCTGGAGCTTGCGGGCGAAAGTGGGCTACGGCCTTTTTGGGTATTTTACTACTACCGGGCCAGCCCAAAGCTAGCTCCGCGTAGATTTTCCGCGACCCATCCCCGCGCGATTATGGATTTCGCACAAGCACTAAGGCGGTCATATCGTCTGGAACCAGCGGCTCACAGGTAAACTCGCCCACCGCATTCAAAATAAAAGCACAGAGCGCCTGCGCATTCGAGGAGTCGGCCGTGCGAAGACGCTCTGCCACGCGTTCTAAGCCGAATTCCTGATCCTCAGTCTGGTCATCTTTGCACTTGCCCTCAACCACCCCTCGCGAAACCAGCATCAGCACAGCACCTTTTTCCATGCCAACCGTGGGAGCATCGCAAGTGGCATGCGAGAACAAACCCAGCGGCAGGCCCGTCGAGAGAAGATCGGTGATGCCTGTGTCGTTACGCAGCAGTCCTGGCGTGTGTCCGGCGTTGGTATAGCAAAGCGTTCCGAATTTCTCGTGGTAGCAGCCAATGAACCCGGGGCACGAACAGATGCCATCCGCGGCTTCCATGATTCCGCGGTTGAGCCCAAGACACAGTTCGGTCATGGCTTCGGCTTCATTAAAGTCACGCCGCGAAAATAGCTCCATGCCCATCGATCGGAAGATTTTTTGCGCCGCTGTCAGAATTGCCTGGTTAGTCTCGCGTCGCCCCGCAACATCCAGCAGCCCAAATAAAATCCGCTCCGGGCCAACTCGCAAAGAGTCATAGAAGTCGCCGGCGGCTCGTTTTCCGTAAGTGGTCGCGGCAATCTGCCCGCCGTCGATCGCCGGAAAATCGTTCGTCGCAGGCTGCGTCGTCGGCAGAGGCTCGGGTTCACGAGACTGGAATAAAGCGCACATGCGAAGCGGAGTCTTGAAGTCGAAGCTAGCACAAGCGCTGGTAGCGGGCAAATTTACAGAACGAAAAACCGCAATCCTACGGCTTTACTCGAGTCGAACCGCTAGTCGCCGTATTTATCGCTAAGGTACTTACCGACTTCGGATTCGAGTTGCCCATAGTCCGAGTGGATGGTCGCACGCAACGCAGCCTCGGTGGAACTGCCTTGGCTTAGAAGCTGAAGAATGCGCTGGATGTCGCCCATCCCCGAAGAATCGTTGATGTAGAAAACTGCCGCCAAAGATTCAGCGTAAGCCAGGTAAGCCTGCGGTCCGGAGAAGCGAAGGAAGCTTCCTTCCAACGCATTGAGCGGTATATTGCTTTGCGCCTTGAACAACTGGGCCAGCTGCCGCCCATCACTGCTCAACGACTTGGGTTCAAAAAACTGCGCAATCCCCTCGTGCAGCCAGGTCGGACACCGGCCAGCGGAAAGCTGATTGATGAATGTGTGGGTCAGTTCATGCCTGAGCACGCGCGCTAATTCTGGCGTCATCGAGCTAAGCCCGTTGATCGGAATCCGGAGTTTGCCGTCGTTGAGCGCTCCCGACCAGGATGGCGCGCGGGTCACGTCAAAGAAAGCCTGTTCGGTATAGAGCGTTACGAGAATGTTGTCCCGCGGTGGCGTTCCCAGATCGCGAGCCAGATCATCGTAATCGGATTCAAGCGCACCAAGAATCTGTTGCCGAAACGCTTCTGAACTCTGCTTGCCTTCATAGTGCAGGACGAAATGGCTGCTTTCGCGCTGCGTAAAATCGGTCTCGACATGCTGTTCCCGCTGCGCTTTCGCCAGATATTGCTGCACCGCCGGATCTGGACGCAGTTCGAGAGAATGCTTCCACGACGCAACCGCATCCTGCGTACGGTCGCAAGCCTGCTGCGCATAACCCAGCACCGTATAAGCGTCGGGCGAATTAGGAGATGCGCGCACCGCTCGCTGCGCGTAGGAGAGCGCCTGCGTAGGGTTCCCCGTTCGTACCAGCAGCGCCGAGTAGTAAACCAGCACAGTGGAATTTTCCGGTTCAAAGCGCAGCGCATTATCGAAATAGCGGCGCGCTTCTGCGACGTTGCCATGGTCGAATTCGAACTTGCCAGCAATAAAATCAGCCGTGGCGCTCAACTCTGAATTTCCTTTGGCCTCGAGCTTGGCCAGGACATCGGAATCAACTTTGCCGTCCTTCACGACTGTTTTGAGAAGGCCATCCTCGTTCGCCAGGCTGTCAACCGGCGTGAAAACGGGAAGATCCGCTGCACCCTTGCCTGCACTCGCGGAGGCCACGCTGGCAGGCATGCCACCCGCCTCGACGCGTTCTACCGAACTCTTCGGTATCGCGTAACTATCATCGCCGATGTCATATTCGTAGCGGTTTCCGTTTTCGCGAACGTGATCGGCGAGAATGGTGCGACCATTCTTCAAATGGATCGTGTCCGCCAATGCCGCTCCGGCAAATGCCGCCCAGACGGTTAAAATTGCGAAAGTAGTGACACGACGGGGCATTGAAGCGCATTCTAACAACTGTGGGGACCCACACCTACGTGACCAAAGTACCGGCGAAACTTTACAGATCTTCCATCGTGCTCGCCGCGTTCCTGACGTTCTTGCCTTCCGTTTATGCCTACGCGAATCAGGCGCCACCAGTTCAGGCTCCTCCGCACAAGCCCGGACCGGCCGAGTCACTTTATCTGCAATTGAGCAGCATCGGTCTCGATACCTCGCGCGTCTTCCGGGTGCGCGACGGTTCGATTGACCGGCCGGCAATCCATATCTCTCTGGAGGACGGCACGATAGCTTTCACCAAAGATGTGATGGGCAAGATCACCGGAGCTTTTTTCGAGGGCGATGGAGAAGTCCTGATGGTTCCCCCCAACGAAGTAGAGCGCGGGTCGATGAGCCTCTTCACGGGGATGGCAATTCTTGAGGAGCGATTCAGCACCGCCTACTTCCGCTTCAACGACAACGCCGCGGTTGAGTTGCAGCCTGGCCTCAGAGCGCCAGAGGATGCGGCGACCTTTGTTGCCCGATGGGATGAAATGGCGCGCAGCCTGGCGCCAGTCGACGCGATGAGATTGCTCGCGACTTTCAGTGAGATGCTCTCCCCCGCAGATCGACAGCTCTCCAAAGATTCACCCCCTGCCGACTCAGCCGATCGCCTCTTGCACGCCCGGCTCCAGGGCAACACGCTTGGCGTCTTCGACGTAATCTATGACTCAACCGCTGCCGAACAAGTGGAGGCGGGACAAGCAAAGACCAAAGATGGAACCGTCTATTACGACGTCTGGACCTCATTTTCCGCAGGCATCCCCGCACACGGGCGCCTTGCTGTCGCGCAAACACTGCCCACAGAAACCGAGTCGCGGGAGGACCCGGTCTCGATGCGGAGCTACATCATCAATGCTGAGGTAAAGCCCCCGAAAGAACTCGATGCGGAAGTAATTCTCAATCTCGAGATGTTGCGCGATGGCTCGCGGTTCCTGGTTTTCGAGTTATCGCGTTTTCTGAAGATTCAATCCGTGGAAGAGAATGGACGCGCCGTCGAATACCTGCAAAACCCTGCGGTCGAGGGCACACACCTCGCTCGCAGCGGAAATGATCTGGTCGCCGTGATTCTGTCGGAACCGGCGCGAAAAGGACAAAAGATCAGCCTGCGCTTTGTCTACGGCGGAGAAGTTTTGGCGGAAGCCGGAAACGGTTTGTTATATGTGGGCGAGCGTGGCAATTGGTATCCCAATCGCGGCCTAGCCATGTCCGATTATGATCTCACCTTCCACTATCCTCAGGGTTGGACGCTGGTTGCCACCGGCAAACCCTCCGAACTACCGAAGAGTGCACCGTCTACTCAATTCTCCCGGCAAATTGCCCAAGGGGACCAAGCGGGCCGCTGGATCTCGGAGCGCCCCATTCCAATTGCCGGATTTGATCTGGGCAAATATGTTCGCGCCGCTGCTCAGGCCGGTAATGTCCACGTAGATGCGTATGCTACCGGCGGAGTGGAACGCGGCTTCCCGAGGGCTTCCGCACAAATCGAAGGTCAACCCGAACCATCCACTCGAACTGTGCCTCTACCCTTACCCTCCGCTCCGCTTCCATTGTCCCCCGCGCGGAACGCGGCCGCAGTGGCCGAGTCCAGCGCTCGGGCCATTCGTTACTACGCCGATCGGTTCGGTCCATTCCCCTATAGCAATCTGGCTCTTACTCAGCTTCCCGGGCGCGAGAGCCAGGGATGGCCAGGCTTGATTTTCCTGTCCTCCTACGCATTCCTCACTGCGGAGGAGCGCCGGGAAATCCACATGAATCCGTCACAGGAATTAATCGACCAGCTGATTCCGGCTCACGAAACCGCCCACCAGTGGTGGGGAGACCTGGTCGCCTGGCGCACCTACCGCGATCAGTGGTTCTCTGAAGGACTGGCAAACTACAGTGCATTAATGATTCTGCGCGAGAAAAACCCCGCGGGTTTCCGCCAGGTCATGGAAAAATATCGCCAGGATTTGCTTACCAAGAATAAGGAAGGCAACCTGCGCAAAGATGCAGGGCCAGTCACTTTGGGGAGTCGCCTGTTATCGTCGAGTTTCCCAGAAGGGTACGAGGCGATCAGCTATGGACGAGGCACCTGGCTTTTCTACATGCTGGACTCCATGATGCTGGACGCCACAGAGAAGGAACGGAAGTCGCCCCGGCACGAGAGCGGAGAAGATCCCTTTGTGCAGGCGCTGCGGAAAATTCGCGAACGTTACCAGGGCAAAGCCATCACCACCCGCCAGTTGCTGGATGTTCTCGCCGAAGGCCTGCCACCGTCCTTGCGCTACGAAGGCAAGTCTTCCCTGGACTGGTTCATGGATGGATGGATCAATGGCACTTCCTTGCCGAAACTACAGTTGCACGCCGTGAAGTTCACGGCCAAGGAAACCACCCTAATCGCAAGTGGGATGATTCAGCAGAAAGATGCGCCAGATACCCTGGTCACATCCGTTCCCATCTACGCATTAATTTCGGGCAAAACGCCGGTGCTCCTCGGTAGCGTGTTTGCCGACGGGCCGGAAACTCCCTTTCACTTGTCCGCCCCTGCCGGCACGCACAAGCTCTTGCTTGATCCCTACGAAACCATTCTTACCAGCTCAAGCAAACCGGCTCTCCTCCACGAAAATACCGAGCGCTAGATTCCACAAAACGCATTTCGTTTGGCACCGAAGTCCCAAAACGGTCAGCCGATTTGGGAAAGACTTCCCGAGGGCGTCCCGTTGTACACGTCCGGATGCTTCCGATTCCTTTACGCGAAGTGGATTCCAGCCCAAAAGAGTATGGCTGCCAATTTGCTGCTGGTGAATTGTGAACAAAGATAGAGATGCGGATATAGATAGCGATAGACAGTTTAATTCTCTGGCTCGGTTCGAACATTCCTCCGCCGCGGGCGAGACGAATCTTTTGGACGTCGCTCCATCCGTTTCCTTCGACGCGACGATTTCCATTGGAACTACTGAGACTTGTCAGTGGGTCGGCAGTGAGACCGTTCTCCTGGTCGAGGATGAAGCCTTAGTAAGAAGGGCAATTCAGGAAGCTCTACAGTCAGCCGGTTACCGCGTGATCACGGCAGAAAACGCGGCTCGCGCCTTAGACGCCTATCACGAATGTTCCGTGCCCGTAGACTTGCTTCTCTCTGACGTGGTTATGCCGGAAATCAGCGGGCACGCACTAGCGCAGTCATTGTTCGCATTGTGCCCTCATATCCGGATCATGCTGATGAGCGGTTATATCGATCAGTTGTCGCCACGCGAACTTTCCCCTTTTCGCAAGGGATATCTGGCCAAACCTTTTTCCAGCTCGACACTGTTAAAGAGAATTCGGGAAGCGCTGGATGGCGAAACACTCGATAGAAACGTTGGATCGCAACCCTATTGATTTCGCGGCGTCTGCTTAACTCACGCTCGCTCTGCGGTAATGGGTAGAGAGCAGAATCTCACGAGGAATCTCCGAGAGTGGCACCACACGATCCAGAATTCGCAATTCCGCGCAGGCTCGAGGCATTCCGTAAACCGTACAACTCGGCTCGTCCTGTCCCACCGTGAAACCGCCCTCCCGATGAATCGCCTTCATCCCTTGCGCCCCATCCGATCCCATTCCCGTCATGATGATCCCCATCGCCAGCGCGCGAAACGCCGAAGCTACCGAATGCATCATAAGGAGAGCCTTAATTACAGAGCGATTCTAATTAGAAGGCGCTCAAGCACAACGCAAAGCGCACCGCACGAAAGTTCGTGCTTCCAGAAATGGCGCGCAAGTTCAAAACGGAAAAGTTTCGAGGATAACCGCTTGCCCTTCGCTGCCTGCAGCGGAATCGGGCAACCATCCTTCGGGCGACAAAACAGTGCGAGCCTCAGATGACAGGAGCCGCAAAATACATTTTGCATTCCCCCATGCCCGATGTAAGCTTCGCAACGGAGAAAAATAGGACGATGTGTTTCTCAGCCACAGCAAACTTCGTCGGCAGCGGAGTTCTCGGCGCCATCGGCGTCGTTACTGGGCGCGGCTTTTATGTTGTACGCGCAGGGACTGCTTCCTTTTCTGTTGCCGCTCAGTGTGCTGCTGTTTGAACCGGACGCAACTAGCCGCAAGCGCATGCGGCCGTTTCTTGGTATCGGTACGGCAACCGCGCTCTACATTTTGTGGGCGCTGACAGCCTACCCGACGCAGGTCTACGTGAAGGGAAACAGTATTGTGTATATGAATCAGGCGACCAACAACACGGCGGTCGCAGTCTTCTATGTGATTGCAACCTGCGGAACACTATTCTTTTCGAAGATAAGAATGATGATCATTTTTGGCGCGGCGAACCTTATCATTCTGCTTATCGTGATGGAGTTCAAGCGCTATGCGTTCACGTCGCTGTGGTGCGCCTATGCTGCGATCGCGAGCGTGATCATCCTGGTTTATTTCTGGCGCAGCATGGCAGAACGGCCGTTTCGCTACGCGCTGCCAATTTAGTTCTTGCAATTTTATTTTCAACAATTCATTTCGCGACGAGCTACGTGCGCTGGGACGGTCTGCGCATCAGGTTCCAGGCTTCGCGATAGCTTTCGTAGTGGTAGAGATCGCGCTTGGGCTGACGCACGGGGCAGAGCATCAGGTCCTGGCTTTTGGTTTTCAACACTATGTACGAAGGCAGGACATACCAGGCATTTTGCGGAATAACATAGGCGGCGAAGAAGTCGACAGTTTTGGTTGTATATTTCACGCGACTGCTGCGGTTGGGTTTGAATCCGCAAAGATAACCGCTGCCAAGGCGGTAGCTAGTTGACTTCACTTGCATCCGGAAAAACTGGCGGCCGTATTCCACACCGATGTCATACGCGGACGAATCTCCCCAGGGCTTTAATACTTTGAAGCCCATGCGTAAGGCTTGCGCGATGAACTGAGCTTCTACCCACTCTCCGCGCTCTTTGAAATTCGTGAAGTCTTTACATTTCGCCATGTGGTTCGCGCCTCGTTTCGGCAAAAGAAAAGGCGCGGCCTGTGGGCCGCGCCTTGTTTTCTCAAAGCTTTAACTTATACCTCTATTATATCATATTGGAAGGGGTTCATGGGACATTTTTGCAAGTTTATTTGGGTAGTGTTGTGAGCAACTTAGTCTGATTGTGGCCGGTTTGGCTATTGACAAGGTTTCGAAGCCAGATTCCGTCGAGCGCGAAACGCTCTATTTTGCGTGTTATTCTTCTGCAGTTAAGACCACGCTAGCGAGGAAACGCACAAATGAAAAAGATATTCATTACTGTCTCTGGCGGCTGCGCGTACGTAATGGAAGATACCGTGCCCCCGGGCTTCTTAGTTGAGGTCGTCGATTTCGACAACATAGAGGCGGGCGACAGCTTCCCGTCGTCGGATGCGCTCGAGTACTGCACCCAACACGATCTTTATGAGCCTCCACGAACATCGCAGCGATGAATCTACAGTGCAACCCTGCGCTCGGCCTGGCCTATAAGGCCGGTTCGCAGATCGCGCGCGTTGTGAGCGAGGATTGGTGTAATCGGGAGCTTTACTGCGCGGCCTGCACCTCGGACCGTTTGCTACCGTCGAAGGTCAACACTCCAGCAATCGATTTCGTCTGCCCCGCGTGCGACCAATGTTTCCAGCTGAAGAGCTTTAAGACTTGGAACCAGAAGAAAATTCCCGACGCGGGTTACGAATCTATGCTCCGCGCAATAAGGTCAGATAGGGTGCCGAACTTACTCGTTCTGCAATACTCCGCTAACTGGCAAGTCCAGAATCTTCTTCTGGTCCCCAGGTTTTTCTTTTCCGAGACCGTGATCGAGAGGCGGCCTCCACTAGGACCCCGGGCGCGCAGGGCGGGTTGGTCGGCTGCAATATTCTTTTGGATCGGATCCCGCCGGACGGAAGGATACCGGTTGTGGCTAACGGTTCAGCTGTCGCGGAGGAGCAGGTTCGAGGGGATTTCTCGCGCGTCCGAAAGCTAGCGGAGATACCGCCTTCCGTAAGAGGTTGGACACTCGACGTCCTTACGAGCATACGCAAGTTAGGACAGGCTCACTTCTCGCTGCAACAGTTGTACCAGCTTGAGCCCTACCTGCAAAGTCTTCACCCACAAAATCGAAATGTGCGCCCGAAGATGCGGCAGCAACTCCAGGTTCTGCGAGACCTAGGCCTTATTGATTTCACGGGCTCTGGGAACTACTCCATCCGCGGCTAGGCGCTCGGGGGTAATTTGGGAAGTCCCTATTCGGGGCCGGTGCGGAGTACGGAGAGTAGCGCGCAGCGGTAAGCGGTGCACCGGGGTGCGGAAGTCAAAACCCCACCCTGTCTCTGCAAAGGACGGCTGTAAGAGCGGAGGCATCTTTTGGCGTTGGCAAGTTGCATAGGTCCCTCGTTGGGAGTTCTCGGCGAAGCCGAGAACTTCGCTGCATCAGGATGACAAGGGGCGGATTCCGTGTTCATCCATCACGGAGACGGAGCGTGCATTCGTTCGTTAAATTTCGGGTGGGAGGACTTGGGCGCGGAGTGGTGCGAGAGGCTTCGGTGATTTCTGGCGCGGTGCTCGGCGCTGCCGGCAGGTTGCATAGGTGCCTTCGACAAGCTCAGGGCAGGCTCTTCGTTGGGAGTTCTCGGCGGAGCCGAGAACTCCGCTGCCTCAGGATGACAGGCATATCTTTATTTGCGACGGACGTCGAGCGCGCGTTCTTTCGGTTGATCCCGAGTGGAAGGACTTTTGGCCAGGGAGGTGCGGGAGACGTCAAGTATCTGCCGAACAAGGATTTGAGATTTCCCTCCATCGCCAGCGCAATCGCACACGCTGCGAGTTGCATAGGTCCGTTCGTTGAATTTTGGGTGGATGGAGTTGGGCGAGAGACATCAAACGCCGGAGCGAATAGGGCTTCGGTGATTTCTGGCGCGGCGCTCGGCGGCATTGGGCGGCATTGGGCGCCATTGGGTGCTGCCGGCAGGTTGCATAGGTCCCTTCGACAAGCTCAGGGCAGGCTCTTCGTTGGGAGTTCTCGGCGGAGCCGAGAGCTCCGCTGCCTCAGGATGACAAGAGGGGGAGTGTATGTTTATCCGTCACAGACGTGGCGACGGACAATTCTGCATTCTGAGTTCATGCCTTCAGACGAGCGAAAAGCCTTCTTCGTTTACATCATGACGAATCGTTCCAAAACTCTTTACACCGGCGTGACTAACAGTCTGGTGCGGAGGGTACGCGAGCACAAGGCGGGGAGGGGCGTAGGGTTTGCCGTGAAGTATAGGGTCGACCGGCTGGTTTATTTTGAGCGTTTTCAGGATGTACGAGACGCGATTGAGCGGGAGAAGCAAATCAAAGGGTGGCTGCGAAGGAAGAAGATCGCGCTGATCGTTTCAGGGAATCCGGAGTGGAGAGATTTGAGTGCCGAGTGGTACGAGCGGCATCAGTTCCAACCGGACAAGGCTTCGTGATCTCTTGCCACCTTTCTTGCCCGCTGCCGGCTCAATTGCATAGATCCTTCGTTGGGAGTTCTCGGCTAACGCCGAGAACTCCGCTGCCTCAGGATGACAATGTTCCCTCTCGGTCAATTACTGTCCCCTCGCGCTCCAGCGATAATCGAATCAGAGATAACCCCCATTGGGACACTGCGGACGCGATGATCGCTTGGTCGATCGTCATGGTTAACTTTCGATGAAGTCTTTGCTCACTCCGGCTATCTGGATTGCGGCGGTTGCGATCCTGCTGCATACGGGGATGATTGCGCCGAGTGCGGCGATCATTACGTTTGCGCTGCATGCGGCGCTGGTGGTGGGGCTGCTGATGGCGTGGCGATTTCATTCCAGCCGCATCCTCTTTGCTTTGCTGGTGGTGTTTCTGGCGGAGCGCGCGATTTCTTATTACTCTTTTTTCCCCCAGATCGTTTTCCCTCACATTGTGGGAGGCGGACCGGCAAACACGGCGCTGGTGGCGGTGGGTCTGCTATTGCCGCTGAACTTTGTGCTGATCTCGTTTGCGCGGGAGCGGGGATTTATTTTTGCCAGCGTGGGTCCGGCGAGCGTGTTTCTATTCGTCGAGTCGGTAATTGTGGCGGTGTTGTGCCGCACGGATTCGGTGGCGACGGTGCGGCATTCGCATCATGTTGCGGGCACAGTTGCGGGTACGGCGATGGTCCCGCAGCATTTGGCTTTTTCTACGGTGATCGCGTTTGCGGCGGCGGCTGTCGTTTTGCTGATACGCTATTTGCTTTTTCGCAAGCCGGTGGAGAGCGGGCTGCTGTGGGCGCTGGCGGCAGGCGCTCTGGCTCTGCGCTTTGGAGGAGCGGGGCGGATTCCCGCGGCTTACTTTGCGACGGCGGCTTTCATCCTGGCGGTTTCGATGGTCGAGACCTCCTATCTGCTGGCTTATCACGATGAGCTTACGACGTTGCCTTCGCGGCGCGCATTTCATGAGGCGCTGCTGCGGCTGCAGGCTCCTTATTCGATCGCCATGGTGGACATCGACCACTTCAAGCGATGCAACGACACGTACGGACATGACACGGGAGATCAGGTGCTGCGGATGGTGGCGTCGCGGCTGGCGCGGGTGACGGGCGGAGGCGAGGCTTACCGGTGCGGCGGCGAGGAATTTGCGATCGTGTTTCCAGGAAAGACTACGAAAGATGTTTTGGAGCCTCTGGAACAGTTGCGGGCCAGCATTGAGACGAGCAGCTTTCGTCTGCGCGGTAATAATAAAGATAGACGGCAGGAGGCTCGCGGGCCGGACCGGCGCAATCAGCGCGGGCGGGCGCAGGCGGGGCGCGCGATCCGGGAACTGGCGCGGGTTGCGGCTGCGGACGAACTTTCGGTGACGGCAAGTATTGGCGTGGCAAGTTCTGGCTCGGAGAGATCGTCCGCGGAGGAAGTTGTGCAGTCGGCGGATAAAGCGCTTTACCGGGCGAAGGCTGGGGGACGCAACCGGGTGGAGACGGCAGGGGCTGCGCGGCGGCGGAGGGCGAAGGCGGCGGTTACGGCTTGAGATAGTGACGACGGATCGAGTCAAAGGCGGATCGAGTCAAAGGCGAATCGAGTCAAAGGCGAATCGAGTCAAAGGCGACGGACAGGAGTGTCCGTCCCACAGAAACAGATTCCTCGGCGATTTTCGCCGCTGGCGCGGCTACGATCCGCTCGGAATGACAAAATTTATTTTTTAATTCTTAATTTAATTTTCTGATTCGGAAAGACGATGGGAACGTCGGGCCCGGAGCGTCATTTCAGGGCGGGAACCATGACGGTCCGGGCTCGTACGTTTTCGCAAGCACCACAGGCCGTGCGGTCAGCCCGAGGTAGAAGGTGGAGCTGAGTTTTTTCTTCCAGTTCCTGCACATGCCGGGCACTTCAACCGAATAAACGCGACGCCTTCGGACTTTCCGCTGATGTCCACGGGCTTGGCAACATATCCGGTACCGCCGCAGCGCGGGCAGTCCTTCCGAGTCACTCGTCCCCCTCAGTTGTGTCGAGTTTTGCACCAAATCGCGTGGGTCGCGATAAAAAGTGATTTGCGTTACGAAACACGAACAGCGGCGCGGGCTAGGAGTTCGTTAGCAGCTCGACGCCCAAGGTTGCCAGGGCGACATCTTCGGCGGAAGACAGGCCGCTGACGGCGACGGCGCCCACGACTTCGCCATTCTTCGAGACGGGAATCCCGCCGCCCCAGCCTACGTACCTGGGATCGCCGTAGTAGGCGATGTCGTGGCCTTTCTCGGGATGCTTCACCTTTTCGCCGATCTCCTTGGTGGTCTTGCGTTCGCGCGCCGCGGTCCAAGCCTTGTTCATGGCAATGCGGATGGAGGAGACGGGAGCGCCATCCATGCGTGCGAAGCAGATCAAGTCACCGTGAACATCGGCCACGGCCACCGACGCTGCCTTTTGCATCTGGGAAGCTTTCTCAACGATGAAATCGAGGGCGCGTTTGGCTTCGGAGTAGTCGATGGTTCGTATGGTTCTCACTTGGGAAGGATACAACGACGACGCGGGAACACCTCAGGAACAGCCACTCCGAATTGCCGGTACGGGGACAAACCACTCTGTTCTATAAAATAAAAATCCGGGCTGGGAACAGCTTCCCAGCCCGGAGAATCCCTAGAACCGCAGTATCCCCGCAAACTGAATCAAGCGCTCCGGCGAAGCAACGCCGGCCGCCACGGTTGACGTAACCTGGCCGAAGCCGTTGGCCGTGGGCGTGCCGTCATACCCAGTCGCCGGAGGGGCGAAATAGGGGTGGTTGAAGATATTGAAGAACTCAGTCCTGAACTCGAACCCGACTCTTTCAGTAATCAGGGTTCTTTTAAAAACGGCGAAATCGAAGTTATTGATACCGGGTCCGCGAAGCGTTGGATCTACGCGAGCCTCGTTGCCGAAGCCCCAATCCGGAGGAGCGGCAAAGCAAGACGTGTTGAAAAACAGCTCCGGGTTGTTGGCGAGGTCGCTGCTGACTTTTCTGCTGCCGTGTGTATCGCAGCCGGCGATAACATTAGGACGTATGTTCGCAACCCCCAGGTTGTCGCTTTCCAGCGGGGTCGAGCCAGCATAAGTGATTTTCAGCGGGAAGCCCTTCTGGAAGGTGGTTATGCCATCAATTCCCCACCCGGACACCACCTTGTCTGTGGCGCCATGGAATCCGGCGAGAAACGGCTTGCCGTGGCCAAACGGGAGGTCGAGAACATAGCTGATGATCAGGCGCTGTGAAATATCCTGTGAAGAGAGGGATCTCTCTCCGGGCAGATTGTTCCAGTCCTGGACCGCTCCGACGCCTCCGGTGCCGGACGCGTCACTCTCCAACCAACTGGTGAGCGTATCGGTATTGCTTATCAGCTTCGCATTGGTATAGGCCACAAGCAAGGTTCCACCGCCCTGGAATCGGCGCTGTACCGTCGCCTGCAGCGAATTGTAACTGCTCCCGCAGCAGCCGAAGCCGTTAAGGTTCAGGGTGTTGTACTGAGGATATGGCCGATCCAACTGCCCAGCGAAGATGGTAGCTGCGCCGATCGTGGCATTCGGACTTGTGAGAGGATTTGTAATCAGCTTAGCAATTGTCGGGGTTGCGCCGGTAGCGGCTTGCGCGGCGGCTTGCGCGACGAAAGAATCCGGAATCTCATTCACGTTGGTTTGGTACTGTTGCAGATGAACTCCGTGCGATCCCGCGTAGGCGACATCGGCGAAGAATCCCCCCGGTAACTGGCGCTGGATATCGAAATTGTATTGTTCAAGGTAACCGTATTTCGGGTTAGTGTAAGGGTCCAAGCCAGGGCTGCCATTGGCTGCCACGAAATTGGAAAGGCTCGGGGTGGCATTCCGTCCCGGCGGTGCCAGAATCCCGGCGTTCCCAAAGGGACCGGCTTGTTTGCAGCTAAAGGACGCGAAACTAGTTCCCGCCTGCGTACAAGAGCTTGCGTCCAGCGTGGAGGTGGGACTTATAAACCCGTTGGTTGTTGCAGTAAACGGCGTAGAGGCGAGGTTCACCACGTCGTTGTCTGGATTGGTCGCAAACGAAACGTAGTTGGGAATGAAGAAGATGCCAAAACCTGCTCGAACGACCGTCTTCTGGTCAGCCGAGTAGGCAAATCCGACGCGCGGCGAGAATTCCTTCTTGTCCAGAGGCAGGTTGTTGCGGCTGGAATTTGGCCCGTTTCCAACGTACGCTGCGTCGCCGAGACACGGCGATCCTTTAACACCTGAGCAACCGCTGACCGCGCCATTCACCGCGTTGGGATTCCAATACGTCAAGCGGTTATAAGCTTCCGACCACGTTCCTGGTAATTCGTAGCGAAGTCCGAGGCTGGCCGTAAACTTAGGGGTCACGTGCCAGGTGTCGTTGAAGTACCAGGCCCGGTATGTCTGCCTGCCCTTGGTCAGCGCGGGATTCTGCGCTACGCCTTCCGACTGGTTTCCAGCAAAAGAGCCCTGGTTCAGAGCTAATCCCAGAACAAAGTCAGCGTAAGGGGATCCGCCGACGGCGGTGGCGGCTGGGCTTTGTTGGGTCCAGACTCCGTCATAACCAAACGCTCCACTGGCGATATTGGTCTGGAAATAGTTGTCCAGCCCGATCTCCCACTGGCCTCCAATCTGAATTGTGTGCTTGCCGCGGATCATAGTGAGCGAGGGCGACAGGTTGTATTGCGTGTTGTGGTCGCCGATGGCGCTGTTGCCCTGCGAGTGTCCTACGTCATTCGGAGTCGAGAATTCCGGAGTCGGAGGGGTTCGAATCGAGGATGGCGGTGTGTTATAGGTGGCGGGGTATCCCAGGGAAGTCAGGTCGAAGCCGGAGAGTATCGGTGAGCGCAAATACACAAATCGGCTTCCCGCCAAGTTCACGTCGAGAATAGTGGTGGGCGTAAAGGTGTGGTTGACGTCAAAGGCGAGCAGTTTCGTGTGGTATTCTTCCGCGCAGCGATCTTCGCACAACCCACTTCCCAACGGATTTTGGGGCAAGTCCAACAAGCCGTAGTAGGAGAATCTGCCAAACAAACGCGTATTGGCTCCGATATTCTGATCTCCGCGGCCCACGAATTCGGTCGTGTTGCCTCCGCCGGGGTACGCGGTCGAGTAATTATTCGTGATTCCAGGAAGGTTCGGAGCCGGATAATACAAGGCCCCAAGGGCCGCATCTGCCTTGCTGAACTCTGCAGCGGGGATAACGTTGTTCGGATAAAATGATCGTGTGCCGGGGGTGGGGTTGGCAGGCGCATTATATGTATACGGATCGTAGATCTGCCCCGCTGGATTGCTGCACTGGCCTGCGGCGTTGAAGGTGCCACCCTGGGTCGTGCAGACCGCCCCGAAGTTTCCCGACAAAAAGCCAGCCGCAGGAACCGTGGTAAGGAACGGGACTGATGTCCGTTGCCGATACTGCTCCCAACTGGTGTAGAAAAACGTCTTATCTTTGATTACCGGCCCGCCGACCTGGAACCCATATTGATTTTGCACCCACGGCGGCGCCTGGTTTGGCTGGCCTTGCGACAGTTCGGTTTGCTTGTTAAAGAATTCGTTGGCGTTCAGCACGTGATTTCGGAGATATTCATATGCCGAACCGTGAAAACTGTTGCTGCCGGACTTGGTGCTTAGGTTTACAACCCCACCCGCGAACTTGCCCCACTCGGCGCCCAAATTGTTGTACTGAACCTTGAATTCGCCGACTGAGTCCTGGGTCGGGATGATGATGGGCAGGTTGATGTAGCCAATGTTGAGGGGTTGACCATCCAGGTACTCAGCTCCCTGATTCGCGAATGAACCGCCAATCTGGTAGTTACCCCAACTGAAGGGATTCTCGCCGACCGGCGAGCCGCCCGCACCACCC
Source organism: Candidatus Sulfotelmatobacter sp. (assembly GCA_049693675.1). Taxonomy (GTDB): domain Bacteria; phylum Acidobacteriota; class Terriglobia; order Terriglobales; family Acidobacteriaceae; genus Sulfotelmatobacter. Next base: position 13,838 of record JBAVQD010000099.1, on the reverse strand, counting down.
TGGGCAACCGCCGCCGGGGACACCGTGATCAAATTGAAAATGTTTCGCCCGTTCAAAGGTAACTCGTCCGCCTTGCGCTGCTCCACCACCTGGCCCAAGGACGCAGACTCGGTTTGCAAAAGGGGCGTCTGCGAGGTGACTTCAACCACTTGGCTGACTTCGCCAACCTGGAGGGCGGCGTTCACGCTAGTGGACTGCTGCACCTGCACAGTGACATCGGTACGCGCGAAGTGCTTAAATCCAGGCTTCTCCACGTCGACCCGGTACTGGCCGGGGAACAGGTTCACAAATGTGAAGAGGCCGTCGGCACCGCTCGGCTGCGTACGCTTTTCCTCGGTCCCGACGTTGGTCAAAGTCACAGTGGCGCCAGGGACGGCAGCGCCTGAAGAGTCGGTGACCGATCCGACTACGGAGCCGTACGTGCTTTGGCCGTAGAGTGAAGACGAGACGAAGGCGAGAAGGGCGACTGAGACGAGCAGGCTCCGCAGAATGCGACTTGGCATAAAATGACTCTTTCCAGTACAGGAGTTTCCCAAATCAAGGACCCAGCAACAGTGGCGGGATTTTTGTTCATCTGGGTAGCCGTTGTCAAGAAGAAAATTAGTTGTTTTGCATTAGATTTATCGTTAACCCTCAAGAACAGTGATATGCTTCCCCGGCCATGCCAGTGACTATGCAAGACATTGCAAAGGGTCTAAACGTTTCCGTGGTCACTGTCTCCAAAGTTCTGCGCAACCAGGGGAGAATCAGCGAAGCCACCCGGCAGCGGGTATTGCGGCGCGCCAAGAAGTTGAATTATCAGATGAACTTGGTGGCGCGCAGCCTGGTGACGCGGCGCACGTATACGATAGGCATCCTGTTGCCAGAATTCGCGCATCCGTTCTTTGCAGAGATCGCCCGCGCGGTGGCGCGAACCGTCCGGCCGCATGGTTATTGCGTTGTAATCTCATCCTTCGAGGAAGATCCTGCGCTCGAGGCCAGCGAGATTGACTCCTTGCTGGCCCGCCAGGTGGATGGATTGATCATCGCGTCGTCGCAGCCGTCACGCCAGCTGAGCGTATTTAAGAAGATAGAAGCGCGGAAGACTCCTTATGTCTTAATCGACCGGCCTATTGCGGGCGTGGAGGCCTGTTTCGTGGGAGTGGATAATCAGGCCATTGGCAAGCTGGCCACGGAACATCTGATTGCAAAAGGTTGCAACCGCATTGGCCATCTGCGTGGTCCGCGGCTGCGGATTGCCACGGAGCGGATGGAAGGCTATCGTCAGGCGCTGGAGCAGGCCGGCATCCGTCCGGATCGGAACTACATTGTCGTCGCCGGTCATAAAGATAGTACTGGTTACGAAGGGATGAAAGAGCTGCTGAAAGTGGAGCCGCGAGTGGATGCAGTTTTTTGTTATAACGATCCGGTCGCGATCGGCGCCTTGAAAGCAATCGCGGAGGCGGGACTGCGCGTACCGCAGGATATTGCCTTAGTTGGCGCGGGCAACGTTCGCTATTCCGACGTTTTGTCGGTTCCACTCACCACGGTGGACCAGGGGACCTGCCAGATCGGAACTCTGGCTGCAGAGCTGTTGCTGGGGCGGATCGGAGCGAAGCGGGCTGTGCGCGCGCAAAAAATATTGATTCCGCCTAAACTTGTGGAACGCGAATCGACGCGGCTATCGTGAGTAATGTGTTGGCGAGTGTACGGAAGAAAATTCATGGAGTGGATGTGCGCCTGATTCGCGCGCGGTATTTCTGGATGAGGGAATCCTGAGTTGTTGAACACTTTGGTTCGCAGAACCTGCGTTTTGAGCCTCGTATTCGTGGCGGCGGCTCTGACTGCTCCTGTTTTCGATGTTAACGTGCCTCGCGGTTTGGATTTCACGCTGCAGAATTCTCCGACTCCGCAAAAGTATCTGATTGAAACCATGCCGGGCGGGGTCGCCCTTCTCGACTATAACAACGATGGATTGCTGGATATTTTTCTGGTGAATGGCGGCCGCATCACCAGCCCAATGCAGACGCCGGAAAATTTCGACCGGCACGATCCGCGTTATTGGAATCGGTTGTACCGGCAGAATAAAGATGGAAGTTTTACTGATGTGACTCAGCAAGCCGGCCTGGCGAACGCTGGCGATGGTAACTATGGAATGGGCGTGGCGGTGGGAGATTACGACAACGATGGTTATCCCGATCTCTATGTGACCAGCTACGGGAAAAATATTCTTTATCACAATAATGGTGACGGAACGTTCACCGATGTGACGGCGAAGGCGGGCGTGGCGGGCGGTGGATGGTCAGTTTCGGCGGGATTTTTTGATTACGATAACGACGGCAAGCTCGATCTTTTTGTAACCCGCTACATGGATTGGGATACGAAGCACAGCAAGGATTGTGGCGGGAACTATCATACTTATTGTCCGCCGGAAGAATTTCCCGCGACCACGAACATTCTTTATCACAACAATGGCGATGGAACTTTTACGGATGTAAGCCAGCGCTCCGGAATTGCGGCGAAAAAGGGTCGCGCTCTCGGTGTGGCGTTTGCCGATTACGATGGCGACGGGTTCACCGACATATTTGTCGCTAACGATGGCATGCAGCAATATTTATTTCATAACAACGGGAATGGAACTTTCTCGGAAGTGGGCCTGGAAGCGGGGACGGCGCTTTCGCAGGATGGACGCCGGCTTTCGGGTATGGGAGTCGTGTTTCAGGACTATGACAATGACGGACGTGCTGATGTGATTGTGACCGAATTGCCGCGGGAAATTTACGGCGTGTATCACAACGATGGAGATGGTTCGTTCACTTACCGCAGCCTGGAGACCGGGCTTGGACTTCTCTCCAGCGGAAGTTCGGGGTGGGGCGTAGGGCTGGAAGATTTCGATAATGATGGTTGGAAAGATTTATTCGTCGCGCAGGGGCATGTGCTCGACAACGTGGAACAGATCGATCCTTCGCTGCACTATCTCGAACCGCCGCTGCTGGCGATGAATCACAATGGACGCTTTGAGCGCGTCGATTCCGGGGACGCGGTTCCCTGGGCGGCGCGGGGCGCGGCTTTCGGCGATTTGAATAATGATGGATGGCAGGACGTTGTCATGACAACGCTGGGCGGCCATCCTCAAGTTTTCATGAACCACGGCGGAAAAGCGCATTGGCTGGTGATTAGTTTACGCGGGACACGAAGCAATCGCGACGGATTCGGGGCGCGCGTGCAAGTGAACGGGCAGACGCGGTTTGCCACCTCGGCGGGGAGTTATCTTTCGTCGAGCGACAAGCGGCTGCACTTTGGGCTTGGAACAGCGGAAAAAGCGAAGGTGGAAATTGTCTGGCCATCCGGAATTCATCAAACTTTAAACGACGTTCATGCCGACCAGTTTCTGGAAGTGCGTGAACCGGAGAAGCCTTGATCCACGTAACATTGATCCACGTAATTCTAACTTTATGGTTCGCGTGGCAGATCGCATCGCCGCAGGCGGCCGAGCATATGCAGGCTGGAATTGCGGCGGACAAGCAACGACAGTTCGATGTCGCCGTCAGCGAATATAAGAAGGTTACGGAACTCGATCCATCATTTGCCGATGGCTTCGTCAGTCTTGGCCAAGCTTACATGGAGAGCGGCGATTATAGATCTGCGATCCCTCCGCTCAAGCATGCATTGGAACTCAACTCAGATTCGGCGCCGGCTCATCAGTTGTTAGGGTATGCGCTGCTCGCGCAGGGATATGCGGCGGAGGCGGTTCCGCACCTGCAAGTCTCGCCGGATAAAACTGCGTTGGGCATTGCGCAAATTCAAGTTGGACAACTACCGGAAGCTGTGGCCAATCTTCAGGCTGCGCTGGCAGCGCATCCCAATGATCCCGATATTCTTTATTACCTAGGCCGGGCCAGCGGTCTGCTGGCCAAGCAATCGATTGATACTTTGCTCGCCGCCTATCCTGACTCGGCCCGCGCCCACGAGGCCATGGCGGAAAACTATTTTGTGCTGCGGCGGATGCCGGACGCGGAAAAAGAATATCGCGAAGCGTTGCGGCTGCGTCCCGGTTTGCCTGAGGTCCGTCTCGCATTGGGCGAAGTGTATGCCGGAGCTTTTCAATGGCCTAAGGCGGAAGAAGAATTTCGCATGCAGGTCAAGTTGCAGCCGGGGAATGCCGAAGCTGCGTACCGCCTGGGAGAAGCTTTGTTGGAACAAGGCAAGACGCACGAGGCGCGAGCGGAACTTTTGCGCTCCGACCGCTTGCTGCCCGACATGCCAGAGACGCTTTATGCGTTGGGGAAAGCGGCGTCCCTTGAGGGCGATAACCCGGCGGCTGAGAAAGCCTGGACGAAACTTCTCTCCATCGAGAAGCAAAGTTCGTTGGCGGCGCAGGCGCATTTCGGACTCGCGGGAATTTATCGCAAGCAGGGCAAGACCGCTGAGGCAAAGCGCGAAATGCAGGAATTCCAAAGTTTGCAGAATAACTCGGCTCAGCCACAATCAACCGCACAACCGAACCCGCAACACTGAGTGGCAGTCACAACATATTTAGGAGCACGGATATGGCACTGATCCAGCATGGTTTTTGTCGTCGTTTTTTTACGGCCATCTCTTGTTTCGTCGGAAGCTTAATGTTCTGCTCGCTGGCTGCGATACCCCTCACGGCCGCCGAACCGTCGTCGCAACTTTTGAACACGGGCTGGCAGTTCCGCGCGGTGGCGAATGTCGATCGGTCGGACGTGAAAGAGTGGCATCCGGCGCAGGTTCCGGGAGTTGTGCAGACGGATCTGTTGAACAATAAGCTGATCCCGGATCCTTTTTATGGGGAAAACGAATTCCACCTGCAATGGATCGGCCTCGCCGACTGGGAATATCAAACTACGTTTCAAGTCGACTCGGCCACGCTGGCGCACGAGCATCTCGACTTAGTATTTGACGGTCTGGACACTTTTGCTGACGTGTATCTTAACGATCAGCCGGTCCTGCATGCGGACAATATGTTCCGCCGCTGGCGAATTCCTGCTAAGGCGATGTTGAAGCCGGGCGCGAATACGCTGCGAATCGTTTTCCATTCTGCAGTGGAGAAGATGATCCCGTACGTGAAGACGCTGCCTTACGTACTGCCCTCAATCTCGACTCAAACTGCCGGGAACGAAGAGAATATTGCCACCGCTCCCTACACGCGAAAAGCTCCTTATAACTACGGTTGGGATTGGGGACCGCGTTACATGACCGAGGGCATTTGGCGGCCGGTTCGTCTGGAAGCCTGGGACGCGCTGCGCATCGACAACTTTCACATCCACCAACACAGCATTAGCTCTGATCTGGCCAACGTTAGCGCCGACCTGGATATCGAAGCGAACAAGCCGACGACCGCTACTCTCACGTTGGCGCACGATGAATTATCCGGACCGCAAACTTCCGACGGGAATCAGACGCTGCAACTGAACGCAGGAATGAATCACGTTTCATTTCCACTGCGAATTGTGGCGCCCAAGCTGTGGTATCCGGTGGGATACGGAGCGCAGAATCGTTACCGTTTTTCTGCATCGATTCGTATCGGCCGCGAAGCCGCCGCTCACGCAGAAACCAAAATTGGATTGCGCTCCGTAGAACTTCGCCGCGTTCCCGATCAATGGGGGAAAAGTTTTGAGTTCGTCGTGAATGGAATCACCGTGTTCGCCAAGGGCGCGGACGTGATTCCCTTCGACAGCTTTCCCAACCGTGTGACTCCTGAAATTCATCGCAACATTCTTCAGGCCGCTCGTGATGCACACATGAATATGGTCCGCGAGTGGGGCGGCGGCTATTACGAGTCTGACGATTTTTATGATATTTGTGATGAGCTTGGAATTATGGTCTGGCAGGAATTCATGTTCGGTGGAGACATGATTCCGGGCGATGTTCCTTTCCAAGAAAACGTCCGGCAAGAGGCGATCGATCAGATCAAACGGCTGCGCGATCATCCCAGCATCGTGATCTGGTGCGGGAATAATGAAGTGGAAACCGGCTGGTACCACTGGGGCGATCGCCAAGCCTTCAAAGAATCCGTCTCTCCCGAGCAACGAGACCGGGTGTGGCAGGATTACGTCATCATGTTCGCCGACATTATCAAGAGTTCGGTCACAAAGTATGCCGATCCCACGCCCTACTGGCCCAGTTCGCCCAGCGCGAACTTCGAAGAAATTCCCGACAATCAGCACGACGGAGATATGCACTACTGGGCGGTCTGGCACGCGCAGGCGCCGGCTTCGGACTACACCTTGCAATTTCCCCGATTCATGACGGAGTACGGATTTCAGTCGTTCCCCGAGATGCGCACGATTGAAACTTTCGCCAAGCCTGAGGATTTCGATATTCGTTCGGCCGTGATGCAGGCGCACCAGAAAAATAAAGGCGGCAACGAACGCATCCTCACTTATATGTTGCGGGAGTATCGCCAGCCGAAAGATTTCGCTTCGTACGTGTATCTCAGCCAGGTGCAGCAGGCGGAGATTATCAAGATTGGCGCCGAGCATTTGCGGCGGCAGCGTCCGCGCACTATGGGTTCTTTGTATTGGCAGTTGAATGACTGCTGGCCGGTGGCCTCGTGGGCGAGCATCGATTACTACGGGCGCTGGAAGGCGCTACATTATTATGCGCGCCGCTTCTATGACGATCTGCTGGTCTCGCCATTTTTGCATGACGATAAAGTGGACGTTTACGTTGTATCGGATAAGTTGCAGCCGTTTTCGGGAACGGTTCGCATGCGGCTGCTGGATTTTTCTGGAAATTCTTTGTTCGAGCAAACCAAAGAAGTGCAAGTCCCCGCGCAATCGAGCGCGATTTATTTCACAGTAGATAAGGCAACGCTGGCGGCCAAGGGAGATCCTCATCGAACATTTCTTGTGTTTGACCTGGAAGTAGGTGGGAAGAAAGTTTCCCGGAATCTGGTTTTCTTCGATGTGACTCACGACCTGGAATTGCCGGTGGCTCCGAAGATCGAGACAACCATCAAACAAACCGGCGGAGATTACACCATAACGCTGCAGTCCACGAAGCTGGCGCGAAGCGTGTATCTCTCCTTTGGCGATCTGGACGCTAACCTCTCGGATAACTACTTCGACCTGCTTCCCGGAGAACCGGTGACGTTGACGCTGAAGTCCGCGGCGACGCTGGATCAGCTTCGAGGCGGGATGAAAGTGATGTCGCTGACTGAAGCCTACAACCCGAAAGAGAGCGAAACGGAGAAAAATAGTAGCGATGTAGCGCGGCAGTAGCACCTTCCGATCGTGATAAACTGAATTTCCGGACACCGGAGAGGTGGCAGAGTGGCCGAATGCGGCGGTTTGCTAAACCGTTGTACGGGCTAACACCTGTACCGAGGGTTCGAATCCCTCCCTCTCCGCCAGAATTTCCGTATGTCGTTCTGACAAAGAGATTTCCTGCTCACAGTTCATCGGGGTTTTGCTTCCTTCTGCTGCCCCAACGAGCCTTTTTTGCTGCACAGTTGCTGCACAGTTAGTTTCAAGCGTTTTCATCGCCACCGTCGCGTCCTCGGAAACCATCTTCACGTAAATGTTCATAGTGGTCGTCACATTCGCGTGCCGCAGGATTTGCTGGATCACCTTGTCGGAAACACCCAGCCGGTTGAGGTTCGTGGCCAAGCCGCGTCGAAAAGCGTGCCACCCATACCACGGTAGCTTTGCAGCTTCGAATGCGGGCCGGATCACGTCCTTTGCCAGGGCGTCCAGGTTCAGGGGTTTCCCTTGCGGGCTCTGCAAAATATACCCCTGACGCGGATTGCCTGAACGCGCCCGATGTCTTTCGAGAAAAAGCCTTAACTGTGCAATGACCGGAATGGCCCCCTTGCTCTTCTCCCGCTTCGGTTCGTCCACATGGCTTCGCCATACTGCCTGCTTCACCCGGATGGAAAAACCGTCGTAGTCTTCCCAGAGAAGACCGCGGATTTCACCCTTGCGAGCACCCGTGAACACCGCTACTGCGACTGCGGTAGCGGCTGGTTCGGGAAGGATGCTGAGCATTTGCATTTCCTCTTCAAGCGAATATGCATAGGTCTCACCGCCGGGACGAGCCCTGGGGAGTTCGACCTCGTGCATGGGGTTAGCCGTGTCAAGCACTCCCTGTCGTCGTGCATAACGGAACACGCCGCTTAGAAAGTGTTTGATGTGGCCAAGCGAAGTGCGGCAAAGATCTTCCTGACGGGCAATGGATAACAACATTTGCTCGCAATCGAAGGTTCTATACTCGCGCAACGCTCTCTCTCCATTCGGTTTGATGTAACGTTTCCAGAGGTTGCGGTAACCGCGATACGTCGACCGACGTTTCTGTTGCTCCGCGTAAGGAAAATACACGGATTCGATAAATCGGTTCAGGCTCATCGTGCTCTCCGCGACCACCACACCATCGTTGAATGGCCGCAGTGATTTCTCGGCCAATTGTGCGACGGAGCGTTTCGTACGATATGGTCCGATAGCTTGCGCGAGGCGGCGGCACTTTTGAAGGCGCTTAAAACTTCCATCCTCAAGTACCACATCTTCGCGATACCGGACATACCAAAACCCACATCTTAGAAATATGTGACCTGCCTGTTGCTGACGGGCTCTTTTCATCCCTACTCCTTTCATCGAGTCCGTCCCAGGCGCCTGTTGTTCCCCATCACTATACGCCGCCGAATCCACAGTTCAAGCCCGTCGCTGCCCCAAAGAAAACGCACATATTTGCCGAAATTCACATGAGGCAAAGGATCTTCGGCGCGCCCACGCACTTGGTCGCGAACCCAGGAAACGGGCACACCCCAGCGCCGCGCAAGTTCTCCGCTGTCGATAAATTCGTACGCTACGATTCGCGGTGAACTGGCCTCGGGTTGGCTCTGACCACTTTGGTTAAGGGTCTCGGGGAATGATGACTGGGAGGGGACACTCCCGTCTGAATTCGTCGATGGCTGGCTCTTATTCTGCATGCAGACCTCTTGTGTAAAACGCGGGATCAGCGATTTTGAACCAAACTTGCTTCAGTTCTGTCGTCCTGTCCAATGAATTCTCGGGAGTCTATTAGTCCTGGGAGGACTAAATAGCTTTAGGAAACGTGTACATTCCGCCAGATTTTTTTTGACCGGTCGACTTTACAGAGGTCCAGCTTGATGAAATTTCGGAACTTCCGGAGCGATGAAAAATGCAGGAGAGCGTCAAAACACTTTGATGCGGCACGGGCAGCTTAATCTTTGTCCCGGCTTTTTCCCGGCTTCCAATGCAGTTCAGAGCATTCCAGGACTGCCTTCGAAAGCCGTCTGAGTAAGCGAAAAGCCAACGAAACTACATTGCCTATGTATCCTGTTACTAATCAGATGGAAATTCCTGCTTTCCACGCCAACAATGGCTTGTCCGCTAAACCATAATCACAAACCGCTGTTATTCCTCGCAGGAATATCTCGCGGACGAGAAGTTGTTGGACATCCCGATTGAGTCAAGTTAGTTTTGCGCCACACGGAGCAGATTTTCGCTGCTCCTGGAGGCGCAGATGCTATCACATTGGTTCCAACTTCATCTCATTCGCCCACTCCAATGCGTTCTTCGCTCGAAGTGGCCGCGTCCAACCGCCGCTGTTCTCACTGTGCTTTTTCTCATGCCCGTGGTTGCGCTAGCACAGGGCGGTTCCCCGTTCGACACCGGCCTTACGGCCATCCAGGCTCTCTTCACCGGCACCGTTGCCAAGGTTGCCAGCCTGGTCGCGATCGTGATCGGCGGCTACGGCTTCGCGCACGGCGAACCAGGCGCAAAGAAGGCGCTCGCCGGCGTTGCCGCCGGAACTGGCATCGCCGTACTCGCCGTCAATGTCCTGAACTGGCTCTGGGGTGTCTAGCGCGCTGCCGAGTGCGTTTCCGCGCCCTTCCCTCAACACGCAATCTTTAGGCGAGAGATTTTATGGCAGACCATAGACCGACGCATCGCACAAATCGGGTGTTCAAGAGCCTGCATAAGCCTCTTACCTATTTGGGCGTGGAGCGCACGCTGTTTTATTTAGTCTGTGTCGGTGCGGTGGCGGCCTTCAATCTCTTCAACTCAATCCTCGCCGGCATCGCAGTTTTCATTGGCGGTTTCGCCTTCGGGCACTGGGTTACAAACAGCGATCCGGCGTTCCTCCGCATCCTGGCAAAATCCGAACGCTACAACGTGCGTTATGACGCAGCGAAACAGCAGGTCCCACACGTGGAGGTCCTGTGATGCTGCGAGTCGATAAGGTCATCAAGCCGTGGAAGGAGAGCGCGTGCCTCAACGATCACATCAACCTGTACGGTTTCTGGAACGAAACGGCCTTTCTTACGAAGTCCGGCGATGTCGGCTTGGTGCTCAGTGTTCCCGGAGTGGACTACGAGAGCCTCGACCACTCGGAGCAGGAGTCTGCGGTGAAACGGTTAGAAGCCGCTCTGAAAGCCTTCGGCCCAGGCTTCCACGTTTACCAATATCTCTTCAAGTCGAACCGGCCTGACATACCCTTCGCCAAATATGACGATCCGATCGTGGCAGCGGCCGTCGAGCAGCGGCGCAAGTTCTTTGAAGCGAAGCGCGACCACCTTTATCAGGTCGAGATCTTCTACTGCATTCTACTCGAAGGCGCGAGGTCGAAGACCGGAGTGGGCGCCGCGCTCAGACAACTCTTTCGCGATCCTGCCGGGGCCATCGGCGAACTGAAAGCCCAGTTCACGAACGACGACATGAAAACTCTGCTGCGCCGCCAGATCGAGCGTGATGTTGCCTGCCTTGACCAGCGCGTGCAAGCATTCGCTCGGCAGCTCGCGGACTTCATGCAAATAGAAGTCTTGGACCGGCAACGCCAGTTCACGTTCTTCCGCCGATTGTTGAACTTCGACGACTGGCGCGTTGCGGGCAAGCCGCAGTCCACACAGTTTCTCGACTATCAAGTTGTCAACTCGAACATCGAGGCCGAGCGCGATCATCTGCGCGTGGGCGATCACATCGTCCGCGTGCTGACGATGAAAGAGGCCATCACCGAGACGCGGCCACTGGCACTCGATGCGCTGCTGAAAATCCCGGCCAACTTCCGAGTCATTACGGAATGGACGCCGCTCCCCGCGGACAAGGCCCGCAAGGAAGTTAATAAGCGCCGCCGCCACTTCAATATGTCGAAGACCGGGTTTGTCTCGCAGATGGGCAACGACGCAACCAAGACGAATCCACGCGATGTGCTGGTGGATGAATCGAAGCAGGCCGACATTGAGAACCTTGGCGACTGCCTGCGTGCTCTCGGCGACGGGCAATCGCTTGGCGACTTTTCGCTCACGATTGTCCTCTATGGCCGCTCAAAAGCCGAGTTGGAGCAACTCGGAGCCGAGTTCACTGGCATCTTCACCAACGCCGACGGCAGCCTGTTTTCGGAAACCTACAACCAGCTCAACGCATTCTTCGCCACTGTACCCGGAAACTATCCACTCAACCTGCGCCAGCTGTATTTACTCAATACGAACTACGCCGATCTGTCTTTTCTGTTCACGATCCTTCCAGGTGAGAAGACGAACGCCCATCTCGGTACCGAATACCTAGCTGTGCTCGAAACCGATAACAGCACACCGTATTTTATGAACCTGCATAACGGCGAGGTCGCCCACACCCTGATCCTTGGGATGACGGGTAGTGGGAAGTCGTATTTTTGTGCCTTCGTCTTGCAGAATGCGCAGAAATACGCGCCACTGACCTTCATTTTCGATATCGGCGGCAGCTTTCAGTCGCTTACCACGATCTTCGGCGGCTCCTATCTGAATGCCGGCCAGGAGGCGAGGGACTTCACCATCAATCCGTTCTCGCTGCCTCAGACAAAAGAGAACCTGCAATTCCTGTTCAGCTTTTTCCGCGTGCTGATCGAGGGAAACGAGCAGCGCTACCGGCTCGACTTCAAGGAAGAGCGTCGCCTATGGGATGCCATCGAACGCATGTACATGCTGGAACCAACGCAGCGCACGGTCTCAAATTTTACGAACATCGTCGGCGAGTTGAAGGAACGCCTGCACCGCTGGACACGCGGCGGGCAGTACGGATTCCTCTTCGATAACGCCGAAGACACTCTGTCTTTCTCCCGCTTTCAGACCTTCAACTTCCACGGCTGGAACGATGCGCCGGAAGTTTTGGAGCCGCTGCTGTTTTACGTGTTGCACCGCGCTTCGAATGAAATTGCCGACTCCGCAAAACTCGCCACCTTCAAAATGTTCCTGCTCGACGAGGCGTGGCTCTTCATCAAGAACGAAACCATTCGCAATTACGTGGTGCAGGCGCAGAAAACATGGCGCAAGCACAACGCCGCCATGATCCTGGCAACGCAATCCATCAAAGAGCTTGAAGAGTCGGGGATGTTGGCGATTGTGGCCGAGAGCTGCCCGACGAAGATCTTTCTGGCCAACCCGGAGATGAACCGCGAAGTGTACCGGGAAGCGTTTCATCTAAATGACACCGAACTCGATCTTGTCGGCGGCCTTGTTCCGCCCGGCCAGATGCTCATTCGCAAGGCACAGACCTCAAAGAAAGTGCAATTGAACGTCGATTCGGTCTCGCACTGGATGGCGACCAACAATGCCCGCGACAACTTGAAGAAGCGCGATTACTTCGCGCGTTTCGGCATCGCCGATGGATTGCGCCATCTCGCCGAAGACTATCCATTCCAGCGACGCACGCTGGCTTTATCAACCGTCAACCCCAACCACTGAGGAGATGAGCAATGCGATTCATCAAGAGTATCGTCGCTGTTCTTTTGGCCGTTTCGTCCATCGCTGCCTTCGGCCAGGAGTCTGCGCGCACGGTGCAGTATCACTCGCAGGACATCGTTGCGATCCGCGCCAAGGTCAAATACACAACCCTGATTGAACTGCCCGCGACCGAGAAGATCATGCAGGCAGCCACGGGCGACAAGGATTTCTGGATTGTCGACGTGGTCGGCAACTTCTGCTTTGTCCATCCGGCGAAACAAGGCATCGGCTCCAACCTCAACCTGATTACGGACAAAGGAAACATCTACAGCTTCACCCTCCAGGATATTTCGGGTTCTTCCGCCGAGCCCGACCTGAAAGTGATCATCGAACCCGCCGACAGCTCCGCGATCGTGGCGGCGAGCGGCCCCGCGCAGTTCGTGTCCGCGGCGCAGCTCGAACAGTCGAAACAGCAAGTCACCGCTCTGCAATCGCACGTCGAGCAGGCAGTGGACGAGTACAAGAGCAGCTATCCGACGCAACTCAAGTTCGACTACGTCTACAAGGCGAACCATGCGCCCTTCGACATCCAATCGATCTATCACGACGACAAGTTCACCTACATCAAGACGAATGCGCCAGAAAAGTTCAGCGTCTACGAGATGAAGGACGGAAAGCCGAACCTTGTGACCTACGACCTGCGGGAAGGGACCTACATCATCCCGAAGGTGATGGATGACGGATACGTAGAACTGGGTAAAAAGAAGATGAGTTTTACGCGCAAGGGATGACTGCCATGACCGAAAACGACCATACCTCTCATGCCGAACCACAAGTCGAGCCCACGCTGCGCGGGCTTTTGGAGCAACCCAAGGGCGTCTTGCAGAAGAACCTCAAGACGTTCGTCTATTTGGGAGCGGCGTTGCTCGTGATCGTGGCGGCGCTTTTCAGTTCCTCGGGGAAGAAAACGCCCGCGCAGCAGGCCGCCGCCAAAGGGCAGCCACCGCAACCCACGTTGCAGGACAACACCGACAACAACGTGCAGGACTTGAAGAACCAGGTCCAGGCCGAACGCGAGAAGGAGCAGCAGGCGGCAACGGCCGCTGCCGGGCAAGATCCAGCGCTTGCGTCTGCGACACCCGCGGAACAGGCCGCCGCCGCGGCCTTTGGCCCAAGC
>JBAVQD010000098.1:0-3298 GCA_049693675.1 Candidatus Sulfotelmatobacter sp. | reverse complement strand
TCTATCCGCTGCTCGTGAAGTGGCGCTCACCAAGCCCATCATCGTGATCAAGGCCGGGCGCTCGGAAGCGGCCTCGCGCGCCGCTGCCTCCCACACCGGCGCACTTACCGGCAGCGATGAAGTTCTGGACGCAGCCTTCCGGCGCTCGGGCGTGTTGCGCGTGCACAACATTGCTGATCTTTTTTATATGGCGGAAACCTTAGGCCGGCAGCCTCGCCCCAAAGGTCCACGGCTTACCATTCTGACCAATGCGGGCGGACCTGCGGTTCTCGCCACCGACTCACTGGTGGCCAATGGCGGAGAACTGGCCGAGCTTTCGGCGGACAATCTGCAGCGGCTGAACGAGTTCCTTCCCGCGCACTGGAGCCACAACAATCCCATCGATATTCTGGGCGATGCTGATTCCGAGCGCTACGCCCGCGCCCTCGAAATTGCTTCGCAGGATCCGAACAGCGATGGGCTGCTGGTCATTCTTGCGCCGCAGGGGATGACCGACGCGGCGCAAATTGCGCTACGACTGAAGCCGTACGCCAAGCAATATGAAAAACCCGTACTCGCCAGCTGGATGGGAGGCAACAGCATAGCGGTCGGAGAATCGGAACTGAACGCGGCAGGGATCCCAACGTTTTCCTATCCTGACACTGCCGCTCGCGCCTTCACCTACATGTGGCGCTATACATACAACCTGCGCGGGCTCTACGAAACTCCCACCTTGACGGAAAACTCCGAATTGGAAAACTCCGCCCGCGAGCAAATCGCACGGATCATTGAAAATGCGCGAAGTCGCGATCGGGTCCTGCTGAACGAATTCGAATCGAAGCAAGTGCTGTCGCTTTATGGAATCCCTACCGTCGAGACTCAAGTGGCGGGCAGTGAAGAGGAAGCCGCCGTGCTCGCTGCCAAACTAGGTTTTCCGGTGGTGCTGAAACTTTTCTCTGAAACCATCACGCACAAGACTGATGTTGGCGGAGTCAAACTGAATTTGCCGGACTAAGCGGCGGTTCGGTCAGCCTATCGTGCGATCAAGACTTCTGTCGCTCAGAAAGCCAGCTTGGACGACTTCTTGGGCGTCACCGTTCAGCCGATGGCGAAGCTGGATGGCTACGAATTAATCCTCGGCAGCAGCGTTGATCCGCAGTTTGGTCCGGTAATTCTATTCGGCTCCGGCGGTCAGCTTGTCGAAGTTTATCGGGACCGTTGCCTCGCTCTTCCTCCACTCAATACCACGCTTGCCCAAAGAATGATGGAGCAGACAAAGATCTATACAGCACTGAAGGGAGTCCGAGGACGTAAGCCTGTGGACATTGCCGCACTCGAACAACTTCTGGTGCGCTTCAGTCAGTTAGTGCTCGAACAGCCGTGGATCGCGGAAATTGATATCAATCCTCTGCTGGCTTCGCCAGACCGTTTGCTGGCCCTCGATGCCCGAATCGTTTTGCACGGCCGCAATGTAACTCTCGATCAATTGCCGAAACCGGCAATCCGTCCTTATCCCACGCAGTATGTTGCTCCCTGGACGTTGCGCGATGGAAACCAGATTGTGATCCGCCCCATCCGCCCGGAAGACGAACCGCTGATGGTGAAGTTTCATGAGACCCTCTCTGATCGAAGTGTCTACCTGCGCTACTTCTGCTCTTTGAGTCTAAGCCGGCGGGTGGCGCACGAGCGCCTGTTACGAATCTGTTTCGGAGATTATGACCGCGAGATGGCTCTGGTCGCCGAGCTCACCGATTCTGCGACGGGAGAGCACAGAATTATGGGCGTTGGCCGTTTAAGCAAGCTTCGTTCCGGAAACGAAGCCGAAGTTGCGGTGCTGGTTTCAGATCAGTATCAGAAACTTGGCTTGGGATATGAGTTGCTGCGCCGTATCGTCGAGATCGCCCGCGATGAAAAACTAAGTCAGGTCTCCGCCGAAATGTTGCCTGACAACCTGGCGATGCAGGTCATTATGAAGCGCATGGGCTTCCGCGTCCGGGCCAGCGACGATCTCACTTCGCTACGCGCTTTTCTGGAGCTTGGGTAACTTACGCGCGCGGCATCATCCAATTTGCTATCGCTGAGGAGCGCTTTCTATTCCGGCGCGTATTCTACTTGCAGTTCGGCGTCGGCAGAGCTTGCAGGAGTACTTGAGGCAATCGTTCCGTATTCCAATCCCTTCTCGAACGCCTTGAGGTTCAGATCGAGAAAACTTTTCGGAACGGAATCCGCCACCGCTTTGCGAACGGCATCGGCATCCAGCAATTGAGTAACGGCGGTGAAGAATCCGACCATCACGGAGTTCAGGACCATGCGTTTCCCGAGTTCTTCGGCGATGCGCGTGGCGGGGATGCTATAAACCTTGATCTCTTTATTAATATCGGAAACTCGCACTAGATCCTGCTCGACGATCAGAATGCCGCCGTCTTTCAGCTCCGGAATAAAGCGTACGTACGCTTCCTGCGACATGACGACCAGAATGTCAGGCTTGGTCACATAGGGATACAATACCGGCGAATCGGAGAGCACAAGTTGCGCGCTGCAAGCGCCTCCGCGGGCCTCCGGTCCGAAATTTTGTGTCATGGTGGCGTAAGCACCCTGATAAATTGAGGCGGCTTTGCCCAGGAGAATGGCCGAGAGAATCACGCCCTGGCCGCCGAAACCCGCAACTCGAATCTCTGTTAGTTGCATACTGTCTCCGGTTCATCTTGTTCTATATATTTGTCGCCCAGCGACTGCACAAATTGACCGCGCATCATGGTTTGATAGTCGGGGCGATCGCGGTCTACGAATTTACCCACGACGATTTCGCCCGTCATGGAGAGCCCAACTTCGCTGGTGGGCGCTCCATGACGCACTTTGCTCTTTTCTTTGTAGTACTTCATGGTGTCGAGACCATCGCCCAGTTTGTTGCGTCGCTGGTAGAGCGTGGGGCAAGGCGAAATAACTTCTATAAAAGAGAAGCCCTTTTTCTTGAAGGCTTCGCTGATCGATCGCGCCAGTTGCCGCACGTGGAAAGTAGTCCAGCGCGCCACGTACACGGCGCCGGCGGCTTCTACGAGATGCGGCAAATTAAATGAAGGCTCGAATGTTCCGTAGGGATTTGTGGAAGTTGTCGAGTGATCGGGAGTGGTGGGCGCGGTCTGACCCCCGGTCATCGCGTAGATCAGGTTGTTGACGCAGATCACCTTCAGATCAATGTTGCGGCGAGCGGCGTGGATCAGATGATTGCCGCCGATGGCCGAGAGATCGCCATCCCCCGAATACACAACGACGTTCAGCTTGGGATTTGCGAGTTTCAGGCCAGTGGCGAACGGAATGG
>JBAVQD010000097.1:0-31772 GCA_049693675.1 Candidatus Sulfotelmatobacter sp. | reverse complement strand
GGCCTGGGCCTCTACTCCTCTTTTATTCGCTATTTCCGCGGCTTGGGCGCTGTGTCGAACATGAGTGATCAGATCCCCTGGGGTCTCTGGATCGGCTTCGACTGCCTGTGCGGGGTCATGCTTGCGGCGGGTGGCTTTTGCATGGTGGGCGCAGTCTATTTATTCAATGTGGAGCGCCTCCACAGTGTTGTGCGCCCCGCCGTATTGACTGCCTTCCTAGGCTACATACTTTTTATTGTTGGATTGCTGTTCGATCTGGGCCGCCCCTGGTACATCTGGCACCAGCTTATCTACATGAACCCGCATTCGGTGATGTTCGAAGTGGGCATGTGTGTGATGACCTACACCACCGTGCTTTTCTTCGAATTTCTTCCCAGCGTCTTCGAGCGCTTCAATCTGAAGGCTCCGATCCAGTGGATTAACAAAATTTACCCTGTGCTGATTGTTCTCGGGATCTTGCTTTCCACCCTGCACCAGAGCTCCCTGGGGTCGCTCTATTTGATTATGCCGAGCAAGCTTCATCCTTTCTGGTACACGCCGGCGCTGCCTTTCTTCTTCTTTGGCTCGGCGATCGCAGTGGGTCTGGCGATGACAATTTTCGAATCCACGCAGAGCGCTAAGGCCTTCGGCCGTCAACTGGAACTACCGGTGCTGGTCACTCTGGGCGGCGCTTTACTAGTCGCTCTCTGGGTGAATGCTTTGCTGCGCTTTGAGGACTATTTCCACCGCGGCCTGCTCAGGCAAATCATCACGCCGAGTTATGAAGCATATTTCCTATGGCTTGAACTCACGCTGACCTTCGTGATTCCCATCGCCATGCTCAGCTTCAAGAAAGTCCGGCTGTCGCCACAGCTCTTATATCTTGCGTCCATCTTTACGCTGCTGGGTTTTATCACTAACCGGCTCAATATTGCTCTTATCGGATTTGAGACTTACGCCGGGCACCACTACGTTCCGAAATGGACGGAATTCTCTATCACTCTCATGATCGTCGCGTTGGGTTTCTTCCTGTTCAGCGTCGCGGTGAAGTATCTACCTATCTTTCCCAAAGAAGAATACGCAGCGGAGCGCCCTCGCCTATCCAAGGCGAGACCTTTAGCGAGCCCAGCGGTATTAACCCATGCGGGAGACTGACTCAATTCGCCACACTTTGCGGCAGAAGCGGCTGAGCTACAGTATCAGTACGAAATTGATCGGTTCCTTGCTGGCGGTGATGCTCATCATCTTCGCTCTGCTCGGTTATTTGAATATTCGCTTGCACCGCCAACATCTGGAAGCTGCCACATTGGCCAGTGCCGAGCGGGTAAGCGACGTGATCCGGCGCAGCGCCACCTACTACATGCTGCGCAACGATCGCGAGGGCCTCTACCACACCATGCAAACCATGGCAGACGAGCCCGGCATGGTTAAGGTGCGCATCCTTGACCAGGAGGGCCGGGTCAGCTACTCCACGGATGCATCGGAGGTGGACCGCGTTCTGGACAAGACGGCAGAGGCTTGCTACGGCTGTCACAATCAATCGCGGCCGCTCACGCGTCTGAACCGTCCTGACCGTTTTCGTATTTATCGGATCAATCGCGGCCCCCGGGTGATGGGAATCATTACACCCATCGAAAACCAGCTTAACTGTTCGAACGCATCGTGCCACGCGCATCCCGCCAGCCAGCAGGTGCTGGGCGTGCTCGACATAAATCTCTCGCTGGCTACGGCGGACGCGCAAATTGCCGTCAGTAGCGCACGCACGCTCGCCTACACCGTAGGAGCAATCCTGCTGGTCGCAATCCTGAGCTGGCTATTCGTATGGCGGGTGGTTGCCAGACCGATCAACGCGCTGAAGCAGGGCACGGAACATCTGTCGCGCGGCGAACTGGGTTATCAGATCGAGGTGCGATCCCAGGACGAGGTGGGCGACCTGGCGCATTCCTTCAACGACATGAGCCTGCAGTTGCGCGCGGCGAATGAGCAAATCGTCACCTGGGCAAAGACGCTGGAAGATCGTGTCGAAGAAAAAACCAGAGAACTGCGCAGGGCGCAGGATCACGTTCTGCATGTCGAAAAGATGGCGTCGCTCGGCAAGATGGCTGCGGTGGTGGCGCACGAAGTGAATAACCCGCTCTCCGGCATTCTGACTTACGCCAAGCTGCTGCGGAAGTGGGTGGCGTCGGGCCAGGTGGGGCACGAAAAACACGAGGAGGCCATGGAGAGCCTCGAACTGATCGCCTCGGAAAGCCGGCGCTGCGGGGAACTCATCAAGAACCTGTTGTGTCTCTCGCGCACAGCGCCCATGAATGTTCAGTCGACCGATTTAGATCAAGTGATCAGCCGGTGCTTGATGCTGGTGCGGCATCAACTCGAGACGGCTGGAATCGACCAGCAACTGAAGCTTGCCGATGATTTGCCTCGCGTGCCTTGTGATCCTGAGCAGATTCAGCAAGTCCTGCTGGCGTTGATCATGAATGCAATCGATGCCATGCCGCGCGGAGGCAATCTCTGGATCGAGACGCAGATGAACCAAGATGAAAGCGAAATCAGCATCCAGGTCCGCGACGACGGATCTGGCATCGCTCCCGATGTCCTGCCGCAGATTTTCGAACCTTTCGTGACTACGAAAGAAAGTGGACGTGGAGTTGGACTTGGCCTGGCCATCAGCCGCGGGATTGTGGAGCGGCACCATGGGCGCATCGGGGTCGAATCGGAGTTGGGGCAGGGAACTACTTTCACCGTAACTCTTCCAGCTCGGGCTGCCGGGCCTTCTGTGTTAGCGGTCGACGAAAGAAATGGCGCGATGAACGTGAGGTGATTCAAGTGAGCACACGGGGAAAACTGCTGATTGTGGACGACGAATTAAGCGTGCGCGACTCGTTAGGCAAATGGTTCCGCGAAGAAGGCTACGAAGTTGCAACCACAGAAAACGCCAGCGACGCGCTTACCAGCCTGGCGCAACAACGCTGGGACGTGGCTTTGGTGGATATCAAAATGCACGGCACGGACGGAATCGAACTGCAGCGCCGCATGCACGAAGTCGATCCTGAACTGCTCGTAATCATGATGACCGGCTATGCCTCGGTCGAGACCGCGGTCGCGGCGCTGAAGAATGGCGCCTACGATTACGTGACCAAGCCACTGGACCCGGATGAGATTTCCCACCTGGTGACGAACGCACTGGCTCATAAGCGGACGGCGCAGGAGAACGTGCTCTTGCGTGAGACGGTTGCCGAAGTCGCGCGCCCGGGAGAGCTGATTGGACAAAGCGCCGCCATGCGCAAGATCTTTGACGCCATCGAAACCGTCGGTCCCACCGATGCCACCGTGCTCATCACGGGAGAGAGCGGGACGGGAAAAGAACTGGTTGCGCGCGCGATTCATCAGGCCAGCCCGCGAAGGTTTCATCCACTCGTCGTCATTCATTGCGGTGCGCTGACCGAAACCCTTCTCGAAAGCGAACTCTTCGGACACGAAAAAGGTGCGTTCACTGGCGCCCAATATCGCAAGAAAGGCAAATTTGAAATTGCCGAAGGTGGAACGGTCTTCCTGGATGAAATCGGCGACATCACCCTGAAGACGCAAACTGATCTGCTGCGGGTACTGCAGGAGCGCGAAATCACCCGCGTAGGCGGCAATCAAATTATCAAGGTGGATTTCCGCTGTATCGCCGCCACCAACAAAGACCTGGAAAAACTGATCGACGAGGGCAAGTTTCGCCCCGACCTTTTCTACCGCCTGAACGTCTTTCGCCTCGAACTGCCGGCACTGCGCGAGCGCCGCGAAGATATTCCCGCGTTGGTCGATCACTTCGTTCGCAAGTTTTCTCTGGCCATGAACAAGCGCATCACCCGGGTTTCGCCCACGGCCATGAATCAACTGCAGCAGCAATCCTGGCTGGGGAACGTGCGCGAACTTGAGAATTCGGTGGAGCGTGCCATGGTTGTGGGGCAGGAGCCGGAGCTGCAGGAGGGCGATTTCGCCTTCAAGTCACAAAGCGCCTCAGCTTCCAACGGCTCCAGCAAGACACTTGAGGATATCGAGCGCGCACACATCCTCAAGGTGGTCGGGGAATGTGCCGGCAATCAGAGCCATGCCGCCGATGTGCTCGACATCGATCGAGTGACGCTGTATCACAAGCTGAAGAAATACGGCTGGAGCCGCAGCGACAAGAAGCCGGAAACCTCAAAGACCGATGAAGTCGCCCGATGAAGGCATGCGATGAAACTGCTGCACCTGTTGCCGGTCGGGAACGTCGATGATGCGCTGCTGAAGGATATTTCTCCCGCCATCGAGGAAATTCTCGGCACGCGCTGCAGAATACTTCCTGTCCGTCTCGATCCGGAGTTCGCCTTCCACGGGGAACGCCAGCAATATCACTCCTCGGAAATCCTGCACGGCATGCAAAACTATATTGGCTTCGATTCCTGGCGAGTGCTGGGCGTTGCGGCCGTCGACCTCTACATTCCGATTCTTACTTTTGTTTTCGGCGAAGCACAGATGGGCGGTCCGTGCGCCTTGCTTTCAACCTATCGCCTGCGGCAGGAGTTCTACGGCCTTCCATCCGATCATGAGCTATTTCGCAATCGCGTAATCAAAGAAGCGGTTCATGAAGTTGGGCACACCATGAACTTGACGCACTGCGATGACTACCGCTGTGCCATGGCTTCGTCGCACGCCGTGGAGTGGATCGACCTCAAGGAGAGTGCCCTGTGCCGAACCTGTCGCACCGCCGCCAGTCCAGCGCCTGAAGGCGCGCCCTCACTGCGACAGTTGTAGTGCCGTTAAAGGAAGTGCTCAGCTGCATCCTCGTCGAACGGAAGCCATGAACAACACTGACCGCCCGGTGTCCTGGCTGATTCAGCCTTGGATCCGGGCGGTCGGTGCTTCAGCGGCCCTCGTTCCGGTCAGCGCGGCTGGTTCGCCATCGCTGGCCGCGAGCTATGTTTATGACAGGAAGAACTCTTTGGCTAGCGGCAGCCAGTCTTGATCCGGAATCTCAACGGTGAGGTTGTCGATGGCAGCTCCACCATCCTGTGCCAGCGCGCCCGCCAGTGCAGTCGGTATGCGGCGCTGCAGGCGGCTTGCAGACTCTTCGGTCCACCAGCGGGCTAGCGGCCCACCCAGCAGGTTGCGGAAGCTTGTCTTGGCGTCGGGCGCTTGCACCGTCACCAGCCAGCCCTCGCCGTAAGGATCGCGCAGCGCGAGTTTCGGATCTGCCACCACTGCCTGGTTGATGTCTGACACTGTGCCTTCGATCGGCGAAACCATATCGGCTGCGCAACCGTCGCGATGGAGGGTGCACATCTTCTGTCCCTGGCGAATCCACTGGCCGCGTTGCGGCAGCGTAATGCTCTCCACGATGCCAGTCAGCTTAGAGGCAAAATCATCCAGGCCAACCCGCACTAGGTTCGGACTCTCGCTCAATGCCCAGGTGTGGCCGGGATGGTAGCGGAGATTCTCCGGGACCTGGAAGCCCGCGACCAAGGCAGGCTGTAGGCGGGGTGTGGCTTCGTACTTTGCCGCCGACATCTGCAACGCTGGATGTACTGCCTTTCGCGTGCGGAAATAATCGATCAGTAAGAAGGATATGAAAGTGAAGAGAACCAGTAGGACTGTCATAAGTCACCTCGTCGGAGGGCCGTTCCGCCAGCCGCTCACACTTTCTAAAAGCAATCGCCATGCCACACGGGCGAACCGCGAGCCACTCCACCGGTAATTGGCAATCTCGTTTGAAACGAGCCAGTTAGAAAGGACGAAAGCTCGTGTAGAGATTTCTTGCGATGAATTTGTAATCGCTCTTTGATAGAAATCACAACAGGCTGGATTCGTGTTTTTGACTTTTGAGCAGGGAAGAAGAGAATCACCCTGTGTAATCAGCGTCTTATGGATTCACGGCGCACGGCTGAATTTTGCAACAGCGAAAGCTGAGGAATGCAACGCTGGAAGCACGAAGAGTTTTAAAATTCTCGTCTGAATTACAAGCTTATAAATGGAGGGAGGAATCTCAAGGTTGGCTCAAGGCCGGTCTGAGTTCATTCCTAACCGGGGCTTTCCTGATTGCGGAGTATCTATGTGACTGGAGAATTCAAAGAGCCGCATGGGAGTACAAGAATCCACTCGTTAGTGCAGCCGGGATCACGCACGCCGACGAGATGTTTCCTCTAGCCTTAGCAGAGTTTCCCGCTTCTTGACGGGTTCGCGACGT
This sequence comes from Candidatus Sulfotelmatobacter sp., assembly GCA_049693675.1. GTDB lineage: Bacteria > Acidobacteriota > Terriglobia > Terriglobales > Acidobacteriaceae > Sulfotelmatobacter. Next base: position 25,582 of record JBAVQD010000097.1, on the reverse strand, counting down.
CATTGCAGCCTGAGAACAAGCCGCCACCGGCTTGGTCTCAGGCTGCCTGGATCTGTAGGCCTCAGCAAGACGACCAACTAGCGGCCAACCCCCGCCAGACGTTTCGTTTTCTTCGCCGCCTCAGCCTCTTCGGCCTGCGCCAATGCCGCTGAAAGCGCTAGACCCTCTTCCTTGTCGGCTGCGCGAGCCTCGTCCGCGATTCTGCCCCTGATCAATGGCCTAAGCACCAATAGTGCGAGGAGGGCAGCAATCCCACACAGTACAGCCGAAATGTAGAATGGCACCGCAAAAGAACCGCCGAAGTAGGCAGCCAGTGTTGCCGCTCCAAATCCAGCAAACACGGAAGCAGCACCCTTGGCTGTATACACCATGCCGTAGTTGGCAGAGGCGTTCTTGGGGCCGAAGACATCCCCTGTGGTCGCTGAGAACAGAGAATAGATCTCGCCCCAGAAAAGGAAAATAAACGAGAACAGCACCACAAATGCGACGGGCGCCCCAGCTATTTTGGTCACCAGGAACACGAGGACCGCTTCTACGCCAAAGGTTAGAAACATCGTATATTCTCGTCCTAACCGGTCTGAGACGGATCCCCAAACGATTCTAGACAGAGCGTTGCAAGCCGCCGTTAGGGTTGCGGCGAGTGGGACAATCGCGAAACCCCACACCGTAGCGTTACTCACATGCAGGGACTTGGCGATTTGTGAAAGGTTTGCAGTCGCGATCAGCCCGCCTGCGGTGGCAAAGAAAAACATTGTGTAGAGCAGGTAGAACTCGGGTCTTCCCAGAGTTTGAAGCCAGGTAAAGTTGACCTTCGACTGGGCGACGCCCTTATGTACTTGCTTTGCCTGCTGGTCCCACCCGGCAGGAACCCAGCCGGTAGGGGGATGGTGGAGGATCATGGCGGCAATGAGTGCAACAATGCCCTGGCCAATGCCCCACACAGCCATGGCGTGAGCCCATCCGATGCTGTGGATCGAACGGGCAATGGGCATGATCGTGAGAGCAGCTCCACCACCGAATCCTGCGGCGGTCAACCCAGCGGCCAATCCTCGCCGGTCAGGGAACCATTTCAAGGCATTGGCGACGCATGAGATGTAAATGATTCCAGCGCCGGTTCCAGAAATGACGCCGTAATAAATGTACAGTTCGAGAGGTGACTTGGCGACGGTGCCACCCAGCACCCATCCCAGTGCGATACAAATCGCTCCGAACGTCATAAGCTTGCGGATGCCGAACTTATCGACAAAGTACCCAGATACCGGCATCGGCCAGGTTTCAAACAGAATAAAGGCCGAGAATATGGCCGCTATTTTCGCGTAAGGCACCCCGGTAAATGTTTGTTTCATGCCTGGGGTAAAAAGGGTGAAGGCATACTGATAGTTGGAGATGACGATCATCGCGACGATGCCGCAGATCAACTGGATCCATCGGTTTCCAGTAACGCGGCCTAGCTTTCGCTCTTGTCCAACAAAGGAGGTCACATTCGTGGCCATAGGCATCCTCCTGGGAAATAATCAGAATTGATTTTTTGTTCTCGCTAGACACTCCGGCCCGGAAAGCATCCGGTAAATAAATATCCCGCCCCTTACGGGGCGGGCTTAATTACTCTGCGGTTTCAATGTCCTTCTGGAGCGGAATGATTCCCGGCACCAGCCACTTGTTCCACATGTCATCGATTTTGCTTTGGAAGTAATCGATGTCTTCTTCGATGAAATGCGCGAACCTTCCCTGTTTGAGCAAGTAATCGCGTACCGGCAGACGTTTGAATCTGCCGCTGGCGATCTGTTCAGTCTTGCCGTAGAGCTTCAGCTTGCCGTTCTCAACCTCGTACAGAGGCCAAATGCCGGTGTTGACGGCCAGTTCGCCGAGCTCGAAGGAAAGCACGGGATCGAAATCCCACCCTTTCGGGCAGGGATTCAAGCAGTGAATGAACGTCGGGCCACCGATCGAAAGCGCCTTGCGAACGCTGTTCATCGCCTGCAGCGGGTATGAGGTAGAAATCGTTCCTACATACTTCACTGTGGGATGGCCAACCAGCATCAGCGGCGCCATGTTCTTTTTCCAGCGGTGATTCATGATCCGCTTTACTTTTCCTGGCGTACTGAACGAGGTGTTGACGCCATAGGGCGATGTCCCGGAAATCTGGATATCGGTGTTGGCGTAGGACTCGTTGTCGTACATCAGGATCAGCAGGTTGTAATCGGGGTGGCACATGGTGGCCGAGATCGCTCCCAGACCCATGTCCGCGCCACCGCCATCGCCGCAGAAGGCGATAACGTTGATGGGTTCGTCTTTCATCGCGCCCTTACGCATCTGAGCGCGGAAAGCGGCTGCCGCACCGAGCGCAGCCGATCCGGAACTGCCTAGCTGTGTATGCATCCAGGGGACGCCCCAGGGAGTGGCGTAGTAAGAGGTGTTAGCCACGTACATGCACCCAGTACTTCCCAGAACGATGGTCCTGGGACCTGCGGCCTTCGCCATCAATTTCATGATTTGCGCAGACTCGCAGCCCTGACAGGTGCGGTGGCCGGACGTGTAGTACTCCTCGTGTGGAACCTTCTTCACTCCTTTGAAGGCTTCCAGGTCTTGCGTCGGTTTTTCATCTACAAATGTGCTCATGATTAGTTTGTCCTTTCCGGCTATGAATAGCGCCATGTCAACTGGCGTTATCCCCGCAGCCCGATCCATTGCGTCAGGGGTTGCGCCTTACCTTTAGCGGCTTCGAATACTTTCTCGGTCATCTCTTCCACGTCTGGTACGGTCACTTCGCGGCCACCCAACCCGCCGATGAATCCCAGCACTGGCGGTCTGGTAGCGCTGTTGCTGTACATGGCGGATCGAACTTCCGTCGCCACCACGCCACTCAAGTCCGGAGAACCGAACGAGAAGTCGCGATCAAGTACGCCGATGGCTTTGAAACCCTCGAGGCACTTGGCAATCTCTGGGCCGGCAAACGGACGGAACCAGCGCAGACGAACGAACCCAACTTTCTTGCCTTGTTCGCGCATCTTGCGGATTGCGACTTTAACCGGCGTGGAGAGTGTTCCCATGCCCAGCAGTACGACTTCCGCATCTTCCGTCATATATTCTTCGAAGAACGGATTGCCATACTTGCGTCCGAAGATTTTCTCGAAGTCGGCATAGACTTCGCGAATCACATCGCACGCAATTTCTGTGACTGCGTAGTTCTGCCGTCGAATCTCCATGACCCAATCTTCGTTAGCCTGTGGGGCCACCGAAATAACGTTGTCAGGATGCAGCAGCAGATCGCCGCGATCGTATGGAGGCAGGAAACTCTTAACCTGCTGAGATGTCGGGATCTGTACCAACGCTTGCGAGTGAGTGAGAAACGCGCCGTCGCAACTGATCGCACAGGGCACGAACATGCGGCGGTCTTCTGCCACACGATACGCGATCAGCGCCGTGTCCAGGGCTTCCTGCGCACTATCGACCCAGGTCAACATCCAGCCCAGGTCACGGACAGCCAGAGCGTCGTTGTGTTCCACGCCGAACGCGCCAGGATCGTCCAACGCCCGGTTGCCCACCATGGCAATCATGGGGACGCGGAGCGCGGGAGTTACGGTCAAACATTCCATCGCGTACATCCAACCGACGCCGCTTGAACCGCAGAACACGCGAGCTCCACAAACCGACGCGTGCTTTACGATTTCGAATTGAGAATGCTCGCCTTCCGCCACGATATATTCGCAATCCATTTCGCCATCTGCGACCAGCTGGCTGATGTATTGCATAACCGTGTCGTAAGGCCGGATCGGGTAAGCCGTGACCACGTCCACGTTGGCCAGTTTGCAGGCAATCGCAATGGCCTCGGCGCCGGTGATCAGGGCTTCCTGCTCGGTACCTTTTTTCTTTTCTTCAACTGGTAGTGTTAATGTCGCCATTTCAATCTCCTTGTCTTTCATTCGGGCAAGTGTTGGTGCTGATTCTTGATTGCCCGCTGGGCTGCTAGCCTTTCTTTGCGATCTCCAGTGCCTCGGGGACCTCTTCTGCATACTGGCCGCGATAACGGAATCCATGAGACCGATTCTTGATCGGTTCCGCTTTCTCGATCGTGGTCTCCAGCCATTTCAGATAGGCGCCCTTATCTGCCTTGAACGCTTCCCACTGGCTCTTGTTGTCGTGGAATTCCGACTCATTCACCATGGAAACGCATTCCTTCACCGGGCAAACCTCTTCGCAAATACCGCAACCACAACAGGCTTCGAGATTCGCGTCGTAGGTTCCGTCGGGAGTGACGTCGAAGGACGCGTCCGGACAGTTGAGCCAGCAAAGCGTGCACTTAGTGCAGGTCGAGAAATTAATGACCGGCCGCAGCGTGCGCGTGGAATACTTTTTGAACAGTTCGTTACGGGCTGGCCGGAAGCCTCCGACCTTGCCGGTGGTTGGATCCGGGTACGGGCCGCCTTGCGACTGTCCTTTAATAGAAACTCCAGATCGCATCTCTTCCCAACCGGGCAGTTCAAACTTGAACGGCACTTCGGGATTTCCTTCGCCCGCTTTCACCGGCACTGTGGTGAAGCGCTCGAAAGCGTTGCGAGCCGAAGTGACTTTGAGGTCGCTCTTCAGCTTGTCGTTGATGAATTGTTCCACCGACTTCAGGCTGAACAATTCCGGAAGCGCCTTGGCGATTGCGCCCAGGACGCGGACATCCGTGTGGTCATCTTTAAATACCCACATGCCCGAGAAACTGGTGACGCCCTTCATAACTCCCAGCTTGTAAGGCTCTTCCCGGCGGTGAATGCTCTTCAGCAGTGTGGGCGCATCCTCAAGGGAAATTACGATGAGGGTGTGTCCCGGTTTCAGAGCGTGATGCACCGGCTGTAATCCGTACCATGCCCAGGACTCTCCGCCCTTGCAGAGCGTGTCATCGAGAACCACGGTCAGATCGACTTGCTTCGGTTCGTATTGCGCCATCCCGGCTTCGAGCGTCAACTCGTCTTTGGCGACGATGGCGAAACTCTTGGCTGGAATACCGTTGCGTTCAGGAGCATCCCCGTAACGGCCAAAGGAAATGCCCAGTTTGCCTTCGTTGTGCGCGGCTAAAACAATGTCGCGCGTGATGTTCTTCGCTAGAGTCTTTTGAAAGACTCCCCGATAAATTACTTCGACCGCGAATAATTGACCCATCTGGCAACCTCCATTCTCTTAAAGCTTTTTCAACACAACGTTCTCAATTTCCTGCAGGTGCCGGCGCATGGCAGACTCAGCGGCTGCAGCGTCGCCCAACTTCAAAGCGCAGAGAATCCGATGGTGACCAGCAAGCGATTTTTCCTGCCGTCCTTCCACCTGCAACGATCTCTCCCGCGTCTCACGCAACAAATCCATCAGGACGTCGACAACCTTCAAAACCGCGGCATTGTCGGACGCTAAAGCAATAGCGTAATGAAACCGGGAGTCCTCCTCGATTCCAAGGTCGCCTGCGCTTATCTTCGCCGCCTGGCGGGAAAGGATGTCATCCATATCCGCGATCGCCTCGCGAGAGGCTTGCACCGCCGCCCGGGCCGCTAGAGCCGGTTCGATCATCCGGCGTACCTCAAGCAAATCGGCAATCTTCTTTCGCTTTTCCAGCAGTGCTGTGGCCAGAGGGTCGGGCGCACTTGCGATGGGGTTGCAAACCACCGTGCCGATGCCTTGTCGTGGCTCAAGCAGGCCCATTAGTTCCAGCGTACGAATCGCGTCTCGCACGGAGCTGCGGCTTACCCCCAGCATTCGGACCAGTTCGCGCTCCGGCGGCAGCAAGTCCCCCGGTTTCAATTCTTCCGCGATTCGCCGCTCCAGCCGTTTGGCAACTTGCTGGTAAACCTTATTTCTCGGGATGGCCTTGAACTCAGCGCGGACTGACTCAGTGGCTAGCATCGGAATTGGTCTGATGACTGACCAATCCATTTCAGCCCTGACCTACAAACAGCACAAGGAAGCAGATCACCCTTCAATGTGACATTTGAGGCAAAAATTGCAACGCGAGTAGTCTTCGTTACTTTCTGTTGCAAATTTCGGCAGGCGCTACATTGCTGTAGATATTGCAACCAGGAAATAAAAAGTTTCCCGATGTAGAACAGGGGTTGATGTAAATACTTGAAGACGTGATCAGCATCGAGCTGATGAAAAAATTTTGCGGTATATACTAACCGGTAGCCCCGGCAATGCGATCATGCTTACAAGCTCGAAGAAACCCCAACTTCCTTCGGACGACAAACGCTGGCGAATCGTAAATGGAACCATGAGGCGGCACGGGTTTGCCCGCGACGCGCTTATCGAAACCCTGCACACGGTTCAGGAATATTTTGGATACCTCGACAAGCCATCCCTGAAGTTCGTCGCCGAATCTCTGCATGTACCCTTGAGTCAAGCCTACGGCGTTGCGACGTTTTACCACTTCTTCACCCTGAAGCCGCCCGGCAAGCACACCTGCCTGGTGTGTCTGGGCACGGCTTGCTACATCAAGGGAGCGAACCAACTGCTTGCGGTGGCGGAAGAGTCACTTAACGTCAAAGCCGGGGAAACCACGCTGGACGGAAACGTCTCCCTGGTAAGCGCGCGCTGCATCGGCTCCTGCAGCATGGCGCCCGCCTTCATCTTTGATGGAGAAACCGCCGGCAACGTCAGTGAGGCCATGCTTCGCAAAAAACTGGATGGATGGAAAAACTGATGACGCTCGAGGATCTCGAACAAATCGCAATCGAAGCCCGCGCGGTAAATGAGAAATCTCCGCGTGCCCTCAACGTTTGCGTTGCCGCGGGATGCTTGTCTCTGCACAGCGATTCCATCAAATCCGCGTTGGACAAGGAAGTGCGGCGCACGGGAGCGAATTGTCGCGTGCGCGGAACCGGATGCATGGGTCTTTGTTCTCTCGGCCCCCTGGTGAGCAGTGAGCCCGATGGAAATCTCTTAAGAAACGTGGCCGAGCCAGATGTGGCCGAAATTGTGGCAGGACTCGCCGGCACCATGCCAGCGCGCCTGCTCTACTCGCGGCAGCAAGCGTTCTTCCAACGGCAAACCAATATCGTTCTCGAGAACTCAGGGCGAATTGATCCCGAGAAGATCGAAGAGTATATCGCCGCGGATGGCTACCGGGCACTGGTACAAGCGCTGGCGGAGATGGCCCCGGCACAGATTGTGCAGGAGGTTTCGAAAAGCGGCCTGCGCGGCCGCGGGGGCGCCGGTTATCCCACGGGTCTGAAGTGGGGCACGGTCGCAAAAACGATCGGGACAACGAAATATGTAATCTGCAATGCGGACGAAGGCGACCCCGGTGCGTTCATGGATCGCAGCGTGCTCGAGAGCGATCCCCATCGCGTGCTGGAGGGAATGATCGTCGCCGGCTACGCCGTGGGAGCGAGTCAGGGCTACATTTATGTGCGCGCCGAATATCCACTGGCGATCAAGCGGCTGCAAACCGCCATTCGCGAGGCGCGCCGGCTGGGCCTTTTGGGCAGCCAGATTTGCAACACCAAGTTCAGTTTTGACATTGAAATTCGTATCGGCGGCGGCGCATTCGTTTGCGGTGAAGAGACTGCGCTGATCGCTTCGATTGAAGGCCGCCGCGGTACGCCGCGCCCGCGCCCGCCATTCCCGGCACAATCCGGGCTGTGGGAGATGCCGACTCTGATCAATAACGTCGAAACCTACGCCAACATCCCAAGCATCCTTCGCCGAGGCGGGGAATGGTATGCCTCGCTGGGCACGAAGAAAAGTAAAGGGACAAAAGTATTTGCGCTCTGCGGGAAGGTCCGGAACGTAGGCTTGATCGAAGTCCCCATGGGCACTCCGCTGCGCCAGATTATTTTTGAAATTGGCGGTGGAGTTCCGGAGGGGCATCGCTTCAAAGCAGTGCAGACTGGCGGACCTTCCGGCGGCTGCATTCCGGAACAGTTTCTCGATCTTCCAGTGGACTATGAGTCGTTGAAGGAAGTTGGGTCGATCATGGGTTCGGGCGGCATGATTGTGATGGATGACAGCGCCTGCATGGTGAACGTCGCGCGCTATTTTATGGAGTTCTGTATGTCCGAATCATGCGGCAAGTGCATCCCGTGCCGCGCCGGGACGGCGCAGATGTTCGAACTCCTCACCCGCATGACGACTGGAACTGCGGCCCCGAAAGATCTCGATCTCCTGGAAGAACTCTGCGACATGGTCAGTAGCACCAGCCTCTGCGGCCTCGGCCAGAGTGCTCCGAATCCGGTGCTGAGCACTCTGCGCTATTTTCGCGACGAATATACCGAACACATCGTCGACAAACATTGCCGTGCCGGAGTATGCGAATGCAACAAACTGGCGGAGGTCTCCGCGTGAATCCGGCGCCGGCTGTAAAAACGCTTTCCATCGACGGCAAGGACGTCAGCGCAAGCGTCAATCAAACCATTCTCGATGCGGCGCGGGAAAATGGAATTTCGATTCCCACGCTATGCCATCTCGACGGCCTGACGGAAGTGGGAGCCTGCCGGATGTGCCTGGTGGAACTGAAGGGTTCTACTCGATTGCAACCCGCCTGCGTGACGCTGGTGGAAGAAGGTATGGAGGTCACCACTCAGACGCCGCGCCTGCAGAAGTATCGCCGGATGGTGCTGGAACTTCTGTTCGCCGAACGCAATCATGTCTGTTCGGTATGCGTGGCCAACAACATGTGTGAGTTGCAGGACCTCGCGAAAGAGCACGGCGTCACCCATGTGCGTTTTCCCTACCGCTCACCGACGCTTGCTGTGGATGTCTCACATGAACGCTTTGCGCTGGATCACAATCGCTGCATCCTGTGCACGCGTTGCGTGCGGGTGTGTAACGAAATCGAAGGCGCACACACCTGGGATCTCCTTGGCCGGGGAGTCAATTCCTTGCTCATCAGTGACCTGCATCAGCCCTGGGGCGAGTCCGACACGTGTACCAGTTGCGGCAAGTGTATCCAGGTGTGCCCCACCGGCGCGCTCTTCGATAAGAGCAAGGTGGGCGGCAAAGTACACAAGAATCCGGACTTTCTCTCTTACTTAAAGGACATGCGGGAAGGCCAGCGATGAGCAAACCTAAGCTCGCAACCGTCTGGCTGGACGGCTGCTCCGGGTGCCACATGTCGATTCTGGATATGGATGAACGGCTGGTGGAGTTGGCCGAACATTTCGATTTGGTGTATTCGCCGCTGGTGGATTACAAAGAGTTCCCCGCGCAGGTGGACATCGCGCTGGTCGAAGGCTCGGTCAGTAGCGATGAGGACGAACACAAAATACGGCTGGTCCGGACCCACACCCGCACCCTGGTTTCTCTTGGCGATTGCGCCGTAACCGGCAATGTGCCCGCGATGCGAAATCCCATCCCTGTATCAGAACTGTTCGAGTGCGTTTACCAGGGAGCCAGTCTGCTGCAGCCGCAGGTGCCAACGGAGCGCCTGCCCTCGCTATTGCCACGTGTGCGGCCGGTACACGAAGTCGTAAACGTGGATGTCTTCGTTCCGGGGTGCCCACCCTCCGCCAACACCATCTACGCGGTAATCAGCGAGTTGCTCGCGGGGCGAATTCCAGACGTAGCGGCCTTGTCTCGCTTTGGTGCGTAACCAAGGTTGATTTGCACCTGGAGTCGAGAAAGAAAGGGAAGATGTCCAAAACCATCACGATCGATCCGGTTACGCGCATCGAAGGCCATGCCAAGATCACGCTGCAACTCGACGATCATGGCGAGGTCTCCGAGGCGTATTTTCAGGTTACACAATTCCGCGGATTCGAAAAATTCTGCGTCGGACGCCCGTTCTATGAGATGCCCTACCTGATGGAAAGGATCTGCGGCATCTGTCCGGTGAGCCATCTGCTGGCTTCCGCAAAAGCCTGCGACGTGCTGCTAGCCATGAAAGTTCCGCCATCCGCCGGCAAACTGCGCCGGATGCTGAATCTGGCCCAACTCATTCAGTCGCACGCGTTGAGTTTTTTCTATCTATCGGCGCCGGATTTTCTCATGGGGATGGATGCCGACCCCAAAGAGCGCAATCTCTTCGGCGCGATACGCAAAAACCCTGAACTGGGCCGCGGAGGAATTCGCTTGCGCCAGTTTGGCCAGCAGGTAATCGAGACCCTCGCAGGCAAGCGCATTCATCCCGGCTGGGTCGTCCCCGGAGGTGTGAACGAACCGCTGAGCATTGAGAAGCGCGACAAGCTATTAGCGCAGATACCGGAAGTGATTGCGATCGCGCAGAAGGCCCTGGCATGGTTCAAAATCGAATTCGAAAACTCTCGGGAAGAGATCCGCACATTCGCAAATTTTCCCAGCCTGTTCATGGGATTGGTTACTCCCGATGAGCGCGCCGGATACTACGAAGGGAAAATCCGCTTTACCGATTCTCACGGAAACATTGTGGCCGACAACCTCGAGGCGGCGAACTACTCCGACTTTCTGGGCGAAGCCGTGGAGCCGTTCACCTTCATGAAGTTTCCCTACTACAAGCCGCTTGGCTATCCCGGGGGCATCTACCGCGTGGGCCCACTTGCGCGCATCAACCTGGTAGAGAATTGCGGCACTCCCCTGGCCCAACAGGAATGGATCGAGTTCCGCTCCCTGGAGCGAGGCGCCGTGTTGAGCTCGTTTCATTATCATTACGCGCGGCTCATCGAGATCCTTTTTGCGCTCGAGCATATCGAAGAGTATTTACTGGATCCCATCATCACAAAGACCCACGCGCGCTACTCCGCCTCGCTGAACAATCTCGAAGGAATAGGTTGTTGCGAAGCGCCCCGCGGCACGCTGATCCATCACTATCGTGTGGATGAGCAGGGACTCATCACCTGGGCCAATTTGGTGATCGCCACCGGACACAATAATCTGGCGATGAATCGCGGCATCCTGCAGGTCGCGCGCCATTTTGTGCGGAGCGAAAAACTCAACGAAGGAATGCTGAACCGCGTCGAAGCTGTGATCCGCGCCTTCGATCCCTGCCTGAGTTGCTCTACACACGCGTATGGACAAATGCCGCTGCAAGTGCGGCTCATCTCCGCCGGCGGCACCGTGCTTGACCAGATGAGCAGGGGATCGTGAATCGAGCGCTGGTGCTGGCGTGCGGGAACTCTCTCCGCGGCGACGATGGTGCCGCATTTCGAATCGTTACTCAATTGAGGAATTCCCTACGCGATCCGGCGACAGAAGTTTATTGTCAACAACAGTGGACTCCCGAACTCGCTGAACCCATCAGCCAGTCAGACATCGTAGTATTCGTTGATGTCGCTGTGGGGGAGACGCCGGGAACAATTACGTGCCAGCAACTGCATCCGGCCCGAAGCACATCGCTGGATAGCACTCATCACGGTTCCCCTGAATTTCTGTTGCTCCTCGCAGAGGCACTTTATGGGCAGCGGCCCGCGCGCGCCTATCTCGTCACTGTTGCGGGAGCAGCGTTCGGTTTGGAGGAAAACCTGTCTGACCCGGTGCTCCGGGCCATCCCCGCAGCGTCAGAACGGATCAATGCGCTTCTACTGCTGGAAAATTCGAGCAAATGCCTTCCCTGATAAAATGAAATCAAATTAACGGCGCGGAGAGATGGCCGAGTGGCTGAAGGCGCGCGCCTCGAAAGCGTGTATACCTTTACGGGTATCGGGGGTTCGAATCCCTCTCTCTCCGCCATACCTTCCTAAACCATAGTAAATACAGCAGCATGAAGCCCGTCTCTCAATTGTCTCTCAATCGGGATGATCTCCGGTATTAGGGTCAAGGAGGGCAACGTGGCGAACCCATCTGTCTGGATCATCCGCATTTTCAAAACCGCCGATGGCTGGCGGGCACTCAAACCGCTCTGGAGCAAGCGCTCCGGGAAGCCGCTCCTGACGCAGCGCTGTCTGTACAAAGAAACTGAAATCGACACGCCCGGTGGACGCTGGGAGATCGAATGGGTCGAGGAGGGCAAACGGAAGCGGCTCAAGTGTGGCGATCAACCGACCCATGTCCTGAGGGCCAAGGCGCGTCAGGAATTGAGGCTTCAGGCGCAGGCCGCTGGCATCGCGGTGGTGGATCAGAGGGCCGAGAACGGCAAGCGACTGCTCGCTACGGTCAAGGCTGAATACTTAGCCGAGTGCAAGGCGAACAAAGCTCCCAAAACGCATCAGACGATGAAACAGGTATTGGACACCTTCACAATGGTGGTCGGTCGGAGGCATCTGGAAGACGTTAGCCGCGCTGACTGCCTCACGAAGTTCGTCAACCATCTACGCGGGCACGTGCTAGCCGACCGCACCGTTTATCATCGTGTCGCATGTCTCGTCACGTTTCTGAAGTGGGCCAAACATCCCATCATCGGGCTGAAGGACGCACCGTCCTTTGTGGAGCAGGAGATTCGCTGCTACACAGAGTATGATCTGGTCGCGCTATTCGCGGAGTGCAACGAAGTCGAGACGCTGCTGTTCGAGTTCTTCCTGTACACCGGATGTCGCGAAGGCGAAGTGCAGCACGTAGAGTGGGAGGATTTGATTCAGGATTGCAAGGTGCTGCTCATCCGTGAGAAGAAGCAGTGGAACTGGAAGCCGAAGGGCCGCAAGGAACGTCAGATTCGTATCCCCGATTGGCTTGCAGCCAAGTTGCAAGGGCGACGCGGCACCGGGCTCATCTTCCCGAACAAAGAGACAAAGCGGCCTGAAGGCCATCTCCTTCGTTACCTGAAAGCAGTCGTGAAACGGGCCAATCTGAAAGCGACGTATGGCTCTTGGACCTTGCACATTTTCAGGCACACGTTCGCCACAATGCACTTACGGGCGGGAGTGGACGTGAGAGTTGTACAGAAACGGTTAGGCCATAAAGACCTCACAACGACACAGAAATATTGCGACTGGATCGACGCTCACAGCGATGAAGCAGGGGCGTTGGTCAACAAGACGTTCGCCCGGTTCGCTCCAGCATCCACGTTGCAGTTGGCTGCTCGCGCGCTGGGCGAGTCTAACCAGTAGTCTCGTTACGTTCGTACTCATGCGCTCTCCAACTTCCGCTGGCAGAATAGGCACATGGATGACCCAATCTACGATTCGTCCGTTTACGATTCGCCTTTCGATTTGCGCCCAGCGGAAGAAAGGATGTTTTTCGACTACGCCGAACGACATCAGTGCCCTCTCTGCTCTGTGAGGCAAGGCAAAGACGTTCCAATTCCAGAGGACAAGCGAAAATGCCGCCATTGCAAATTCATTCTTCCTCTTCAAAATTGGCACCACTCACTTGAGAAGGCATATCGCGACATGCTGACCACGTGTAAGTCTGGGAAGGTTTGCCATTCGACTGAAGCTGCGGCAGAAGCTCATGCTGAATCCTTGGCTCAACGGTTCGGATATAGAGCTAACGCGTATTTCCACCGGGCATGCGGCAGCTTTCACGTTGGGGACTCCAGTAATAATCACAAGCGGAAACTGAAAGCCAAGGCACAGGGAGCGTCATAATGGCATCGCCCCGACTCGCACCGCAAGCCATACCGCAAATCAAAATTTCCATCCACCATAAGAAGCCTGCGGTGTCGGCCCACATGAGGCTAAAGCAAGAGATCAAGAGCCTGTGGCACGAGCGCAAAGTCAACCGCTACCAGTTAGGCCGCAAGCTGGTGGAGTTGCAAGGCCTGCTCGCACACGGGAAGTTTCTGCCCTGCGTGCAGAAGGAACTCCACATCCCGGTCCACACGGCGTACCGCGCGATCAAGTTCTATCAGCGTGTGAAGGTTCAAATTTTGCAATTTGCAAAATTTCGAAAGAAGTTTCCCTTTGAGAATGAGAACGACTTCGAGCGGGCGATGGAATCGAGGAACGCTGACGAACATCTGAAGGCGATAGCCATGATGGCTCAAGCGGCTCAAGAGAACGTGAAGCGACTCGCCTCCCAGCGACCGAACCACCAGAAGCCGTCAGTGCGTATTGGCATCATGCTGCTGTCGAAGGAAGCCACGAAGAGATTCAAGACAGCGTGGGAATCTCTGGACGAGCGCACTCGCGCAACAGTCGTCTACAAGGCGGTGATAAATGCGTCGCGTCATAGCTGATGACCCACTCCCGCATAATCATCCTATTCTGAACGCGGGTGGACGCCTGTACACGACTGATGTGCAGAAACTCGGCATCAAGATTGCGAAAAAGGATTGCCGGGTGCTGAAGCCAAACGGTGACCTGCTGTTCATGCTCGTAAAGGACGTCATTCCCACCAACGTCTGGCAGCCTGCATACGATCTGCTCAAGTCTGTATCTGGCAGTTTGGCAAACAGGCCCGACATCATCGCGAAGAACCTCCGGCTGCCGGGCATCAGGAAGAACGGAACGCTCGGCAAATTCAACGTGGCTCCATCAAACATCGTGGATGCCTTCGGTGGCAACTCCGATCTGCTCGGATACTTCAAGTACAAGAATCCGGCACCGGGCGTCGTGGACTGCGCTCCAACCGCGTGGACTATCGGCTCACCACAGATTCTGGGCGGATGCACCCAATTCATCTGCGAAGTGGATCGGGCGTACCGAACGCTGCTGCCTGAGGAGTATGCGGCGCAGTTGGAGGTCATCAGCAAAGTTCCTCCACACTGGCGGATGTTCAACACGGCCTTCACCACGCTGTATGTACTGAAGAACGCGCCGACAGCTGTCCACAAAGACTTGGCTGATGCGAAGGGCACGTTTGGGTGCATGGCGACACTCAGCGATGAGCATGAATGGGAAGGCAACGAGATCGTATGGCCCGAGTTTCGCGTCGGCTGCGACTATCGACCGGGCGACATTCTGCTCGGGGATGTTCACGAGTGGCATACCAACCTCCCCAAACTATCTGGTAACCGCGTCTCGTGTGTGTTCTTCGTGCAGGGTGACATCCACAAGTGTCCGATTTAAAGAGCAAAATAAAAATTGTCCTCGCCATAATCGCTTCCAGTGCTGCCGGCAAGACAACGCTCAGGCGCACGTTCACAGATCAGGACGCTGGAGCCGATAAGCACAGCGAGACGATACAGTGCTACCACGCAAGGCAGCGCGGCTACATCCCATACAAAGTGAAGTGGACAACGTTCTCGAACGGAACATCTCTGTGTGGACATCCGGGAACAGGAGCCGACTCGAACGGCAATCTGGATGCGATCAACCGCGCGATTGACAAGTGCCTTGCAGTCTCGGATTTCGTCATCTTCGACGGCGTGATGTCTTCTAAGAAACTCGTGGAACATCTGATCCACCATCCCTATCAGAATCTCGTTGTCGTGTGGGTCTATCTCGATGTGAGCGCGGAGACGGTGTTAGCTCGACTGCTCGCTCGTCGCACGAAGAATGGTGAGACAGAGACCAGCGAGAAAACCAAGCGCGGTGTGCTTCACTTTCGCAAGCGAGCTGCCGTCACATGGAAATACATCACGTGGAACTACAAACGGGAGCCGTTCGCTCTGGTGGAGATACCAGAAGGGCCGACACCGGGCGAGATACACGAGGCACTCAAGCCCGTCATCGCTGAAATGCAGACGGTCGTCATTCGACAGAACGTCCCACTTAGAACATGGCGCGTCACCAGTCGGGCATAGTAGTAGCCTTTTGTGCTGCTGAAGATCAAACTGCCTACCGGGGTCGTGTTGCTCGTAAAGCGTATGGCGTTTGCGTGTTGCAAGCGGAAGTGGGCGGCCCGGCGATACTTGGCGGTGCCTTTCTCTGCAAGCTTCACCAGAACCAGCCACATTCCGAATCCCTGCAAATGCACCGGCGACCTAACCACGTTGGCGACTGTCGGGGAACGCCGTTACTAGTACCGAAGAAACTCAAGATCTTCCTTTGATAATGAACGGGCAGATTTGTGTCTTCCTCTTCCAATTGCAGAGAGGAAGATGTAATGAACAAAAAGTTTGACTGGAAACAACTCGACCCGAAGGTTGCGGAGTTCTGCGCGTTGCCGGAGAACCTCACGATTGAGGCAATGGCCCAGCGTCTCGGTGCCTCAACACAAACAATCCAACGCTCAATGAGGCGGCAGGGCATTAACCGCTATCGCAAGGCGGTGTCCCGTGGCTAAACCAATCACACCACGTTTCATTCCATGGAGCGAGCTGGACTTCTGGAACGATCCAGTCGTTGTTCAGGCCATGAACTGGCAGCAGCGTCATCTGTATCGCGCCCTGTTGCTCAAGGCTCATGTCTGCGCTACACGTCCATATCTCCCGGATGATGACAATCAGCTGTGGCTCCTAGCGGATGCCGGCAGCCTGAAGAACTGGATGGAGAACAGGGATGCCGTGCTCCAGAAGTTTACTCGTGAGGAGATCGAAGGTGTGCGGGTCCTATCACATAAGCGTGTACTCCGGGATTGGACCAATACTGTTGAGCACTATGAGAACAAGCGGGAGGCTGCCCGCAAGGGTGGTTTGGCAAAGCAGGCCAACAAAGAGGCTGCTGAACTTAGCACTTGCTTAGCAAATGGTAAGCAGCCGCTTAGCAAACGCTGCCTTACTGAGACTGATACTGAAGCTGACAACTCACTCAGTCATAAACTGAGTCAGTCACCGGATCAGTCAGTTTGTAGCTCGAATGGGGATCAGCCTCAGTCTCAGCCTAGTCAGTGTGACTCAGCTAATCCGCCTACTCAGAACAAACTCTCGGACTTGTTCCGCGTCGGCGTGGACGCGCTCACCGGGGCACGCCAAGGTGAGAATCCGATTCAATGGGTTGAGCGGATGTGCAAGCTGTGGGATGAGCTCCGTCGTGAGATGCAGACCGGGAGGGGCGATGGCCGCGTGGAGGCCGAGGATTTTCGCAAGCTCTCTTCTGCGTCTTGGCAGAGAGCGGCCAAGTTCAACACCGAGATCACCCGTCCCGAGATTGAATTCTGCATGAGATGGGCCTTAAAGACGTCGAAGTATTGGAGCAAGCCCGGTAAGCTCGAAGGAACCGCTGGCTTTGTCAATGCCTTCGGCGTGATCCGCAACCAGTGCATGTTCTACTACAGTCAGGTTGATGGTAAAAAGCGTGCCAGAATGGGTGTCCCGGAGCAGATCGTTTCGTTCTCAGAGCGTTCCAAGATCGCTCCCAAGCCCGACACCACAATGAAGGAGGTTATGCAAGAGCTTCATGAGGATACAGCTCAGGCCAAGCGTGAGCGGGACCAGAAGGAGCGCATGGCCGCTCTTGAAACAGAGAAGGCCCGTCGCGTGAAAGAGAGGGTCCGCCCACTACGCCCGACCGAGATTGCCGATATGATGGCTGCGAAGCGAGTCCCTAATGCAGCAGAAGTGGAGATGCCAAATGTCAGCGACCTCTAACCGGTCACGCAAACCTGTCTAGACCTCTTGCCCCAAGTTTTTAGCAATCTGTGCCTGACGCTCTTTCCTCTCGGCTATTTCCGCAGTGAAATAGCGATTCCCGCGTCCGCAAGTGTACATATACACCGATTGCGATGCCTCATGTTCCACCTTCAGTAGATCGGTGTGAATTTTGGTTCCCTTTCGCGCACACGCACCTAAGATTTCGTCAAAGTTGAGGTCTGTGCCTGCCAGAACCATCAGCAGCGTTTGTATTTGCTGTTCGCTGAACACGCCATATTTAACCTTGCGTTCAAATATTTTCTTAGTGCTTTCGTAGCCCCGTATCAGCCAGTGCAGTTGCAATTTGTCTTTCTGGGTCTTCATGCTCGCATTATGGACTAAATCGATAATGAACGTCAGAAAGGCCAAATTCCGGTCTAGCCGATTTCCGGCCTAATAAACCACTGATGTCTCAGAGAGGCCGAGCCTCTTCATAATCTCAGGATATCGGGCGCAGAGTCGCCAGTAGTTCTTCCGAGCCTGAGTGACCGAGTATCCATCGAAAGCTGAAGGATTAAGTGCGATGGTCTTCCAGCGTCGGATTTTGGATGCAATCAGGCCGTCTCGAACCTCTGGCCGTGCTCTCATTTTTCCCCTCCTCGCTGGTACTCGCGTTAATGTCGGGGTCCGCGCGAAAATGGAATCCCTCCAATAATGAGATCTTAAAGTCCGCCAAAGTACCGGAAGGTCCTTGGAAGTACCTGAAGCGAGTGCTTTCCCGCGTGATGAAGGGGAAGGCATCGACCTAAACGGTGTAGATTCTGTCAGTGTGTCAGTTGGAACACCTCGAAAACCCGCGCACAAAAATATTTTTCTAGATGCATCGCAGATTCGCGCACGCTGGCTCCCAGATTACTTCAGTATTGCCGGCTATTCACGAAGTGGTCCAACATCCGCTGGCGGAAAGGCACGGTCAGTTTTGCCCGTCGTCCGATCCGGCGAACAATGCCGGATGCCGGCATTGATGGTGGAATCAATTGGCCGAGCTGCGCTGCAGGATTTGCCGCTTACCCCAACAGGCAAATGCCGTCTATCCTTAAAGGGAGCTGCGGTGGCAGAGAGGCATCTGGGAGGGGTAGGATGGCGAAACCAGAATTTGAAGGCGGGCGTTTTTACGGAGCGGTTGTAAATCAATGGAAAGTCGGAAATGTGAGCTTTTCCGAGTCGGTTTACCGGCCCGGGACGCAAATTAGGCGACACGTGCACGCACGTCCTTACTTTTCTATCCTGCTACATGGCGGTTACCGCGAAACTTATAGTGGCGGCGTTCGAGAATGCGGACCGGCTACAGCAGTACTTCATCCGCCTGGAGAAGTACATTCGGACCAATTTCTTGGTGCAGGCGGTCGCATCTTCCGATTTGAGATCATCGATGACGAGGCTGATTCGTGTCTCGCGCGACAGATATGTGAAACGGCGGAACTTCGCAACGGCCGAGTCCGATGCTTGGCGGCCCGACTTTACTGGGAGAGCCGCAGTCCCGACTCCTTCTCGCCACTCGCAGCGGAGGCACTTGCACTGGAGATCATTAGCGAAGCGACACGGAATGCATCGAAAGAGGACAAATGCGGTACGCCATCGTGGCTCGTCCAGGCAATCGAACTGCTCCACGAGACGCTTCCTGACAACTTGACGGTAGAGCGGATCGCCAACGTGGTCGGGGTTCACCCGGTGCACCTCGCTCGTGTCTTTCGCCAACGCTGCGGTTGCAGTATCGGGGAGTACGCTCGCAACTGGAGAGTCGAAGTAGCGTCACGTCAGCTTGCGACAAGTACAAGCCCAATCGCAGAAGTGGCTGCGGTCGCCGGCTTTGCGGATCAAAGTCATCTTTGTAGGACTTTCAAGACCGTAAGCGGACTAACTCCGAAGGAATTCCGCACGATTTTTCGCGCTAAGGCATAGCAATGTTTTATCCGTTCAAGACACCATGCCCGCTAGCTGCATACGATTGGTCGCGTGGATTCGCGGATGAACCTTTATGCGTAAATGGATTCTCCTGACACTGAGCTTTCTGCTAGTTACCTGTTTCAACCCCGCATCTGCGCAGCAACTTGGCGTCCAGCCCGAACCGGGTTCAATTACCGAAGCCATTCCTCCGATTCCATCCTCCCTGGTCGCGGATGTGGGGCGGTATACCAATATCAGATCGGCAGAGATTCTCAGCTGGCATCCGCTGCGGCGCGAGATGCTGATCGCGACATTCATGTGCAACACGCCGCAAGTGTACCTGGTGAAATTCCCCGGTGGAGCCCGCACGCAAATGACTTTCTTCGAGGAGCGGCCTACGCGCGGAGTCTCTTATCAGCCCACGCGAGGAGACTACTTCATCTTTAGCAAAGACGCGGGCGGCGATGAGAACTATCAGAACTACCGCTACGATTTCGCGACCGGCCAGATCACACTGCTAACAGATGGGAAATCAAAAAATGGACCTGCGGTCTGGTCGAACCGAGGCGACCGGATCGTGTATAGTTCGACCCGTCGCAATGGCACTGATGTGGACCTGTATGTCGCGAACCCGCTCGATCCCAAAAGTGATCACCGGATTATTCAGCTACAAGGTGGGGGGTGGAGTCCCCTTGACTGGGCACCCGACGATTCAAAAATCATGGCTCTTCAGGAGATTTCAGTCAGCGAGAGCTATCTGTGGTTGATCGATGTCGCAACCGGTGAAAAAACGCTGTTCACGCCGAAAGCGGGCGCAGCTGCCGTCGCTTATGGCGACGCCCACTTTAGCAAGGATGGCAAGAGCATCTACACCATCACGGACCGCGATTCTGAGTTCCAGCGAGTGGCGCGGATTGATATTGCCACTCATCTCTATACGTACCTGACGACGCACATTCCGTGGGACATCTCCGAAGCTCAGCTTTCCCCCGACGGCAAGATGCTCGCCATCACGAGCAACGAGGATGGCATCACCACTCTTCATTTGCTCGACGCCGTCACGGGCCGTGAAAAACCTCTGCCCGGCTTTCCGTCCGGCTATGTAGTAGATCTCCACTGGCACCCAAACAGCCGCGATCTGGGCTTCAGCTTAGACTCGGCGCGGTCGGCCCAAGATGCCTATTCGCTCGACACCAGGACAGGCAAGGTTGAAAGGTGGACCTTCAGTGAGATTGGCGGCTTGAACACGGAGGGATTCGCCGAGCCCAGCGTGATTCACTGGAAGAGCTTCGATGGCATGAGCATCTCCGGCATCCTTTACCACCCGCCGGCGCGCTTTAACGGGAAGCGCCCCGTCATTATCGACATTCACGGCGGTCCCGAAGGCCAATTTCAGCCTTACTTCCTCGGTCAGCAAAATTACTACCTCAACGAACTTGGAGTGGTTTTGCTGTTTCCCAACATCCGCGGCTCAACCGGCTTCGGAAAAAAATTTACCAGCCTAGACAACGGCCTGCTTCGCGAGAATGCTTACAAGGATATCGCGGCCCTGCTCGATTGGATCGGGACACAACCCGATCTGGATGCCAGCCGAGTGATGGTCACCGGCGCGAGCTATGGCGGAAATGTAGCACTGGTCGCGGCGGCAAAGTACCCCGAGCGCATCCGGTGTGCGATCGACATCTACGGACCCTCAAGCCTGGTCACATTTCTGGAGCGCACGGCTTCTTATCGCCAGGATCTTCGGCGCGTGGAATATGGAGACGAACGCGACCCGCAGATACGCGCATTCCTCGAAAGGCTTGCGCCTTTGAACAACGCCGCGGCAATCACCAAACCGCTCTTCGTCATCCAGGGGGAAAACGATCCCATTGTTCCGCGCAGCGAATCCGACCAGATTGTGAAGGCGGTACGCGACCATGGGGTGCCCGTTTGGTATTTCGTGATGAAGGGCGAAGGACATGGCATTAGCAAGAAGTCGAATGACGACTATCGGTTCTATGCCACGGTAATGTTCGTCAAGCAGTTTCTGTTGAACTGATAGGGGACGACCTCTTCCTTCGATTGAAGACGCTCATTGAGAGCATGCGGCGTGATACCGCATCCGTCCGCAAATGAATTCCTCGTGACTCTCCACCGGCGCTAAGGCGATAGCCATGTTTCATCCGTTCAAGACACCATGCCGCCGTTGTCGTAAATTTGAAGCCGCGACTCGCTTCGAACCTCTATGCGCAAATGGCTCCTTTTCTCATTCCTATGCTGCTCTCTCCCAGCATTCGCTCAAGAACATATAGCTCTCGCCATCACCCATGTCACCGTCATCGACTGCACCGGCGCACCCGCCCAGCCGAATTCAACGGTCGTGGTCGCCCAAGGCGCCATCACCGCAGTCGGCCCCAGCGACGCCATCAAAATTCCTGCTGGGACGCGCGTAGTCGATGCCACCGGCAAGTTTCTGATCCCGGGACTTTGGGACATGCACGGACACCTCACCGATGCCACCGAAGACGCCTTCCCGCTGCTCATCATGAACGGCGTAACCGGTGTGCGCGATATGGGCGGGGACCTCGCTCAGCTTGATCGCTGGCGCTCGGAAATCGACAGCGGTCTGCGAGTGGGCCCGCACATCGTCCGCGCCGGGCCCTTCGTCGACGGCCCGAAAGAGGGAGTGACCAACCGCCTGACGGTGCGCACGCCCGAAGAGGCGCGCCGGGCGGTTCACGATCTGAAAGCCAAAGGTGTCGATTTTATCAAGGTCCATAATGCGCTCGCGCCGGAATCTTTCTTCGCCCTGATGGATGAAGCTCATAAAGAACACATCCCGGTAGCCGTCCATTTGCCGAAGAACCTCAGTTCCGCCGAGGCGTCCGATGCTGGAGTCGCCAGCCTAGAACATGTGGAGACGCTCTACGAGAGCGCCCCGTGGCGCAAAGGAGCGACTGCGAAGACCACTGAACAAGCCGTGGATGAGATCCTGGGCCCAGTGGGGCAGGAGTTATTTCAGCGCTTCGTCAAGAACGGAACTTGGTACGTGCCGACTCTTGTCGCATATGAACGAGGCTTCGTTCTTTGGAGTAATGATCCGGAGGATCTGAAGCCACGACTGGAAATTCACCAAAAGAATATTGAAGTGGTCCGCACGATGCACAAAGCCGGCGTAAAAATCATGGCGGGTTCAGATTTTTCGGATTGGGCCTTGGTGCCGGGGGTCGACCTGCATAACGAGTTGGCGCTTCTGGTCGAAGCCGGTTTTACCCCAATGGAAGCGCTCCAGGCCGCGACCCTGAACCCCGCGAAGTTCCTGGGCAAAACGGACACGTATGGAACGATTCATGTAGGTCGAGCGGCTGATCTCGTCTTATTGGACATGAATCCCCTCGAAGACATCAGCCACACGCGAAAAATTCATGCCGTCGTGCTCGGCGGCAAGTTCTACCCGATAGCGTCAATGCGAAAGCAATCCCTGCAGGGCGCTTCGAAGCAATGAATGAAAGGCAACTCGCATCCCTAGCATTAGGAACAGCGGCTCGCACATCGCCGGCTCGCAAGGCCGCTGATCTCTACCGGATGCGGGCGCTCAGTCAAGCACGAGCCCTTCACCTTAGTGCTTACGCCTCGGACAAGCGCGTAGTTAGGCTATATCGCCGCAGCTATTGCATCAAACCGCAGTCCCGATCAACCATGGTTGGCTGTAGAGTGACGGGCAAACTGGAAGCTAGCGCGCCGTTTTCTCGCCTTCACCAGTCCCAACAACATCTATTCCGCCGCTCAATATCAATTCGGCGTAAAGGCCGCGCACGCTCGTCGTCTGCCACCTTTGGCGCGAGAGCGGCCCTCTCATGCGCCAGATTTCGATGGTAAGAGTGTCGTCCATTGGGAGAACTCCGAGGATGGGGTCTTCGAACACTATTTCGTGGCGTACCGGGCACTGACCCGAGCCAATGACCACCCGCACCGTGACTTTTGATACTTCTATCCCGCAAACCCTAACTGCGAACTGTGGCATCCGTGCTGTTTTCGGCGGAATCATCAACCCTCCAATCATGTGTTTGTGCAAGGGACTGCCGAGGATCTGGAATGGTCGAGTTGGCGAAGACTCGACCTGAGCCGAGGTCGCGGTCTATTTCTTACCGCTCTGCTGGAGAATCCGATAAACGGTTGATTTACTCACTTCCAACTTGAGGGCAATGTCGGCGAGGGTCTTGCCGTCAGTTTTGAGTCGCACGACTTCGCTCGGCTCGCAGACTGCGCGCGGTCGGCCTCCGATTCGGCCACGTGCCCGCGCACGTTGCAGCCCAGCGATAGTGCGCTCACTTAGGCGGACGCGCTCCTGCTTCGCAATCACGGCGAGGATCGAGATGACGGCCTCCCGGAACATGCCGCAAGAGTCTAGGTATTGTTCCGTGAAGCTGCGATACCCGACGCCGTACTGCGTGAGATTTTGCAGGTACGTAAGGGTTTCGAGCACTCCCTCCCGGCTAAAACGGTCGAGGCTCCAGAACAGGACCAGCTCAAACTCCCGGCGCGAAGCGGCTTTGAACAACGCCTTGAATTGCTCGCGGTCGCTGTTCTTGCCAGTTGCAACATCAACGTATTCGCGCTTGATACGCCAGCCTTGGCTCGCCGCGAATCCGCGGAGTTGGTCTAGTTGGTTTTGGTTGTCCTGCTTGTCCGTAGAGATGCGGGAATAGATCGCGATGTCCATAGCAGCAATTGACTACGAGCGGAGTCGCAAAAACGTCCGTTTTTGAACCAAATTTGAGGGCAGCGCTAAACTGCTGAGTTTGCGGGAGCCAGTCACACGGATTCTGGCCCCGTTTTTGAAACGCGGGTGGCCCGTCTCTGCTTGGCCATCCCGGATCGCTTTCAGTGGGCCGCTTGGCGCTTAGATTGAAAATGCTTAGGCCTGAGGGCTATACGATCAGGGTGTCAATGGAAGGATTCCAACGGGCACTCCGGCTTGGAACGCGTTCCCTTTCTCCTCAAGCCTGCCAACGGCAGGCTTTTTCTTTTGGGCAGCGTGCAGTGGATCTCGCGTAGGAATCAGATTATATTTCTGATGGTAGGACGAAGGACGACTACATTCATGGCATCGTCTGCGATCACCCCAGAACTGCTTACTTGGCCGGAATTAAAGGAGCAGGGCTGGAACGGAATCCTGATCGGAAATGGTGCAAGCCGCGCTGTCTGGCACCGTTTTGCTTACGGTTCGTTGCTCGAAAAAGCGAAATCCAACGAGATTGCCCACCCTCTAACCACTGCGGATTTGCGGGTGTTTGACGGACTGGCAACAGAGAACTTCGAACGCGTCTTGGCCGCGCTTGCCACTGCGGTTCTGGTAAACCGGTCTTATGAAGTCGATGTGCAATTCTTGAATGCGCAATACGACGGCATACGAAACGCACTGGTCGACCTACGTTGACAGTGAACGGTGCACCGCCAACACTGCAACTAAGCCCGCTCTTGGAGAGATTCAGCCGGACGCCGGGGATTACCTTAAACGAATGGCGAAACCGCCACCCCATAAGCGAGACCTCGTTTTATTGACAAGCCGCATCGCTGGAGAAATGGACCTGAATCACCTAGTTGTTTCAGGGGAGTAAATGGCATAATACGCGACAATTCAGGTTCCGCCGAACCTATTGTCGATTTCACGGAGTGAAGTAACCCTCCAGCCATCAGCCCCAAACTTCAGATTGTTGATGTCTTAGCCTCCCGTGCCGGGACAAGATTCGCTCACTCCCCCTATTCAACTCACAAGGAGAGAGCGATGAAGAAGCAAGCAGCAACAGACGCGAAGAAGGCAGCAGCGAACGACAAGGAGAACGGGAACGGCAAGACCGAGAAAGCGAAGGTGACCACTTCGCTGAGGACCGTCCCGCCTGAACCCGAGCGGTACACAATCGGCTCAACTGAAACTGTGAAGCGCGGGTTCCTCAAGGAGTTCTGCGATTTCACCAGAAAGAAGGGCACGGTGGATGCTGCGATGCTGATCGCGGAGTTCGCTGGTCGCCAGATCAACGGGCACAAGATCGACGCTGCCAGAGTCCACCGATACATCCGCTACGCCGTCAACAACGGGCAGTTCAAGGTCGTTAAGAAGGCAGGTGGGCAATGAGGTCCAAGGTTGCTCAACTGCTGGATCGCTACGGCTACGCGCAAGAGGCTGAGCCGTCCGAGTACAACATCCGTGGCTGGCACAGTCAGCAGTACGCGCTCCCGGTAACCGTCGTCAACGGCATCTGGGTTCCAGCCTGCTCCGGCTGGATCAGGATTAAGCCAGCGTCCGACGTTCGTCAGTTCCCGGTTCGGCGTGTCCCACTGACCTGCCCCCAAGTTCCGTTCACGTAAGAATACGACAAGTTTCGGCTGCTCCCTGTCCGGTTTGAGCCGGGATGGGGGAGCGCGAGGGGCAAGGGACGGCGT
>JBAVQD010000096.1:0-9599 GCA_049693675.1 Candidatus Sulfotelmatobacter sp. | reverse complement strand
ACGGCTCGGGCGGGAATGCTAAGACCGGAAATGGCAAATCCAGGGACGTAAGGAGATGCCTTGGGCAGAAGGGCTTGCTGAATGGCGCGAGCTTCCTCAGCTTCAAGGCTCATGGCTTCGCGCTCGGCACGCTCCGACTGGAAGCGGCGCGCGTTGTAGACTGCGACCGCCACGTGATCGCACAGCGCCTGCAGAAGCCTGAGTTGTTGCCGGGGAAAGGCGTCCAGGTCAGGATGAGAAGCGGTAAACACGCCGACCAGCCGTTCGCCGACCTGCAGAGGAATTGCCACCTCGGAATGGGTCGATGCCTCGCAGGCAACGTAATACTCGTCCTTCCGCACGTCGGGGGCATAGCGCATCTGGCCAGTGGACGCAACATAGCCAACCATGCCCTCCTTGCCGATCTTCAGTCGAAAACCCTTGCTGTGTATGGAGCAGCCATGGACGCCGCCCATCACCATTTCGCCGCGGGCTTCGTCGTGAAGATAGATGGCCGTCTCCAGCAAGCCGAAAGAATGCGCAACGTCATTCACAATGTTGTCGATCAGTTGATCGAGATCGAGGATCGAGCTGATCTTTTGCGCAGCTTTCTGCAGCTTCTGCAGACTGTCTACCTGGCTATCGAGCGCAGGCCGAGGTGCGGAGAATTCGTCGTAGACATTTACGCCGGTCGTAGCCATAGAGCAGGCCCTCAATCGCAATGCCATTTTGATGCTGCCGGGAAACGCTAAGACTCTGTCTTTTGGCGAGCCGGGATGGGAGCTGGAGACCGCAATTTCTTGATCTCCTCCATCCGTTCACGAATGCGTTTTTCGATACCCTCACGGGTCGGGCGGTAATAAATTCGATCCTTCAGATTATCTGGCAGGCATTGCATATTGGCGACTTTGCCTTCCACGTCGTGGGCGTATTGATAGTCTTTTCCGTAGCCCAGGCCTTTCATAAGGCGAGTAGGCGCGTTGCGCAAGTGAAGCGGGACAGGCTCGGCGGCGGTTTGTTCGATATCGTGTTGCACATCACCGTAAGCGGTGTAAAGCGCGTTGGATTTGGGTGCTACGGAGAGATAGACAACAGCTTGCGCAAGCGCGAGATTACCCTCTGGCATGCCAATGAAATCCACGGCATCACGCGCCGCCATGCAGAGGGAAAGAGCGTTGGGATCGGCGAGACCGATATCTTCTACCGACATGCGGACCACGCGGCGGGCAATGTAGAGCGGGTCCTCTCCAGCTTCGATCATGCGGCCGAGCCAGTAAAGAGCGGCATCAGGATCGCTGTTGCGCACCGATTTGTGCAGAGCTGAAATCAGGTTGTAGTGCTCTTCGCCGGATTTGTCGTAGAGCAGGATGCGCCTCTGCAGGGCATCGCGGACGATGTCGTCGGTGATCTCGGGTGCTCGCGTCCCGGACTGCTGGGCCAGTCCGGCAGCAACTTCCAGCACGTTGTAGGCGCTGCGGGCATCGCCACTGGTATAGCTGGCAATTTTTTTAAGTACATCATCGGAGGCACGTAGCTTCATCGCGCCCAGGCCACGGTCTTCATCGGTCAGCGCGCGCCTGAGCAACTGTACGATCTGATCTTCAGTGAGCGGCTGCAGAACATAGACCCGGCAGCGCGAGAGCAACGCGGCATTAATTTCAAAAGACGGATTCTCGGTCGTCGCGCCGATCAGGCGAATGTTGCCTTTCTCCACGTGCGGCAAGAAGGCGTCCTGTTGAGCTTTGTTGAAGCGATGAATCTCGTCGATGAACACAATGGTTCGCGTGCCGTATTGGCGGGCGCGTTCGGCATCGGCCATGACCTGCTTGATCTCTTTGATTCCGGCGAGCACGGCGGAGAATTCGATGAACTCCGCTTTCGTCATATTCGCGATAATCTTCGCCAGTGTGGTTTTGCCGGTGCCGGGCGGTCCCCAGAAGATGAGTGAACCGGTATCGTCGCGATCAATTTGCGTGCGCAGCGGCTTTCCGGGACCGATCAATTGTTCCTGGCCAGCGAACTCGTCGAGTGTGCGGGGGCGCATACGGTCGGCCAGCGGACGGGTGCGGTCAGTCGCGCTGGCGGCGTTCGGGATGGGTTCGAAAAGGCCCATATGGAAATTGATGATTGTTGATTTCTGATTGTTGCTTGAAGAGAAGGAACCGAATCATCAATCAAAAATCATCAATCAACAATTATCTTCTCTGCCTTGCGGCTTCGTACAATACGATGCTCGCGGCTACACCGGCGTTGAGGGATTCTACTTGCGGAGCATGCGGGATGGCGATTACCTCGTCCATTTTGGCCATCAGGCCGCGAGGCAGTCCCGAGCCTTCATTGCCAAAGAAAATTGCCGCCGGCGCTTTCAAGTCCGCTTGATCGAGAGGGGTTCCTTTGTGCGATGAGGTTGCGATCAGCCGCACGCCCTGGGCCTGTAATTTTTCTGAAGCAGCTTCCAACTTTGTCGCCGCCGAATCGCCGGACCCATGAACGATGGGGAGGCGGAAAACCGAGCCTGCGGAAGCGCGGACGACTTTCGAATTGTAGGGGCTGACTGTACCTTCGCCGAGAATCACGCCCGCACTGCCGAAGGCCTCCGCGGAGCGGAGGATGGTTCCAAGGTTGCCGGGATCCTGGAGGCCGGCGATTACGACAATCGGCCCGACCTGCAGCCGTTCGATTACATCGTCGAGAGAGAACTGCTTGAAGCGCACCAGCGCGGCCACACCTTGCGGAGATTCGCTGGGCACCAGGCTGTCGAACAATTTGTCGGGAAGCAGAAGAGTTTCGACCTGGACTCCGATCTGAGGCAGGAGGCGGTTAGCGCGGTCCTGCGCAGACTCACGAAAGAATACGGAACTGAAACGCACGCCGCTGCGAATGGCTTCTTCCAGAATGCGCATGCCTTCGATGGCGCAATCTCCGGTCTCGGTTAGTTCGGCACGGGAGAACGCCTGGCGCAGCCGCTTAATGAGCGGGTTGTGCCGCCCTTCAATGCGGCGAAGCCGGCTTTGGCCGATGGGAACGGATTCTGAGGTCTTTTTCATCGGAGGGTTGACTGCATAATACGCTGTCCGCGCGTTTCGCGGCCTTTTGCCGTATTATGTTTCACGGGCAAAAATACTTTCAAAGAAAAGCAGGCAGGAAGGGAGCGCCGTGCGCGCGGAAATCGTAAAAATCAATTGTGACTCTCCTGAAATCTCGCTAGTGAAGTACGCCGCCGATCAGATTCGTGCGGGTGAAGTGCTGGGCATGCCGACGGATACGTTTTACGGTCTGGCGGCCGATCCATTCAACCTGCGCGCGGTCGATCGCGTGTATGACATCAAGACGCGCTCCCGCCACAAACCGTTATCCCTGCTCATCGAGAGCGTGGATCAGGCGGAAGAGCTGGCCAAAGCTCTGCCCGAAGAATTTTATGCGCTGGCTCGGAAATATTGGCCGGGGCCGCTCACTATCATCGTGAAGGCGGGATCGCGCCTGCCGCTGAAGGTGACGGCGAATACCGGCAATGTTGCTCTGCGCGTGCCCAATGCGAAGATTCCGTTGGCAGTGGTGACCGCGGCGGCGATTCCCATCACCGCGACTTCGGCGAATCTGAGCGGCGCGGCGGAGTGTACCAGCGCCGAGCAAGTGCACGAACAGCTGCACGGACGGATCAGCATCATTGTGGATGGAGGAACCTCGCCACGTGATATTCCTTCGACGATCGTCGATTTAACCGACGAAGCCGCGCGCTGGCGGATCATGCGCGAAGGGGCGATTCCCGCAGACGAAATTTCCACGTTTTTTGCCAAAGGATGAAACAGGATTCAGCCACCCGGCGTGCGCCCGGCCGCTGGCTGCTGCGGCTGGAAGCGCTGGCGTTGCTCGCGCTGGCGACGTTTCTTGCGGTGACCGCGATTCGCGTGGTTCATGAAGGGTCGCTCCAGGAACTGCACTCCGCGGACGCTATCGTGGTGTTTGGCGCGGCCGAGTACTCCGGTCGCCCCTCGCCCGTATTGCGCGCCCGCCTGGATCATGCCTACGAACTCTTTCAAAAAAATATTGCTCCGGTAGTCATCACAACCGGTGGCGCTGCTCTCGATCCTAGTTTCAGCGAAGGCGGGGTAGGGCGCGATTATTTGATGCATCGCGGGATTCCCGAGCGAAACTTGATTGCCGAAACCCAGGGCTCCGATACCGCACAATCGGCCGTGCGGGTGGCAGTAATTATGCGGGCCAACGGACTGCACAGTTGCGTGGCGGTCAGCGACGCATATCACGTTTTCCGTATCAAGAGACTGCTGGAGCATGAAGGGATTGCCCCGGTTTATGTTGCGCCTCGTCCCGACTCGCGCCCTCATGGTGCGTTACAGCGCGCGTATGCGGTGATGCGGGAGGCTTGCAGTTATCTGGTGTGGAAGTTGGGGATGACGTAGGGAGAGCTGAACTCTTCCGCCTACGACCCGCGATCCGAAAAGCCCGAAGCCCGAAGCCCGAAGCCCGGTTCTTCCTACCAGCTATTCCTCTCTCGTAGGCTGGTGATGTGAGCCACGTGATGGCGTCCGTGCCAGGCGTAAAGGGCCAGATTTTTCTCCAAGGACACCGGCCCTAACTCCGGATGGCGAAATTCGCGCTTCCATTCCTCCACCGTGAGAGAGCACAGAAGACGCACCCAGCGATCGTGCAGCGAATCGAGCATAGCCAGAGAAACCTCCACCGGAGTGTCTTGCGTGTCGGCGAGTTGTGCCCAGCGGTCTTCAGCGTAGGGTTTGATCGTAGGTTCGTCCTCCGTGAGGGCGAGTTTGAACCGGATGTAGGCATTGAGATGACTGTCCGGGACATGGTGAACCACCTGGCGAACCGTCCAGCCTTCGGGTCGATAGGGCGTGTCGAGTTGCTGGTTGGAGAGCCCCTTAATGGCCGCTCGGAGGTTGGCTGGAGCTTGTTCAATGTCGGCTAAATATTTTTGCTTCTGATCTTTCGTGGGCGGCCCTTCGTATTTGAACTTACTGATGGGATAGCGTAGATCGGTCATAGCATCTCCTTTGGATGTTTCTTTCAGATGGCCGCGGTGGCGATTCAGCTTCAAGGAAATTCAGGCGGCCCGACGATGAGCGAGCCCGCACGAACGAAAGCCCGAAAAACTGGTAGAACCATGCCCATAAACACAAGGACTGGGGCTCGCTCGCTGCTACACCCATTCCCTCGGGCTTCGCATTTCGATTCCCCTTGTTGCAAGATTTGTGCATCCAACGTTTGTTTATGAGCTAAACTCCCTACTCTGGGCTGTTTAGGCGGATTGTGGTGCAAAATGCTGGGATTGTGTCGCGTCCCCGGTAAGCGAGAGGAACTATGGCATCGTCGGTCTGGTCTGGACACTTAACCTTCGGTCTCATCTCCATGCCGGTGCGTTTGTTTTCCGGCGCGCGGAGCAGCGGGATCTCTTTCAACATGCTTCACCGGCCGGACAAGGTGCGGGTGAAGCAGCAATATATTTGTCCGGCGGAGAACGTGGTGGTGGACCGCAGCGAGATCGTGAAGGGCTACGAGTTTCGCAAGGATGAATACATCGTCATCGAGCCGGAGGAGATCAAGAAGATCGAGCCGCAGACGGCCAAGACCATGGAGATCCTCGAGTTCGTGAAAGCCAGCGAGGTCGATCCGGTCTATTTTGAGTCTTCGTATTACATGCTGCCGGAAGAGGCAGGAAGGCGACCTTATGCGCTGCTGACCAAGGCGCTGGAGGAAAGCGAGTATGTGGCGATCGCCAAGATCACGATGCACAACCGCGAATACACAGTGTTCCTGCGGCCCCACGAAGGCGGCTTAATGCTGCACACGATGTATTACGAGGAAGAAGTGCGTAAGGTGGAAGGATTCGGCGCGCCAGACGTGGAGTTGAAGGAAGCAGAAGTGAAAGTGGCGCACCAGTTGATTGAGGCGCTGGCCGACGAGTGGGATCCCAAAAAATATAAAGATTCCTTCCAGGAAAATCTGAAAAAGCTGATCGAGGCCAAACTCGAGGGCGGGGAAGTGGCGGCGGTGGAAAAGCCGAAGAAGCTGGCTCCGGTAGTGGACCTCATGGCCGCCCTGAAGCAGAGCCTGGCGCAGATGGAAGGCAAGAAGAAGCCTGCGGCTACGGCAAAATCAGAGACGCCGGCAGCGGCTGCGGCTGGCGGCAAATCGCGGCGTCATCGCTGAGGCCAGTTCGAAACTCTTCTAAGCTCTCTCGTCTGACATCACAGGCGCACTGGGTTTTTCTCCCGCCATCCAACTTGTGCTTTGAGGCGCGCATCCCAGAGTGAGGAAGTTAAGGGCCTAAACACACAGGGCACTGGCGATCACAGGGTCAATCACTTGCTTCTTTTTGTTGACCTCAAGTCAGGGCACTGGCGCAGATCTCACTCAGCCGTTAGAATATTGAATTCTTCTCACCTATGATTAAGAATTTCCTCCAGTGGCGCACGATGGAGTGCCGATGACCGTTCGACGTGTGGGCCGGTTTGCGGCCATCGTGTTTCCCATCCTCGTCTGGACCGCTTGCGGACAGATATACCGGCCGGTGGTGATTCCCTGTTCCACGGGTGGAGTTCCTGGCTGCCCGGTTGAAACGCCCCCCACCCCCAGTAGTTTTCATGCGGTTTTTGGCATCAGCGCCAATCTCCCGAGTAATGCCGGCGGCGCGATGCAGATCGACGTGTCAGGCGATTCCCTCATCGGAGAAACTTCCACATCCACCGCGAGCGCGCCGAACAGTGGCTTTAATCCCACACACATTGCCATCTCGCCGAACGATTCGAGGCTGTTCGTGGCGGCTGCCGCCAGCGTATTCCCCGGCGGAGTGGACGCTGTCGCCTCCTTCAGCCCGGTGTTCCAATCCACGCAAGCCACCGGATTTGGTGCGGTCAGCATGATCAACCTGCCGAGCCTGGCGGGGCAAAGTTCCAGCATTGCGAGCATTAGCGAGGCTGGCAATGTGGTCACTGTCACGCTCAGCTCACCGATTACGAACACCGTGGCCGCTACCTCGATCGCCATCAACGGCGTATTTATTCCCGGCTGCGTTCTACCCTGCAACTCCGGCGCATACAACGGCACATTTCCAATCACCGCGATCAGCGGGACCACCGTCCAGTACACGAATCCGGTGACCGGACTGGCCGCTGCTTCCGGTGGGACCGCATCGATTCCGAATCAGCCCGTATTTCTAAACAGCACTGAGAACGCCTTTATGTATGTGGCGAACTACAATTCCAATTCGGTCGCCACGATCAATACAACTTCGAACGCCATCACCAATACCGCAATTGTGGGAACGAATCCGGTGAGTTTGGCTGAGACTCCGAATGCCTTAAAGCTCTATGTGGCAAATCAAGGCAGCAACACGGTCAGCAGTTTGAATCCGATCGATTTAACTCCGAACACGGTGACGGGATTTACGGGCATGACGCCGATTTGGGTGGTGGCGCGTGGCGATAGCCAGAAAGTTTACGTGTTAACCGAGGGAGACGGGCAGTTGGTGACGATCGACGTTGGCTCAGATACGGTGACCAGCAGCCTATCTGTCGATCCTGGGGCGAATTTCATTTTCCTAGATCCTACGTTGAACCGACTTTATGTGACGAATCCGATCACGCAGACGGTTTACGTATTCTCTGACACCGGAGGCCTTTCCGGTGGCGTGGTCAGCGACGTGCCCAATCTTGTAGGGACGATTTCATTCAAGGCCGGATCGACCCCGTGCCCCACCGGATGTATGCCTGTTTCTGTAACTGCGCTGCTGGATGGGACCCGGTTCTACGTAGCCAGCTATCGGACATCCACGTGCTCTGGCGGTGGTGTATGCGTTACTCCGCAGCTCACCGTTTTTAACGCCAATACTCTCTCTCTAATGTATCCCGAACTGTATCAAGCTGGTGCGCCAACTCCCACGTTGCTGGTTTCAGCCCCATTCGCCGCGGGCCAGACCGCAGTACCTCAGGTAGCGTCGTGCGCGACTGCACCTTTGTACCCCGCTTTGTACTCGCCCAGCACTACGAGGTTTCGCGTGTTCACCGCTGCTTCGGAAGACAGCACCCGGGTCTATGTGAGCATGTGCGACGCTGGAGCCATCGCGGTCATTGACACTACCGACAGCAACACAAATAGCTCGAATCCCGTGCCTGCCGACTCGGTGGTCATCGACATCCCCGCAGCGCCGGAAGCCAACAGCACAACCGCTCTGCAAAATCCAATTTTTCTGCTGATGGGTCAGTAGCGGATTGTGAGTGCAGGGAACTGTGTGGAGCGGGCACTTTTGCCCGCTACTGCATGCGGCGCCCAGAAGCTAGCGGAGCCGCCCCAACCAAACAAGGGGAATCAACTTCTCGCGGCTAATTCTTCGTTCGCGGTCTCTCGCGCTGCGTAGTGTGAGTCCACGTACTCGTCGAGAATGCCGATGAACTCCGCGACGATGCGGTCGCCCTTGAGCGTGGTGAACAGGCGTCCATCCACATAGACCGGGGCCTTGGGTTCTTCGAACGTGCCGGGAAGCGAGATGCCGATGTTGGCGTGCTTCGATTCGCCGGGCCCGTTGACCACGCATCCCATCACGGCCAATTTCATTTCTTCCACGCCGATGTAGCGGCCCTTCCAGGTCGGCATCTGCTCATGCAGGTAAGTTTGAATCTGTTCGGCCATTTCCTGGAAGAAGGTGCTGGTGGTGCGTCCGCAGCCGGGGCAGGCGGTGACCTGTGGCGTGAAGCTGCGAATGCCCATGGATTGCAGAATCTGCTGCGCCACTCGCACTTCTTCCGTGCGGTCGCCGCCGGGGGCGGGCGTGAGCGAGACGCGGATGGTATCGCCGATGCCTTCCTGTAAAACAACTCCCATGGCAGCGCTGGATGCCACTACGCCTTTCGCGCCCATGCCGGCTTCGGTGAGGCCAAGATGCAGAGGATAGCTGCAGCGGGCGGCAAGCGCGCGGTAAACATCGATCAAATCCTGCACTCCGCTGACTTTCGCGCTGAGAATAATCTGGTCGGGGCGCAGCCCGAATTTCTCCGCCAGAGCGGCGGAATTCAACGCACTGACGACCATGGCTTCCATCGTCACTTCGCGGGCGTCTTTGGGCTCGGCGAGGGCAGAGTTTTCGTCCATCATGCGGGTGAGCAGCGTTTGATCGAGCGAGCCCCAGTTCACGCCAATTCGCACCGGCTTCTGATATTTCACCGCCACTTCAATCATGGTGCGGAAATTCGAGTCGCCCGAGCGCCCAATGCTGGCGTTGCCGGGGTTGATCCGGTACTTGGCCAGATCGCGCGCGCACTCAGGATATTTGGTAAGCAGAACGTGGCCGTTGTAGTGAAAGTCGCCGATGACGGGCACGCGAATATTCAGCTTGTCGAGCTCTTCGACAATGCGGGGAACGGCGGCCGCCGCTTCTTCGTTGTTGACGGTCACACGAACCAGCTCCGACCCGGCGCGAGCCAGAGCTGCGCACTGCTGGACGGTCGAAGGGATATCTGCAGTGTCAGTGTTGGTCATGGATTGCACCACGATCGGTGCATCCGAGCCAACGCGCACGCCACCAACGGTGACGATCACGGTTTTCCTGCGGGGAATCATAGCCATGGGAACTAATAGTTTATCACGCG
>JBAVQD010000095.1:0-19252 GCA_049693675.1 Candidatus Sulfotelmatobacter sp. | reverse complement strand
GTGGCTGAGGCCGCGTCCAAGAGACATCGTAAAGAGGCAGAACTCAACGCCGTCAACGGTGGCGTCATCGTAGTCTCTCCCGGTGCCCAGGATGGTCGCAGATCGGTTCCAACGACTATCGCAGACTTCCTCTCTGAAATAAAGCTTACGAAGAAACCAAAGACCCATTCCGCATATTCAACGGCTCTCGAATATTTCCAAGAGAGCTGCCCGAAGTTCTGCCTGGAGGATCTCGATCGAAAAGATCTGCTGAAGTTCGCCGCATTCTTACGGGACGACAAGGAGCAGGCACAGCGGAGCTGCTGGAACAAATTCTCGAATGTTATGACTTTCCTGAAGGCGCAAGGGATTCGCGGGCTCGCGGGAAAAAATGACTGGCCGCGCTACACCGAGGAGGAACCCGAGGTTTACGAACAGGAAGAACTTGATAAGCTGTTCGCCGCCTGTGACACAGAGGAACGGCTCTGGTATGAATTCTTTTTGATGACGGGCGAGCGCGAGCAGGAAGTGATGTATACCGAGTGGCGGGATATCAACCTCGTTGGATCAATCGTTCGCGTTACGCACAAGCCGGACAGAGGATGGACGCCGAAGGCGTACAAAGAACGCGAGATTCCTATTCCTACTAGGCTCGTGAAGAATCTGAAAGCGTGGAAGGCGAAGGCGAACAAAAACTGCAATCTGTTATTTCCCACCTCAGGATGTAACCCAAAACTCAACTTTCTCGACAGCCTGAAAGCTGTGGCCGAACGCGCGGAGCTTGATCCAGAGAATTTCTGGCTCCACAAATTCCGAGCGACCTTCGCGACCAGGTGTCTGTGGGCAGGTGTCGATCTGCGCACCGTTCAACAATGGCTCGGCCATTCCGACATGGAGAGCACGATGCGCTACCTTAAGCCATCACGCAGCCAGCACGTTCGTGAGAAAGTGAACGAGATTTTCGCTTAGCGCACAGGCAAGCGTAATCTCAGCATACTGCTCATCAAGCACTGACTTCACGAGTTGGAGACCGTTCATCTCGAACTCCTATCGCCCCATCATTGTCGCTGTTCCCGTTCTATTTTACGCGGCTTGAAAGTCTTGCCGCACGCAGGGCATTTCATCTTGTCGAAGTCAATCCTTTGGACTTCAGCAGGCGGGATGTGGTGTCCGCACTTCGCGCAGACGGTATCAAGACATGCTCGAACCGCCGCGAGGTCAATGTTCTCCTTGTGGGGCACAGTCACGCTCCTGCCAGCAACTTCTCGTACCGATGCTGAATCAGGTCCTTCGCCTCGGCGGAATACTCAGCAAAAATGTTCCATAGATACGAAGCGACGGAAGTGCGCGGTAGAAAGCGCCATATCTACAAACTGCTCGGAAGGAGCGATGTCCACGTCCAAGACTCCCGGCTCCGGACCCGCTTGCGACATCACACCGCTGATATTCGCGTGCGTGATGTTGGAAGCGAGGTCATAGAACGTAAGGTAATGCTCCTCAAGGCCGAGGTCCGCACACAACTGTGAGAATGGTCTCTTGCTCCAGCGACCACGAACTTTGCCGCTGACGGTGAATCGCGACACGACTCGTGCGTATCCCTTCTTGCTGGAGTCGATGGCTTCTGGTGTCACGCGATTGAGATGTTGCGGGGCGTGTTTCTCCATATACCGATGCCGCTTCATCGCAACGATGAAATGAAAATTGAAGTAGTCGTCGAATTCATCAGGGTGTTTTCTGAGGTACGCCAGAGTGACAGCCGCTTCAAACATCGTGCGTGCAATCTTGATAGCATCAACACCGTACCTGCACAAGCAATACGGCACACAATCGGCTATTGATCGCCTTCTCGACTGGGCCTGGTCCCCACTGACAGGCAAACAACTGGATAGAGAGGCAGCAGTTCTCTATGCAACGGCAATTGGCTGGCTTTTGACGAGCTCAAACCGTTACCTGAGGGACAGGGCGACTAAGACTTTGGTGAAGGTCATCGGGCCCAGAATTGACGTTCTCTTGCCCGTACTGAATAATTTTCGATCCGTGAACGATCCGTACGTCCTTTAACGAATATGCGCCGTGGCTTATGGATGCGCGATGAAAAGCACAAAGCGAGTAGCCGAGAAATACAAGTCGCTTTGGAGTGCTCAGAACATCAGTACAATTTTTCCAGAGCTGCTGGAATATCGATGGTGTGAAGTCCTTAAGGTAGGTGGGGGGAATAATGAGCGGGTCATAACGTTTGCCTGACTTCGACTTGACTCCACGTGGCCGAAGAAAAGCGTGAACGCACTTGGTTTTGTCTTTATCGTGAAAGATTTCAGTGCGTTTCACGTCGGGAACATGGCTCAATTGTGTGCCCTCATACCAATTCAGCGATCCGTGTGGCTTTAAGAGAAGAGGCCCCTTGCCGAGTTTGGCAGATAGTCCGTAGTGTTCTGAGTCGAGTTTGCCGCCAAAAAGAAGCTGATCGAGAACCAAATCCCAATTGAACGATACGATTGCGGCGTTTTCGTCTTGCAGCCGCTTGACGACTGTGGACAGCCAGCCGGTCGCGGTAGCGTCTTCGTAAATTTCGTGAAACCATGCCGCAATGGTGAACAGCAATATCTCCCGCGACTCCCTCAGTTGGTCTTTGGTAAAGCGACCCTCTGCGGGGCGGCTGGCTTCGAACATTTGCAGGTTCACCGCCATCTCGGTCAGCAGTTGTTCGATATCCGGAAACGTAGTGTTTCGCTTTCGTGTGAAATTAGGATGATGAAATTCAATAATGTTTCGCAACTGGTGGCGCGCAGCCTTGGGCAACCGGCCCCATGCATCGATGAGAAGGCTCTTGGTTAGTGGATATCCAAGGCCTGCGGAGAAACCTGCACCCACCACATAAACAGTGTCCCTGATACGAGAGCGTCCATCCGTCTTCATTTGCTTTCGCCTAGGCGGGATTCTCCGAGCCTCACCCTCTCTAAAATGAACCTCGCCGCCCGTATCGGATCAAATACGCTTAGATCGACGTAGCCGTCGTGCGAAAACAATCCCGAAATGGCGGCGTTATCGAATCGCATCAACATGATTGCATGGTCGCTTTTGTTCTTGATTATTTCACGAATGGCCCGCCACTCAAGACCACACCATTCTTTCGTCTCGTACTCGGAGGAAAGAAAAACAACCACCAAGTCCGAGTTGTTCAAGTAGACACGTTGAAGTAAGGTGTCGAGGTTGGGACGCGCCAGCTGAGCAGTGAAATCCTTGTCGTAGAACACAGACCCCTTGGGCAACTGTTTCTTCAGCTCGTTTGCGACCTTGCTGACATATTCTCTCTTCTCCCCAGGGAAGGACAGGGCTACCTTGAACCGCATTTCTTCGACGCGTCCAAGGTATCCTGCGGAATTTGAGAAGGTTTCGTCAATCAACCCGGACGAATGAAGAATCTCGAATAGGTCCTCGTCCTTAACGGCCCAGTGGGTTCGGTTCATTTCCCAGTTTTCGATATCGAGTCGACCCTTTATAGGCTCGATTTTGGAAAACGGAATCGCGGGGATATTGGGCTCGAAGTCGTATTCGATCAAAACGGATCTGGCGCGTTCCTTGATGCGGCGCAAATACCCGACGCGCACATCTTTTTCTTCTCCCTCGTAAGCGAACAGCGCAGGATACGACTTCAGCTCCTCGATCGCTTCAGCGGTCAGGTTTTTGAACCTCGTCTTCAAGGCAGGCGAAGTGTACTCACCGAACCGATCGCGCTCGTATTCGTAGGCCGGCAGACTCCAAGCGTCAGG
Organism: Candidatus Sulfotelmatobacter sp.; assembly: GCA_049693675.1. GTDB lineage: Bacteria > Acidobacteriota > Terriglobia > Terriglobales > Acidobacteriaceae > Sulfotelmatobacter. Next base: position 15,503 of record JBAVQD010000095.1, on the reverse strand, counting down.
TTTGGCCGTGACCAAGAAGTTGTACAAGTTTCATCTCTCCAGTACTGTTCTGGAACACGTAATGACATTCCTAAAGGGAACAGGGCAACTTCAGCTTACCGCTTTTTGCCTTATTTCTGAGGTGGCTTGGGCTGCTGCCGTAGGTTCACGCTTAGTCTTGATAAAATCTGTTATCAAGAGTAAACGCTCCTTGCCTTCCTGCTCGGCCCTGCAATCGGGCACACAACTGACACACTCCGCGTCAGACTTAGCCTGCTTTCATGTTGGTCTGAGAATTTGGCCGACTGATGGGCCGCAAGTCGGAGTACTACGTTACGAATTTGGATAACCTCGGAATCTGGCACACGATTCGCACACAGAGTCGAAGTGTGAAGATTTTCCAACTTCCGGATAGCCAAGAACCCGCTCATAATCGTCGCATCCGCATGTAAGGCGCTGCAGGAGCTATAATTACGCGCACGCATGGCTCTGACGCCCGGCTCGAAACTCGGTCCTTATGAAATCCAGTCCCTGCTCGGTGCAGGCGGCATGGGCGAAGTCTACCGCGCAAGAGACACGCGGCTAGACCGCACCGTCGCAATCAAAATTCTCCCCACTCATCTTTCGAGTGATCCCGAATTCAAACAGCGCTTCGACCGCAAAGCCCGCACCGTTTCCTCGCTGAATCATCCTCACATCTGCCATCTCTACGACGTCGGTTCGCAGGGCGGTACCGAGTATCTGGTCATGGAGTTCCTCGACGGCGAAACTCTCGCCGACCGCGTGCGCCGGGGCCCATTACCTTTTCACGAGTTGCTGAAGATTGGAATCGAAGTCGCAGAAGCGTTGGAGATGGCGCACCGCGCCGGCATCGTGCATCGCGACCTCAAGCCCGGCAACATCATGCTGACCAAAGCCGGAACCAAGCTGATGGATTTCGGCCTGGCCAAACCAGCTTCACTCGGCGCCGCGGGATCGGGGGCGGCTCCGCTTCTCTCCGGCGCCCGTACCATGTCCGGCAAAACAATGAGTGGCCCCACGCCCATTAGTCCGCTGACCAGCGCCGGCAGTATCGTCGGCACCATTCAGTACATGTCTCCCGAACAAATCGAAGGCAAAGAGGCCGACGTCCGCTCCGACATTTTTGCCTTCGGTGCTGTCCTCTACGAGATGGCCGTGGGCAAGCGCGCATTCGAGGGCAGAAGCCAGATCAGCGTAGCCTCCGCCATTCTGGAAAAAGATCCCGAGCCTATCAGTGCCACCAAACCCGGTACTCCGGCGGCTTTCGACTATCTCGTCGCCTCCTGCCTGGCGAAAGATCGCGAAGACCGTTTCCAGTCCGCTCATGATGTGCGCCTGCAACTGAAAGGGATTGCGCAATCGCCCGCACCCACCACCATCACGTAAGCCGCCGCGCGCAAGCTGGGCCCGCGCCTGCTGTCGATAATCGGAGCCGTTCTTCTCCTGGCGGCCATCGTCATCTTCTATCTTTCGCAGCGTGCGAATGCTCCCGCGCTTTCCATACGCGCCTACGTCCCGCCTCCGCCCCAAACCACATTCCGCGCCTCCGGCTTCGACGCAGGGCCGGTCGTCATCTCACCCGACGGCAAAACCCTCGCCTTCTCCGCCGTCGACGATAAAGGCCACACCAACCTCTGGCTCCGGCCGCTCGACGCCCAGCAAGCCACCATGCTTCCCGGTACGGAAGATGCCGCCACGCCTTTCTGGTCCCCCGACAGCGATTACCTCGCCTTCATCGCCGATCGCCAACTAAAAAAGATCAGCATATCCGGAGGGGAGGCCCAGACACTCGCCGACGCTGTCTCTGGTGGTAGCGGCGACTGGAGTCCCGACGGCATTATCCTTTTCTGTAAACAGAACTTCGGTCCGATCTCCCAGATCCCAGCCTCCGGCGGTTCCATCACACCTGCCACCCAACTCAAGCAAGGCGAACTTGCCGATGCGAATCCCTCTTTCCTCCCCGACGGCAAGCACTTTTTCTATGTCTCCTATCCCCTCGAAGGGTCAGCCCAAATTAAAGTGGGCAGGCTTGGCCAGCCCGAACAAGATGGAATTGTGATTGGTTCTGGATATCGCGCGGCATTCGCTTCCGGTCATCTGCTGTTTGTTCGCGCCGGACACATCGAGGCTCAGCTCTTCAACCCGCGCACCTTCAGGCTTTCTGGCGATCCGCAAACTTTTGGCGATGCCCGGACGTTTTCCGTCTCGCAGAATGGAGTGCTTGCCTACCACGAGAGTTCGGCACAGTCTGAGCTGAAGTTGTTTGACCGTAGCGGAAACCTGATCGCCACTCCTGGTCCGCTCGCCATCTATTCGGATCCGCGTTTTTCTCCCGACGGCAAATCGATCGCCGTGACGGTCAAGGATCCACGATCCGGAAGCAACGACATCTGGATATTTCCTGTGGCCGGTGGTCCGCCCAGGCGTGTCACGTTTGGTCCGGAGGATTTCTGGCCCGTGTGGTCTCCGGATGGAAAACAGATCGCCTACGGCGTCAGTGAAAACGGCAAGAACTCGATCCGCCTCCGCTCTCTCGATGGCAGCCAGCCCGAACAGGTTCTATATCAGGACGATGCTTTTATTAACGGATCACCCGTCGATTGGTCGCCCGACGGAAAATATCTTTCTCTCGATCTGGAAACGAAAGATGGAGTCTTTTCGAATTGGATGCTGTCCTCGATCGGCGACCGCAAGCCCTTTCGGCCGCCCACCACCTCCCAGATGACGGTCAGCGAATATGACGGCCGCTTCTCTTCTGATGGCCGCTGGCTCGCTTACTTCTCCTACGAAACCGGGCGGCCCGAAGTCTACGTTGTACCTTTTACAGCAGGAGCCAAAACCCAGGTCTCCACGACGGGCGGATGGAACACAATCTTCGGCCGCAACAACGAACTCTTCTTCGTCACCATGGGGAATCGCCTCATGGCCGCGCACACCGTCTCGCAGCCGAGTTTTCGGGTCGTTTCCATCGAACCTTTATTCCAACTTGATCTCCCAAATTTCACAGGGATCAGCTATGACGTCGGCCCCGATGCCAAACAGTTTGTTGTCCAAACCACTGACCACACTAAATCTACGTCCATCACGTTGCTGACGAACTGGTCTGCGGAACTCAAGAAGTGACCCCCGAGACCCGCTGATGCCGTATCAGGCCTGGAAGATTTCCGCTAGATCACGGTCCATCGGTAGTTATTCCGGGCCAGGCGTTTGCTTCGGATAGATCTCCCGCAAGTTTCCCGAAGCCGATTCCGGCTAACTTCCGGTTTGCCGACAAACCGGGAGCAAAGTAACGAGAGGCATGTCTCCGCTTCTCCGTCACTCGTCCGGACATTGCGGACCGTATTCAAAAATCTGACGAGGTTGCCTGTAAGCGCTCAGCCTTGCTCTGATCCTCTGGCGATGGAGCGTTGGGTAAAGAGATGGTCGCGAAAATGCGGGTTCCTGCGCTACCGGAGTCGATATTCAAGCTCCCTTCGAATTGACGAAGACGTTCCCGCATCCCGCTTATTCCGACGCCTGAGCGTCCCGATTGAATCTCAGCCAAACGCACGGCGGACATGCCCTTGCCCTGGTCCTTGATTTCTAAACTAACTTGATTCGATTCGCGGACAATCCGAATCGATGCGGTCTTACTCTCGGAGTGCCGGTGAATGTTCGTCAAACATTCCTGCACCAGCCGAAAGATCACGAGTTCCATGTCACGCGGCAGTCTGCCAAACTCCTTAAGAATGTCAAGCTGAACTTCTAGTCCGCTGCGTTCCCTAAGCCCTTGGAGATACCAACTGATGGCGGAATATAACCCCCTCTCATCCAACAGCGGCGGATGCAATAGATAAGAGGTCGTGCGAATTTCGCGATGCAACTGTTGAACGGTTTTTTGGATTTCCTCAATCTTCGAGTTAACCTCAGATGATTTGTACCCCGCCTCTTGCATGAAGAGTTCGAGGTTTATGTCAAGTACAGTCAATGTCTGACCAACGCTGTCGTGCAATTCGCGAGCGATATGCCGGCGTTCTTCATCCTGGCTTCGCAGCAATCGCCAGGAGAGCTGGCGCACACGGTTGGCCTGCTCCTCCAGCTCTCGTGTTCGAGCACGTACTTCTGCATCCAGTGTTTGAGCCAGTTTGCGGAAATTGTCCTCTGCCTCTTTGCGAGCAGTTATGTCGCTGGCTGCACCGAACCACTCCAAGATCTCGCCGTTTCCATCGAGTAGCGGAACCGCTCGCGAGAAGGTCCAGCCCAGCGTTCCGTCTGCTCGGCGAACGCGATGTTCAAGCTGGAACGGATTCCTTGTCCGCACCGCTTCGCGTATCGCCTCCAACACAAGTGGCTGATCATCAGGGTGAATATATTCATTCAGCCAATCTTTCTTCGGTCCGCACGCATCCGCAACGAAGCCCCTTCCGTCGAGCTGGCCCAACTCGCTCCAGTCGGGACTCATGCGATAAACCACATCAGAACTGGCGTTCACGAGCGCCCGGAACCGCTCTTCGCTCCCGCGTAGCAACTCCTCCGCCTGCTTGCGTTCGGAAATATCGGCCGTAATAGAAAGATGCACTAGAGTTTCATCTGGATTTCGCAAGGGTGCGGCGTGGGTTTCCATGTGCCGCCGTTCGCCTTCTAGCCCAATAATGTCGAACTGTAGTGAACCTTGCCCGCCCTGGCAGATGCTCTCGTTGAAGGCTTTGAACCGATCCCGATCCTCCGGCGCAATCAAGTCATAAACACTCTTGCCAACGACTTCGTCCACGGAATGAGCGCCAACCATCGCCAGACCGGGTGTATTCATGTGCAATAACGTACCATCTGCCGACATCAGCTTGACGCACTCAGGAGTGGTTTCGACGATAGCGCGAAAGCGCTCCTCGCTTTCGCGCAATGCCTTCTCGGTTCGCTTTTGCAGCGTGATGTCATTGTTGGTTTCGAGAATGCGTAGCGCGTTTCCATCGGCTTTCCGATCAAGCGCCCACCGGCTAATGACTATGACTTTCGCGCCATCCTTTCTTATGTGAACTAATTCGCCGTTCCAGCGCTCATCGCGGTGCAGTTGTTTGTTGATCATTCCTAGATCCGCAGGAAATTGGGTCTGCAGGAGTTCGTGGGCTACGCGGCCCAACGCTTCCTCACGAGTAAAGCCGTAGAGCTCCGTCGCCGCCTTGTTCCAATAGGTAATGTGGTCGCCGGCGTCGCGAACGAAGATCGCATCATTGCTCAAGTCCAGTAGGCGAGCTTGCTCCGACAGTGCTCGCTCCGCCTGCTTACGTTCAGTAATATCGCGGGCTACATTTGATGCTCCGATGACCGTCCCTGACGCGTCGCGGATGGGAGAAATCGTGAGTGAAACATCCACGGTAGCGCCGTCCTTGCGTTTGCGCTCCGTTTCGAAATGATCGACTCGCTCGCCTCTTGCCAAGCACCGGAGAATGTCTTCTTCTTCTGAACGTCGTTCCCACGGGACGATGAGCGTAATATGCTGACCGACGGCTTCCTCTGCCTTATATCCGAACAGTTGCTCAGCGCTCTGATTCCAACTGGTTATTGTCCCATCGAGCTTCTTACTTATGATGGCATCATCTGAAGAATCGACGATGGCAGCCAACAGTGAGGTTGTCCGTTCTGCTTGCTTTCGCTCGGTGATGTCATGGAAGGTGAGAACGATCAGAGAATTCCCGATTCCCTCCAATCGGCGTGCGTCAACCACAAGCGTCCTTCTACCGATAGGGAATTCGCGGTCGATCTCTACAGGTTGAAATGCGCTAAGACCAGAAAGAGCACTTTCCACGGATTCCCATACGCCGGAGCTTTCCCATTCGTTATTCCCGAGCTTGCGGATCGAAATGCCCTGCGTCTCATCCCGCGAAACCGCAAACATGGCATAGAAGGCCCGATTCGCCGTCTGCACCTGCAACTTGGCGTCAATAACGACCACGGGATCGACTACTGTGTTGAGGATCGCCTTCGTGTATTCCCGTTCGTAGATGGCTTGCTCGATACTTGCGCGAAAAGCCGTGACATTCGTGAATGTGAGCACCGCGCCCAGAATCTCGCGATCGCTTCCGGCGTACGGAGCAATTCGGAGAAGAAAATATCTATCGCCATCGCAGGTTTCGAGCCGGTGTGGTGCTCCGTCGGCGATCACCCGTGTGCAGATTCTACTGAGATTCTCCACTCCCCCAAGAGTATTGCCAAGAGAACAGCCGAGATCCGAGGCCTTCAGGCCAAACACCGTCATGGCGGCCCGGTTGATGCGGGCAACTGTGCACTCCCGGCTGATCACAATTATCGGAACATCAACAGCATCAAGCACACTGATCTCGTTGGCGGTCGTCACCAATGTTGGAGCGTCGCCTGATACAGTTCCGGCTAGAGAGAACTCGTCATCCTGGGCCATGGATTATCTCTAGTTTTTAGCCAGTATTACGATATAACGTGCTGCTCCTTTGCAGGACATCATCGGCCACAAGGGGGAGAGTCTGACGTAATGCTAAAAGCAACGCTTGAGAGCGCGGCATGTCGAACGAACTGGGATAGCGCGACAGCAACCGGTCCTCCAGTACGCGGGACTCGTCTGGGCCCACGGCATCTCGAAGGGCTTCAGACACCGCTCGCTCAAGCCGAGAGTAATCTTCGACGGGAATAAGATGCGAATGATTCTCACTGAGTCTCGGCAGCATACGAGCATGCACGTCTCCGTTGAAGTTATCCATCAAGAAGGAGCAGAAGATCGCAATATCTTGCTCTTGAGCGAGTTTATCAAACAAGTCTTCGAGGTTCATACTCGCGGCAACGTCGCCGCGCTCCCAAAGAATGTTAACCATTTCGCCCCACCAGCGTACTTTCGGGTAGCGACCGTCTCCGCGAGCTTGTGAAACAACGTTTGCAGCTAAGCCTAGGAAAACCGGCGAATCCGGCATTCCGTCGCGCACGAAGGTTGGCAGCAAATTGTCCGCATCAACAATCGTCAGTTGTCCCCGCTTTTCAGCGGCTTTCACATCCACGCCCTCACTTTCCAAACGGGGGCGAAAAGCGTCCCAATGAGCGACCGTCGGAACCAGAATTACCCCTTCGCCGTTAGCAATCGCTGCAGCCGCAAAGCGACAGACAGCTCGATTGAGAAATTGTTGATCTTGATAAAGCTGGACGATGTGATCGCGCGGCCCAGCGCCGGTTAAAAGACCGCACCAGGGCTCACCTTGGGCCGCTGCGCTTTTTGACTCGCTCAAGCTGCCATCGTTTTCCATTGCCACCCTCCCCATCTCCGGAAGCAACTCTCGGATTAAATCAGATTTTATTACGAAGCCGTTTGCATCAACAACACTGCGGCGTGTTCACAAGCAACCGTGGCATCGTTCTGAGACTATATTGCAATCGTGACTTTTCACGCCGAATAATTCGTGTCGCTCCAAGCCGGCTATCCGAGGCTACAGGGTTTAGTGTATTGACGGAATCGACAACAATTCTGGCTGGCAAAGCTAATGCCCCCCCATAACGCCGACGCGGCCACGATCGAAGCGAGACTTCACATAATAAGAATGAGAGATGGGCTCGTAGAAAGTGATATCCGCAGTTGGCATCGATCCTGGTCGGATAATGGGCAAGCTGGAAATTGATCGAAAAACGACTGATGGGCCGTGAGTCGAGAATTGCTGATCGACGAGCGATTGTTTGCTGAATTCAGCACACTTTTGGCACACAATCGAGCGGCGCTTCATCAAGAGCGATCGCTCCGTGGCGGAACCCAACCCCGTGCAATCTACCGGTCCCGGAGAACTTAGAAGGTCTCTATGGCCAGCGTGGGGAATGAGGAGCGATAGAGTCGATCGTCTAGGGTGAGAAGGCGGTAACCGTTCGCGGCCGCATGAGCTCCTATAACGAAGTCCGCCAGAATGCGCCGCGCGCCGGCATCGCGCTGCTTACGCCGACGTTCTGCATAAGCTTGAAAGGCTCGTCCTGCCAATCGCCATATTTGCTCTGGCAACTCCCAATCGACGCCGATTCCTGTCTCCTCGAAAAAGGAACCGACGAACGCCTCGCTCCGACCAGGCGCCGCGATCAACTCCGCGAATACAGGAGCAGCAGCGACCAGAGTCCCTCGATGAAATGCGGCATCCAGAGCGGTTTGTGCAGCCAAGCTCAATGCCGAGTCTTTGTCCCACAATGCGATCACCACATTCGTGTCGATAGCGGTTGTCATTCTCCTCTCATCCCGCGCAGCCATTTCGTAATGCTCTTTCGACCCGATGGAATTTCGGAGTTGCCAATGCCGCGATACTTCGAAAACGCACTCTTGCTCCTAACCGGCCGCACGCGTATACCCTTGCCGTCGCTTTCGAAGAGCAGTTTATCCCCGCTCCGAACCCCCAGCACTCGCCGGATTTCGCGAGGCACCGTAACCTGTCCCTTGCTGGTAATCGTCGCCTGTTTTTGCATCGTCTCACTCCCTATTCCTTACTTTACCATAGTTGCCTTACTTTGGCTAGATTCATGCAAAATAGCTAGTCACACCCAGGCACGTCAACTGCTGACTCGCCGTCAGTCGAGACTTAGCCGTGGCTATGCGTGGGTCAGTCCAAGAGATTTCGCTTGGGTTTTCAGCGTAGGTTTATTTCCTCAAGTCCGCAGCAATGTGTGTGAACTGGTCGAGTGCAGCCTGTAGATCCTCCGCGATCTCGGTGGCGATCACGTCAGGATCTGGTAGATTGGTCGAGTCTTCCAAGCTCTCGTCCTTCAGCCAGAAGATGTCCAGGCTCACCTTGTCGCGCCTGAGCAGGTCTTCGCAGGCGAACGATTTGAAGCGCTCCGTCTCCTTACGCTCATGCCGATTCTCGGCGTTGTAGCAAGAGACGAAATCGTTGAGGTCTGCGCGCTTCAGAGGATTGGTTTTCAGGGTGAAATGCTCATTCGTGCGGAAGTCGTAAATCCAGAGTGTTTTCGTCCATGGAGTCGCGCTCGCCGGTTTGCGGTCGAAGAACAGCACGTTTGCCTTCACTCCTTGCGCGTAGAAGATGCCCGTGGGGAGCCGCAGTAGCGTGTGAACGTCAGCCTGCTTCAGCAACTCACGGCGAATTGTCTCTCCGGCGCCACCCTCGAACAGCACGTTGTCGGGCACCACGATGGCTGCTCGACCATGAATCTTGAGGCACGACTTCACATGCTGCAGGAAATTGAGCTGCTTGTTGCTCGTGGTTGCCCAGAAGTCGTCGCGGACATAGGTCAGCGCCTCTTTGCTCTCGTCGCCTTCTTCGTTGATCACGGTAATGCTCGACTTCTTCCCGAACGGCGGATTGGTCAGCACCATGTCGTAGGCGACCGATGGTTTCTCCGCCAGGCTGTCCACGCCGCCATCAATCGGGCAGTCGTTACCGCCGACACCGTGCAGGTAGAGGTTCATCACGCACAGCCGAGCCACGCTATCCACCAGTTCGTTGCCCGAGAGCGCCTTCAGTTTCAGGTGCTTCTTCTGGTCACGGTCGAGTTCGTTGTGCTGGCCGACGTAGTCGTGCGCGATCAGCAAGAACCCACCAGTGCCGCAAGCTGGGTCGTGGATGGTCTGCCGGGTCGCCGGCCGCATCACATCGACAAGGGCCTGGATCAGCGGACGCGGCGTAAAGTACTGTCCCGCCCCGCGCCCTTCACATCGGCGGCGTTTTTCTCCAGCAGGCCCTCGTAGGCGTCTCCTTTCACGTCGGCATCCATTCCGCACGCCCAAGTCGAACATGCAGTCCCCGACTGCCATGTTGCCCCCAGCAGAATCCCACGATCCATGATCAGTGTCGATGAAAATCTTGTGCGCATTCACCATCGCCGCATGCCAGTGAAAATTTCAGTCGAGAGTGAGACACATTCCTATTTCGCCGCCATGTATAGGTAGGAGGGGATGTGGGGTCCGGCTTCCACAATCTTGCAGCGTCATGGAACAACTGAGTCGAGAACTCCGCCGTCGCACGTTTCGCTGGCCCGGAGCAGCACGGGAAATGGTAAAGGCATATTTGAAAGACGCCGGTTCAAAAGGCTCCGGAGTCGGTGAGCCCAAGGGCTTGAAGGAACTGATCACCAATCTTGCCGCAATCTCGGGGAATCCAAGAAGCGCATGTTGGAGACTCGTCCGCCATTGGGGGGTGAAGTCGACCAGCAGTTACCGACAGTGGACGAAACCGGAGCAACAGAGGCTCCTCGACCTGATCGCCTCTCGCTCTCTCGGGGAAGCTGCTTTCCTGCTGCGACGGTCGCGAACTTCGGTTCGATCCATGCTGCACCGGCTGGGAGAGAATGCGCGCATGGGCGAGGACTGGTTTACCAAACACGCCTTGGCTGAAGCTCTGCACGTACGCGCCGAGGAGGTGCAGAAATGGATCGACCGGGGCTGGCTGAAGTGCCGGATTGTTCCAAACAACGGACTCAAGCGGGAGTTGATCGAGGCCGAAGATTTTTGCGAGTTCTGCAAACAGCACCATCGGGAAATTGTGGGAAACCGGCTCAACGCGGACCGGCTGAATTTTGTCCAGACATTTGTTTTTCCCCCCAGCCACGCCGATCTGCTGCCGGTGAGGAATGCGAAAAAAGAACAGGAGGCGTACGACGAACAGACGAAGAACGAAGCAGGTTGGGAAGAGGATGCGGAAGACGACCTATCCGCTACCGCTTAAATCACAAGCCGACGCCCGGCAGACCGAAGACCGTATAATTTTCGTATGGCTGATCGCATTGCGTGCTCATGCGTCACTTGCCCGAAGTGCGGAATCTGGGTCGTCATACCACAGAACCGGCTTGCGCTCAGCAAAGAAAAATCCTTAGCGATCTGTCCTGCATCGGAGTGCGGCAAGGAGTTTGAATTCCAGCCTAGCGATACTCGCGTTTTCGAAGTCCCGCTGCCGCTTTTCGAGCGCCGTCACTTCTATCGTTCGGAATTGCATGAAATCGAAAAATAGGTCTACCCTTTTGGCCGGCGGAGTGAACCCATTCTGCCGGCGATGCCTTCCGCAGATGCGACTAGAGAAAGTCGATCAGTTTCAGATAGGAGTCCGCGGCCGATGGACAGATGGAATCGCCATGGCAAGCGAGACAGTCCATCGGAAAGCCTCTTGACGACAAATCTTACTTCTTCCACATCATCAAACCTTCTTCCATCTAACTCGGAAATTCTGCTCGCATTCCATCCTATACAATTGAGGCGCCTACCGGAGCGGTGTGAAGGAACAGGATGCCGTCCGCCGGATTCACATGGAGAAATACGCCGACTTCCGACAGTATCCGAAATATCAGGCCACGTTTGCCGACAACGCCAGGACGATCTATCAGCAGCTTCAGCCGCAGTAAAGCTTTGGTCGAACGTTCTGATTCAAACAAAAGAAATTGCCAGGGTCATAGTGGGTTTTGACCGTGACCATGCGCTCCCATCGTTGCTGGTAGGCTTCGGGAACCCGGTCCTGCTCATCGCCGCTCATGAAATTCACGTAGACACCTGGCTTCATCGTCGGCCGGAGCTTTGCGAAGACAGAGCGAATCCAGGAAACGTGCAACGCGTCGTCGACGGCGTCGGCCCAATTCGCCAGCAGATTGATGATGAAAGGGGCGCTGCGATCGCCAAATGCGGTTTCCTCGGCAGCCACTTCGCCGGCCACCCCGCCCAGGTAAGCAAGTTCGATCTGAGTCGCGGGTGAGGGAATTGTGGCGAGTGCTTCGAGAAATCGATCGATGGTGACATCGTCGAGATAGTTAAAATACCCGGACTTCATATAGTAACGGCGCCCATGGGGAAAGTCGGAATCGGCCATAGTTTGCAAGTCTAGGTACGATACGGTTCGGCAGCGCACGGAATCGGGATGACACAACGAAAAAGCGCGCTGAAAGTATGGCTCTGCAGCTTCCGGAGCGCCCGTCCAAATTAGAGAATTGCCCGCCACAGGCCGTCCGCGAAGTGGCGCCGGAACTTTGCTCTTGTGCGGAGCGAGGCGAAGGTCAAGATTCCATTTCAGGTCGAAGGGCGCTTCGGCCATGACGCCTCGCCAGCACTCGAGCAGTTTGCGGATGTTGTCCTCAGGAGTGAGGCCTTCGGCAAGTACAACCGACTTCAGCGGATGAAGTTTCAGTTCGAATTCAGTCACCACTCCAAAGTTGCCGCCGCCTCCGCGCAAAGCCCAGAACAGATCCACATTCTGTTTTGAGTCGGCGCGCGCAATGGAGCCGTCGGCGGTAACCAGAGTAAAAGCTTCGACATTGTCGCAGGACAACCCGAATCGCCGCGTGAGCCATCCTGTGCCTCCACCAAGGATGAGCCCGGAGGCGCCGGTGTGAGAGACGACCCCAGAGGGAAAGACCAGCCCCGCCTTTTGCGTGGCGGTATCGATCGAGCCCAATAAGCACCCTCCGGCAACACGCGCCCGGCGCGCATCCGGATCCACAGACACGTCGCGCATTCTCGACAAGTCGATTACCAATCCGCCGTCACATGTGCTGAAGCCCGCGAGACTATGGCCTCCACAACGGACGGCGGCAAGAATGCCAATATCGCTTGCGACTCGCACCGCGCTCCGCACATCGCTCACATCAGCGCAGTACGCGATGAAGCCCGGTCGCCGTGCAACCATGCCGTTCCAGATTGTCCGCGCCTCTTCGTATCCGGGGTCGCTTGCGCGCAAGAGATCGCCTTTGAATTGGGCGCGGAGCGCCGAGTACGTCTCCCGGCACAGCCGAGCTCGTTCGCGATCATCTTGAGGAGGGTTACTCTGACTCGGCATGAGAGGAGGAAAGCTGTGCGGCGATCTTCGTTTCCCGGTTGCGAAAATATAGAAGAGTGATGAGGCCGAGAAAAACAGAAAAGGCGGGGACCGACCATCGCAACCCATCGACGAAGAAGGTTGTGATCGAAATTGCGACCAGCAAGACGATGCCGGTGAGAGTAAAAAACGGATGCACTGGCAGGCGCATGGGCAAACTTAACAGCCGCTCGCGAGCAACGGCTTTGCGAAAACCGAGATGGCTGTTGAGAATCACCAGCCACACGAAGAGCATCCCGGCGACTGCCGTTCCATAAAGCATGAGAAATGCGTTTTTGGGGGCAACGATAGCCAGCAGGATGGCGGCGATGATTCCCGCGGTTGAAGCCAACAGAGCGCGATGCGGCACGCCGTTGCGGCTCACCTTGGCCATCCAGCCCGGGAAATAGCCTTCCCGGCCAAGAGAGAACAGCATGCGCGTCGAAAGATAGAGGTCGGTGTTGACGCTCGAAAGCGCTGCCGTTAGCACCACGAAATTCATGATCGCGGCAGCGAAGGGCACATGTGCAGCGGAAAATGCGAGCACGAACGGGCTGCCTGAGAGGCTCGATGCGCCCGTGGTCTGATTCCAGGGAGCCATTGCCACCATGATGGCAATCGCGAGCACATAAAAGAGGATGAGCCTCCAGATAATGTTTTGCATGGCGCGAGGTATCGTGACTTCGGGGTGTTCGGCTTCGCCAGCAGTTACGGCGATGACTTCCACTCCCATATAGCTGGTGATCGTGATGGTGAGCGAAAGCCAGACTCCTTTCCATCCCGCAGGCAAAAATCCTCCGTGCTGCGTCAGGTTGGCCCAAGCGGCAGCGCCGTGAGATCCGCTGCCGAAAATCAGAAAGATTCCGACGACGATGAACGCGATAATGGCCGCCAGTTTGATCATGGCAAACCAGTATTCAAACTCGCCGAGACGATTGACCTGCATGGAATTGAGCGCCACCAGTGCGGCGGAAACCAGCACCACCCAAATCCATTGCGGAACCTTCGGAAACCAATAGGACATGTATATACCGGCGGCGGTGACTTCCGCGCCGATGGCAATGATCTGCGCCACGCCGTAAGTCGCACGAACGGAAAATCCTGCCCATGGATTGAGATAGGTTTCGGCGTACACTCCAAACGCTCCCGCGACCGGATGCACGACTGCCATTTCCGCGAGCGCGTAAGACATGATCAAAGCGATACCAGCGCCCAGAAGATAAGAGAGAATGACCGCCGGGCCCGCCAATCGAATGGTGACGCCGCTTCCCAGAAACAGGCCGACGCCGATCGCGCCGCCGATGGCCATCATGGTGAGCTGTCTTTGGGTGAGGCCGCGGTGCAGACCCTCCGAGTCTGTGATCGGAGATTCTGGCGCGAGGCTGGCTGCAGTGCCGGGGCGCGATTGATCAGTCATGGCTGCCAATGCCGGCAGGAGCAACGGCCATGAGATGCATGTTCTCCTCGAGAACTTCTGCGACAGCGTTCACGTCGTCGAGCGTGTTATAGACATGAAGCGAGATTCGCAGGCCGTCGAAACGGTTCGAGGCGACGATAGCGCTTTGAGCCAGCTTTTTCACCATCTGGGTCGAATCCTGGCACTGCAACACCACCAGCGGTCCCGAACTTTTACCCGGAGTTTTGGCGAGAATGCCAAGATCGCGGGTGCGGCTCAAAAGTGATTGCGTTAGATTCCCGACGTGACTGGCAATATGTTCCATCCCGATTTCTTGCAGCATCTGAAAGCCGGGCATCGCGCCGTACACATTGGGAACCGATGGAGAACCCGATTCGAATCTGCGCGCCGTCGGCGAAAGCTCAAAGTGCTGCGGGTTGTAGGCGAACGGATTCGCCTGCCCGAACCATCCCGTCACCGAAGGCGTAAGCGATGGAATAAGCTCTTTGCGAACGTACAGAAAAGCGAGGCCGGGAGGTCCAAGAAGATATTTCAGCGTTCCGGCAACGTAGAAATCGAGATTCATCGCTTTCACGTCAACCGGGCGGGTACCGCAATCCTGGTAATCATCGAGCATGACAAGAGCGCCGGCGCCGTGTGCCATTTTCTCGATGTCGGCGACTTGAGTACGAAATCCGTTCTTGAAGCAGACATGGGTGAGCGGCACGATGAGCGTGTTGCGGTCGATGAGCTTTTCGTAATTCGCTGCTGGAATCGTATCGCCTACTGCTCTCGCGAATCGCACGTCGGCGCCTCGAACGGCCTGCGCGAGCCAAACGTGCCCCATGGTGGGAAACTCAAACTC
The DNA here is from genome assembly GCA_049693675.1 of Candidatus Sulfotelmatobacter sp. Taxonomy (GTDB): domain Bacteria; phylum Acidobacteriota; class Terriglobia; order Terriglobales; family Acidobacteriaceae; genus Sulfotelmatobacter. The sequence goes on along the minus strand of JBAVQD010000095.1, from coordinate 487 downwards.
GCCCATGACAACTTTGTTGCGCTCACGGAAATTCAATGCGCTGGCGATGCCGTTGATGCCCGCTGAAACGCTGGTGACGATGGCAACTTCATCGGGGCTCGCGTGGATAAACTTTGCGAACGCGGTTCGCGCCGCCTCATAGCGTTCGACCCAGGTTTCCCAAGGCGAACCGTGCCCATGCCAGCTCGCCATGAACTCGGTCATGCCGTTCTCAACGGCATCGGACAGGGCGCCTTGCGAACAACTATTGAGATAAATTTTGCGCTGGAAGATTTGGAACCGGGAGCGGATCTCGCGAACTTCTTTGTCGGTCAGCATGAGCGTCTAACGTCGGTCAGTGCGCTGCCAAACTCGCGCACCTCCTCCCGTATATTGTAGTGCACCAAAGAGGCCCGCACTGCGCCGGTCGCAAGTTCGGTACGGGGAACGCCTTATGACGCGGAGCCGGGTCCGTCTCCGGAAGTCGGTAAAGTCGGGAATGGGCGCT
>JBAVQD010000094.1:0-12731 GCA_049693675.1 Candidatus Sulfotelmatobacter sp. | reverse complement strand
GATTTATCCAGTGGAAGCGAGACCTTACAGTAGAGGCGGGTTCGATAGTGGTGAACGTGACGGCTAGCCTACAAAAATCGCAACCTTAGTTGCACATGATGGGCTCAGAACTTTGCAGCGCCGTTTGTGAGAGCTTACGCACAAGAGGTTTGTGGGACGAAGATCTGTGATCGGAGTTTTATCCGCAAAAAGAACAGCTCGCCGTTAGCATTTCGCTTGCCTGGAAGAAGGAGATAAATTATGGCCAACACAAATAACACTTCTGACGCTGGCACCCTTGGGATAAGCCGTTGGTGGCGCGTAGTCGGCGGCGTGTCTATGAACATGGCTCTGGGTTCACTCTATGCCTGGAGTGTGTTCGTCGCACCGTTAGAGAAAGAGTTCAAATGGAAACGTGCCGAGACTTCGATGGTATTCACCATTGCCGTGGTGGTCTTTGCGCTGACGTTCATCGTGGCTGGCCGGTTACAGGATAAACTCGGGCCTTTCAAAATCTCGTTGATTGGCGCAGTTCTGGTGAGCCTTGGCTTTTTCTTGTGCTCTTATGCCGATAGCCTGACCAAGTTTTTCATCTTCTTCGGAGTTCTCGGAGGGCTAGGCAACGGTTTTGGTTACGCGACTCCGATTCCTGTGATGTCGAAGTGGTTCCCGGATAAGCGCGGTCTTGCGGTGGGGCTGGCAGTAGGTGGATACGGAGGTGGTTCAGCAATCTTTGGCCCCCTGGCAGCCAGCTACCTGATTCCCCACTTTGGCTGGCGCACGACGTTCGAAGTTCTGGGCGTAGTTTTCTTTGCCATGACGGTATTTGGCGCCTTTCTGCTGAAGAACCCACCCGCAGGCTACAAGCCCGCCGGCTGGACGCCTGCTCCGGCCTCCAAAGTTGCAGCTACCGCCCACGACTTCACTCCCGGCGAGGTGTTGCAAACACCTTCTTTTTACTTTCTGTGGATCGCCTACGCGTTTGGCTGCGCCGCTGGCCTCATGGTCATCAGCCAGCTCGTGCCCTTTGCCAAGAGCGTGGGCATACCCAGCACCACCCTGGCTTCATTTGGCTTGATCGTGGGCGCGGCTGGAAACGCCTCGGGGCGCATTCTGTCCGGCTGGATGTCCGATGCCCTGGGTCGACTGAACGTGCTGCGGCTCATGATCGGCATCTCTATGGTCGCCATGCCTATTCTGTATCATGTAGGCGGCAACGTGGCGGGATTGTTCGTGATGCTGTTCATTGTTTACTGGTGCTACGGTACCCAGCTTTCGGTTAACGCGGCGACGGCAGCCGATTTCTGGGGCACGAAGAATGTGGGCATTAACTATGGGCTGCTATTCACCGCCTGGGGTGTTGCCGGTCTTCTCGGTGGCCGCATCGGCGGTTGGATGTTCGACAAATACCACAACTATGAGATGGCGTTCTACACGGCAGCGGCTTTGGCGGCGGTTGCTCTGATCTGCGAATTCCTGGCCAAACGCCCAGTCTTGACTGGAGGACAGCTGGCAGGAACCAAGCTTCCGGTGGTAGCCTAGCTCGCCAAAGCCATTGCGTTAAGGTGCACAGGTCCGTCGTACAGGCTTGAACGGAGCCCGGGGCTCCGCCAATCCATGAAGCACTTGAAACGAGACTGTCGGGATTGCGTCACAAATTAAGAAATCTAAGGGGTGACATGATATGGCTCAGATCCTTGAGAAGCAGAATACGGTGATCGAGACGACTCAGGCTCAGATCGCAGTTCATTGGCGCGAGGAAGAATACTATTATCCCTCCGCGAAATTTGTCGGCCAGGCGAATCTGACCGATCCCGGCGTGATGGAGCGCTTCAGCGAGAAAAACTTTCCCGAATGTTTTCGTGAATACGCTGACCTGTTGACCTGGGATAAATACTGGCACACTACGCTCGACACCAGCGATCCGCCGTTCTGGAAATGGTTCGTAGGCGGCAAGATCAACGCTTCGTACAACTGCGTCGATCGTCATCTCGCGAAATACAAAAATAAAGCTGCATTAATTTTTGTTCCCGAGCCGGAATCCGAAGCGACTGTTTCTGTTACCTACCGCGAACTTTATATAAGAGTGAACGAATTCGCGGCCCTGCTGCGCGATTTCTGCGGCCTTAAGGGCGGAGATCGCGTCACCATTCATATGCCCATGGTGCCCGAGTTGCCGATTACCATGTTGGCCTGCGCCCGCCTGGGCGTGATTCATTCTGTCGTGTTTGGCGGATTCAGCGGCGAAGCTTGCGGCATGCGCGCTGCCGATTCCGGCAGCCGTGTCCTCATCACCATGGATGGGTACTACCGCAACGGCAAGATGATCGATCACAAAGCCGGTGCTGACATCGCGCTCGAAATCGCTAAGAAGGAAGGCCAGATCGTAGACAAGGTTTTAGTCTGGAGGCGGCATCCCGGCAAGAACGCGTCCGCCTCGCCATTCGCGAAAGAACGCGATTTCTTCGTAGACGAGATTCTGCCGAAATATTCGGGCCAGATCGTTCCTCCCGTTCCCATGGATGCAGAAGCGCCGCTGTTTCTGATGTACACCAGCGGCAGCACTGGAAAACCGAAAGGCTGCCAGCACCGTACCGGTGGTTATCTCTCCTATGTAGCCGGTACTTCGAAATACATCCAGGACATTCATCCCGAGGACGTGTATTGGTGCATGGCCGATATCGGCTGGATCACGGGCCACTCCTATATTGTTTACGGTCCGTTGGCGCTGGCCGCTACAAGTGTGCTCTACGAAGGTGTTCCGACTTATCCGGATGCGGGCCGAGTGTGGAGAATCGCCGAGCGTCTGGATGTCAATATCTTCCACACCTCGCCGACCGCCATACGCATGTTGCGCAAAGCTGGTCATGATGAACCGGCTAAGTACAACTACCACTTCAAGCACATGACCACGGTGGGTGAACCCATCGAGCCCGAGGTGTGGCGCTGGTATTACGAGACGGTAGGGAAGCGCGAAGCAGTGATTGTCGATACCTGGTGGCAAACAGAAAACGGGGGATTTCTGTGCAGCACCAAGCCGGCCCTGGATCCGATGAAGCCCGGAAGCGCCGGTCCCGGCATGCCCGGCATCTATCCGAGCATCATGGATGAGAACTCGGAGGAAATTCCGGCTGGATCGGGGAAAGCAGGAAACATTTGTATTCGTAATCCGTGGCCGGGAATTATGCAGACCATCTGGGGTGATCGCGACCGTTTCGTCACACAGTACTACAGCAAATACTGCAAAGATCGTAACAGCAAGGATTGGCATGACTGGCCGTATTTTGCGGCGGACGGCGCAGTGCTGGCCGCGGACGGGTATTTCCGGATTCTGGGGCGGGTAGATGACGTCATCAACGTGGCTGGCCACCGGCTGGGTACGAAAGAGATCGAGTCTGCGTGCCTGACGGTTCCCGAAGTGGCGGAAGCGGCCGTAGTGCCAGTGGTGGACGAAATCAAGGGCCGCGTGCCCGAGGTTTATATCGCCCTGCGGCCCGGTATAGAGCCAAGTCCGGCGATCATCGACAAAGTAAACAAGGCCATCGAAACTATGATTGGCAAGATTGCCCGCCCGCGCAGGGTTCTCATCGTTCCGGACATGCCGAAAACCCGGTCCGGCAAACTCATGCGCCGGGTTCTCGCGGCGCTCTCAAACAACATGAGCACCGGCGATATCACAACCTTGGCCAATCCCGATGTGGTGGAAAAAGTTCGGGAGATGGTTCAGGGTAAGAACGCTGTGGCTCTAGCGGATGGACCGGAGGATCTAAAGAAATTTGGGGAGGAATGAAATAGCTCGCGCAACCTTTGGACACTCCCGGTTCAGATATTAGAAGCGGCTAGGGAGCCGGGTTCGTGGGTTGCGCCGGGGCGGAGGATCGCAGGCCCGTAGCATCGAAGGTAAAGGTGCGAACTTCCCCAGGACTGCCTTGAACCGGGATCTCTTTGCCATCGAGCATGAAGCTGATGCCGGCGGCGTTGCCTGCCCTTACCGTGATGTCGTGATTGGCGCGGACCGAGGTATTGGCCGGCGCGATCAGCGTTTCTCTGGCTATCGGCTGGCCATCGGCAATGATTGAAACCCACGAAGTCTGATCCGCGCGGATCAGAAGCGTGAAGGCGTGTGGCGGCTTCGGCGCAACTACCTGCGAGCGCGGCTTTGGCACTGGAGGGTTGACGTCGGCATCAGCCGGGACTGCGGCAGCCGCAGCGACCGGAGCGGCGGTAGCAGCAGCCGTCGATACTGGGGGACGGTTCCCGTGCGTAGCGGCGGGAGTCGGCTTGGCCGAGACCGGGGCGGGGACCGCGGGTGAGACTGCGGCCGGGGAAGTGGCGCTCTCCGTGGAAGAGGGCAGGGAAGCAGAAGTCAAAGGCTGCACTGCCGCCGATGTTTGGTTGCGGCGTCGCAGTGTCCAGAAGGCTAAGATCAATGTAATGACCAGCAGGGCTGCAGCCAATTTCCCCCAGGGAACAGGGTGTGAAGGGCCATCCGGTTCGTTAACGTGAGGTCGAGAATTTGCCTCGATAGGGCGATCCGGCGCTGTGGACGTCAGGTTCAGAAAAGACAGGGGCGGCGTCGGAACATATTCGTCGACCGCAGGTTGAGGATGATCTCCGTTGGAACGGACCTCGCTGCTTTGATCTCTACTAATTTGATTTCCACTATCTAAATCGTTATTGTTTGGGTCCTGGCTGCTCGCACCGTGGCTGTTGGGATGTACGTTGCTGAGAGTCTGAGGACGAGTCTCGCGGTCGTCTTTGCGGCGAGCGTCTTTGCGGCGGTCTTCCTGATGGAGACGGCGATCCGGAGGCGGATCGATGGACCGCTTGTTTATTACGCGGTCGACGCGCGGGCTTGCCGCATGGTCGCGGTTGCGCAGATGCGTCACGCCGGCGTCAGTATTGATTCTGCGGCGATCTTCTTCGTCCTCTTCCGCAGTTTCTGTCGTCGAGTTGCGGAAGTTGGGAAGAATGGTTTGGGATTGAATCTGGCTCTCGCGCAGCGCGGCGAGATAGTCTGACACCGCTTCGTCTTCATCGAGGCCGACCAGGCGGGCGTAAGCGCGGACGAAACCTTTGTTGAAGACGCCACCGGGAAGTTGCTCAAAATGTTCCTCCTCGATGGCGCGCAGCATGCGTGGGCTGATTTTTGTGATGGTAGAGATGGCATCGAGCGAGAGGCCACGCTGCTCGCGCTGTTTGCGCAGATTTTCCCCGAAGGTCGGCAAAAGGAACTCCGGCGGGCGGAACGTCTGCCAGCCCGCGTCGAGATGACAATCATCATAGGCGAAGCCGGGCGCGGATGCCAGAACGTTGTGGAAGGCCACGTTGCCGCCCGTGGCTGGCTGCTGCCGCACACAAGCGTTTTCAGGGCTGTTCCGCTGGCTTCTTTCGCAGCACGATGGTGAACTGGGTCTTGCAGGTCTTCGCGGGATCATCGAAAGCCGACCCTTCACGATCGCCCTCGGAGGCCACAAAAAAAAGCCCCTGCTTGGAACTCTCGGGAAGCCCTATGAAACGGGCCTTGCCGTCGGCATTGGTTCCGGCTTGAAGATCCAGTTTGTGCAGGCTCATGAATCCATAAGCGATGTGCACCCGGATGTTGGCTGCGTAGACGGGCTTGGCCGCTTCATCTGTAATGGTGAAATCAGCGGTGCACGGGCCGAGGCCGGCATCGACTTCGGCTACAGTTTTCGGGTCGACCGGCGCGGCTGCGAGCGCCGCCAATCCTAAAGAGAAAACGGTAATGGCGACTGCCGCGGCGACGGCGAGCAAAGAGTGGCGGGGGATGATTCGCAGCATAAATATCAGAATACGCTCGGAGTGGATGCCGCGTTAAGGGAGAATCTCGCCTGCCTGGGGCTTTCTATGTGAAGTATCCATTGGCGTTACGGGTACTGGTTACCAACGGTTATTGCCGCGTGGAGAATGCGACTCTATAATTTTTGGAACTGTCACTCGTCCATGCAGCGAATTGTCGACCTTAAAACTTGGGTAACAATTCGCTGATCAAGGCTCAAAGCAGAACATTCGCGGGATGCAGCGCCCGCAGCAACGGGAGATAAAGGAACCCCCCATGTCCGAGGCCGCCGGCACGCAACTAACCCGCCAGAGCCAGGAACTCAATATCTTTCACGACGTAGCGAAAGCGCTGACGTCGTCGCTGGACCTCGATTCGATCCTGCAGACCATCATGGAAAAAATGGCGGAATATTTCCGTCCCGATACCTGGTCGTTGCTGATGGTGGACGAGCAGAAGGACGAGCTCTACTTCGCGATTGCGGTGGGCGCAGCGGCCGAGGCGTTGAAAGATATTCGACTGAAGCTGGGCGAAGGTATCGCTGGATGGGTGGCCAAACACGGCGAGCAGGTAGTTCTCGCTGACGTGGAAAGCGACCCTCGTTTTGCCAAACGCATTGACGAGGCAACGCATTGCGAAACCCGATCCGTGATCTGCGTACCCTTGCGGTCCCGTTTGCGTGTGCTGGGCGTTATCCAGCTGGTCAATGCGGATATTTCGCAATTCAACGAGCAGGAGATTTTCTTTTTGCAGGCATTGTGCGACTACGCCGCGATCGCCATTGAAAATGCGCGCTGGGTAGAGAAGATTCAGGAGCTGACGATTACCGATGACTGCACCGGCCTTTATAATGCGCGCCATCTTTATAAAACGCTGGAAACGGAAGTCTACCGGTCGTCACGTTTCGGCTATGAGTTCAGCGTGCTGTTTATCGACCTGGACCGCTTCAAGGCGGTAAACGATACTCACGGACATTTGATCGGCAGCAAACTCCTGGCGGAAATTGGTTACCTGGTGAAGGCGCAGTTGCGGTTGATTGATTTTGCCTTCCGCTATGGCGGAGACGAATTTGTTGTGCTGCTTCCGCAGACCGGGAAGGATCAGGCGTTGGTGGTAGCCAAGCGGTTGCGCGATGGCATGCGCGCCAGCTGTTTCTGCCGCGATGAAGGGTTGAATCTGAATGTGCGGGCTTCGATTGGACTCGCCACCTATCCGCACGACGCGCGCGACGCGCACGACATCATCCGCCAGGCCGACGAGATGATGTATCTGGTGAAAAACACCACGCGGGACAATATTGGGATTGCCCAGCGCGGCGTGATGAAGTGAGATTGGGTGCGCCTGCAGCCAATCAGATCGCGAATAATCGCTTGAGCACAGTAAATGGCATCATCTGATGCTATAATTGGTGCTTAAAGCTTGTTTTATGCGAACCACCATTTCCCTGGATGACGATCTCGTACGCACGGCCCAAGAATTCACTGGGGTAGCGGAAAAAACGGCGTTGATTCGGGAAGCGCTCAAGGCCCTCATTGAGCGCGAAAGTGCCCGCAGACTGGCGTCGTTGGGCGGCACCATGCCCGGATTGAAGAGCGTTCCTCGCCGCGGAGCTCGGGCGAATTGATACTTGCGGATACCTCGATCTGGATCGACCATTTCCGTTCACGAAACCGCGAGATGCGCGAACATCTCAGGCTGGGAAATATCGTTATCCATCCTCTTATCATTGCGGAACTTGCTCTTGGATCGCTCCGCGAGCGCGCCAGGACGCTTGCGTTGCTGGATCTTTTACCGCAGGTGAGAGTAGCGCAACTCGACGAAGTGCGGCGAATGATTGAGGTTCGTCGTTTGTACAACCTTGGCATCGGTCTTACCGACGCTCATCTGATTGCCTCGGTCTTTATCCATTCGCCCACGCTGCTTTGGACGAGAGACAAGCGCCTCCGTAAAGCTGCCGAAGCCCTTCGCATTCACGCCAGTCTCACTTAAGAAATAGCCCTTCGCAGATAGGGAGCTAGCCGGACGATGGACGAAACCGCGAAATGGGCGCAACCAGTTACACATCAGCGATGGCTCAATAAGAATTCACTTCGGACTCGTTGGCGCCGCACTCTTTGCTTTGACATCTGGCGTCCATGGATTTGTATTGGCAGGGCCATCTGGATTGACGCTGAAGGGCCAGATATAAAGGTTCACGCCCTCGCTGCCCTTCATTTCCACGACAGCGTATTCGCCCGGAGTGAGATCCTGGGTTGGAGTTAGCTTGAGCCATCCGGTGCCCACGTGGTCCGTAGTGCTCTTCACCGAATCCTGTTCCTGAGTGACCTTTCCGGTGCTGGCTCGTTTCATTTCACCGACAATGCGCTTGCCGTTCCTTATTTTCAAGCGCACGATGCGAAACCGATCGGGAGCGGTAGCTTGTTCGGCCTGTTCGGGATGTTGGGGTTCGGCACGCGGAGCGTCGAGGCTGGGCAGAGACGGCTTGTCGGACGCAGTTTCTCCCGGCGGCGGGGCTTGATCTGAATCGTCATCCATCTTGATGTAGATAGAAGGTACTCCAACGTGGGAGTAAACGGCAGCGTGGCTGCCATCCAGTTCTATCGTTTCCTTGCCGCTGGCAACTACGCCGCGCAGGATATTTCCCTTGCCGTTGTGATCGAGAACGCCTTCGCCCTGCTGCACTTCGACGAGTTGTGGCTGACCCTTGAAATTGTCCAGCAGGAACATTCCTGAAAGTTCGGGCAGGCGCAGGCCGGGAGCAACCTGTGGAAGCCGGGCCTCTTCTAGCGCACGGTCGGCGCTACTTTCTTTATCGATGAGGGCGGCTTCGGGGATGGCTGGTGCTGCGGCCCGTTCCTTCTCGTATTTTTCTGTGGCGGGCCAGTCTACAAGGGATGAAGGAATCTCCTCCCACTCCTCGCGCTCGGCGCTGTAATAGCGGACGCGGTCGCCTTTGACTTCATACTTCGTGACTGACTGGTAAGAACTGTCCTTGAGGATAAGGCGGCTCGCCAGCTGCTGTGCGGAGGCGGGGATCGGGAGCGCGAGCGTGACGAACGCAAACATTGCGATCAAGATCGCGTACAAGCGTGGGATTCGGAGAGTCATGGATGTACCGATTTGCGTTTGACTTCTGTTTCGCGAGGACCGCGTTCTTCGATTATCGTCTGGAACAGTCTTTTCGCCAACCGGCAAGACTCTGACTTTCATCTGCATGGCGCTGTGCGATAAAGTGGGAGCGATGACGCACAAGGTGAAAGATATCGCCGAGGCGGTGAAGGCTCGCATGCTGGGGGATGGGGATGTTGAGGTGAGCGGCGTGGCCAGCATTGCGTCGGCTTCGTCGAATGACCTGGTGTTCGTGGAAGATGAAAAGCATCTCTCGCAAGCGCTGAAGTCGCGCGCCGGAGCAGTGATTGCGGGAAAGTTCGCGTCGGCTGTAGAGGGGAAACCGCTGTTGATCTGTAGTCATCCTAAGTTGGCGTTTTCCAGGGCAGCTCGCTTTTTGCGGGATGAAGATGGCCAACAGTCCGCTGCTGGAATGCATGTGAGTGCGGTGGTTCATTCCTCCGTACGACTCAGGACGCGAGTCATGGTTGAGGAACGTGCAGTGATTTCTGAGGATGCGGAAATCGGCGAGGGGACGCGGATCGGCGCTGGCTGTGCAATTGGGCGCGGAGTGAAGATTGGAAACGAATGCCACATCTATCCGAATGTAACGGTTTATGCGGGAACGACCCTGGGCAATCGCGTGATTGTGCATGCAGGGGCGGTGCTGGGAAGTGACGGCTTCGGATACGTGCGCGATCCGCAGAGTGGACGCTATGAGAAGTTTCCCCAGGTCGGCAGGCTGGTGATTGAAGACGACGTAGAGATTGGGGCCAACACAACGATCGACCGCGGCGCGCTCGACGAAACGCGAATTGGACGCGGATCGAAGATCGATAACCTGGTGCACGTCGGCCACAATTGCCAACTGGCGGAGAATGTGGTGATTGCGGCCCAGACCGGACTTTCCGGCAGCATCGTGATTGAAAACGATGTAGTACTTGGTGGTCAGGTGGGCATTGGCGAACATGCCCGCATTGGAGAGGGCGTGATGTTGGGCGGGCAAGGTGGCGTGTTGCCCAATAAAGTTTTGCGCGGTAAGGGCGTGGCGTTCTGGGGAACTCCGGCGCAACCCGTGCGGCAATATCTGAAGCAACTGGCGGCGCTGGCCAGGTTAGCGAAAAAGAGGTAGACATGGCGATCGTGGTGATCGGCGGGCATTCGCGAAGCGTGGGCAAGACCAGCGTGGTCGCGGGTTTGATCGCAGCGCTGCCTGAGTACGATTGGACGGCGGTAAAGATCACGCAATATGGACACGGAATTTGTTCGGCGAACGGACAAGCATGCGACTGCGCAACGGGAGATCATTCGTGGGCGATTTCCGAGGAAACGAACCGCAATAGTGAATCAGACACATCCCGCTTTTTGAGTGCAGGTGCGGCGCGGTCGCTATGGGTTAGGACGGAGCAGGGAAGACTGGCTGAGGCAATGCCGGCGTTGCGGCGGCGGATCGAATCGGCTGGCAATGTGATCGTGGAATCGAACAGCATACTCAAATTTATGCGACCGGATTTGTACATGACGGTGCTCGATCCGGGAACTGAGGATTTTAAGAAGTCAGCACAGGAGTTTATGGATCGTGCTGGGGCCGTGATTCTACATGATCGTCCCGATGCTGCATGGCATGGGGTTTCGTTAAAGCCAGTGGCGCACCGGCCCGTATTCAGAATCTCTCCTCCGCCTTATGTGACGGCGGAGATTGCTGAGTTTGTGCGTGGGATCGTGGGGACGGCGAAGACAGCAGATTCCCTTCGGCAGGCTCAGGGCAGGCACTCGCCGAGCTTTCAGCTCGGTTCGGAATGACAAGAGAATTCTTGGTCTCTGTCGACACTAGGCCGTTTTGTTATTCTTGCCGGTGAGGCAAATTCATTACAGCGCGTGGTTATTGGTTGGACTGTCGTCGCTGTTGCAGATCCTTATTTTCCCCCTGCCTGGACTTTATATTTTGTCGTGGGTGGCCTTCGCTCCGCTGATTGTGGCTTTGTTGCGGGCGCGGCCAGCTGGCGCGCTTGAGATAGACGGCTCGGTTAATCTACAGGCTGCGACTCCGGGGCAGGCGTTTTTGCTGGCCTACATTTCCGGCATTCTCTGGTACGCCGGCACTTGTTATTGGATCTACGACACCATGCACGAGCATGGCGGGCTAAGCGTGACGGCGGCAGCGCTGGCGCTGTTCCTCTTCTGTCTTTACCTTGGTCTCTACCACGGACTGTTTGGGCTGCTGTTGGGACTTGCGGCGGGACCGAGGCGCGATAACCGGCTGGCATTAGTCTCCGTACCTTTTCTGTGGGTGGCCGCGGAGCTGGCGCGAACTCGCGTCACCGGATTCCCTTGGGATTTGTTGGGCACCGCGCAAGTGGGCAACATTTCGCTGAGCCGTATCAGCACATGGACTGGAGTCTACGGCATTTCGTTCGAGATCATGCTGGTAAACGTCGCGGTGGCTGCGGCGTTCCTGGTGCCGAGAAAGAACCGGGCCATCTTGCTGGCGGCTTCATTGGCAGCGGCTGCCGTACTGCAGGCGGGACGGTTGGTGGATGCTCCCGCGATTCCCGCGGATCGCGCGGCGCTGCTGGTGCAGGAAAATATTCCGGTAGATGAAAATTGGACGCGCGATACTTTCGAACGCACGCTGCACCAACTAACTGATATTAGCGCACAGGCGGAGGGTCCAAGTTCGTCGTCATCGCGGGCGATCGAATCGGCGCAAGGCAAAGCGGACTTGATCGTGTGGCCGGAATCTCCCGCGCCTTTTTTTTCGAATGATCCATTGTTTCGAGAACCGGTAAGCGAGATGGCTCGCGCCACCCATACCTGGGTCGTCACTGGCGCCATTGGAAGTACGCCGGCAACGCCAGGCGGAGCAGCCGCTTCGGACGTTTTCAACTCGGCGGCGCTGGTCAGTCCTACGGGCGATTGGACTGCGCGCTATGACAAAGTGCATCTGGTGCCCTTCGGAGAATACTTGCCGTTTCCCAAACTGTTTGCATTTGCGGGCGGGCTTACGAAAGAAGTCGGAGAATTTAAAGCAGGAGAATCGCGAGCCCCCCTGGACGCGGGAAGCGAACGGCTGGGGATTTTCATTTGCTACGAGTCGGTGTTCCCGGATGAAGTGCGGCAGTTTGCAGATAACGGCGCTCAAGTCTTCGTAAACATTTCGAACGACGGATGGTACGGAGACAGCGGGGCTTACGCTCAGCATCTCAATCAGACGCGCATGCGGGCGATCGAGAACGACCGCTGGATTTTGAGTTCGACGGACACGGGAGTGACAGCGTCGATCGATCCTTATGGAAGAACGGTGGCCCGGCTTGCGCGGAAAGAACGCGGCGTTCTGGTTGCGCCTTATGCCCTCACTTCCGTAACCACGTTCTACACGCGGCACGGAGATTGGTTCGCCTATCTGTGTGCGATAATTTCAGCAGCAGCGCTGTTCGCGCGCTTTACGCTTCGCTTGCAGCCAGGGAAGAAAGCAGAAACATCCCCATGAATCAAGAGTTCGAGCAGGAATACGCGTTGTTGAGCAAGAAGGTGCGCGAGCTCCGGGAGTATCTTTGACGCGGGCAAACTCCGTCCGCAATTAGCCGAAATTGAGAAGCAGTCCGCCGACCCGAATCTGTGGTCGAATCCGCAGCGCTCGCAGCAGGTCATGCGCGAGAAAAAGCGGCTGGAGCACCTGCTCGCCACGGACGCCGATCTGGGCCGCCGCAGCGACGACATTGCGGCCTACTTTGATCTGGCGAAAGAAGGCGAGAGCGTCGATGCGGAATTGCGGCGTGAGATCGATTCGCTGCGCGAACTGGTCGACAAGCTGGAGACAGAGACTTTGCTCTCCGGCGAGAAC
>JBAVQD010000093.1:0-4338 GCA_049693675.1 Candidatus Sulfotelmatobacter sp. | reverse complement strand
GAATGATCGCAACCCGATCGCAAAGCGCTTCGGCGTCAGAAAGAATGTGCGTGGAGAAGAAAACAGTTTTGCCTTCGTGCTTGAGTTGCTCCATCAGGTCGCGCACTTCGCGCCGCCCCATGGGATCGAGCCCGGACATGGGCTCATCAAAGAACACTAGTTTCGGGTCATGCAGAATGGCCTGCGCAATTCCCACCCGCTGCAGCATCCCTTTAGAAAATTTCCGCAACTGCACGCCCTTCACATCCGGCAGGCCCACGCGTTGCAATGTGCTTTCCACGCGCCGTGTGCGCTCCTTCGCCGGAACCCCGGAGAGTCGCGCGTAATAATTCAGAAGTTCGTGCGCGGTAAGATGATCGTAGAAATAGGGTTGTTCGGGAAGAAAACCGATTTGCGCCTTTACTTCTGGGTCAGTCCAATCCTGGCCCAGGATGCGCGCCGCACCGGCGGTGGGAAACACCAGCCCCATGAGTAGCTTCAAGGTTGTAGTTTTACCGGCTCCGTTGGGACCAAGAAAACCAAAGATCTCGCCATCTTCCACCGTTAAGTGGAGCGGGCTGAGGGCGCGCTTGGGGCGCTTGCGCCAGAACCCCACCATGTAAGTTTTTTCCAAACCAAGAATTTCAATCGCAGCCATCGGGCACCCCGACAAAACAAGAATGGAATGGAAGAGATTGCTTCCACGAAAATTATATGAAAGGAGCCAACATTTTTGTAGAGGGGATTAGTTACGACGGTTACTGTTGAGCGAGCGGCAGCGGCGAAACCGATGGTTTAATTCCCCATGGCCGACAGGGTCGAGCAAGCGTTGTGGCTAGCGACCGCCGTAATGGTTCCAGCCGGTTGAAGACGCAGGACTGCGTCTTCAACCGCGCAATAAGCGCGAGTGCCAGATAGAACCCCCAAAGGGGTGGCCGTGGAAAAGAACTGATCGTTTTCGCCGGCGGTGCCACCGCCGCTAGCGGACCCAACCGCAGCGAACGAGTAGCCGCTTTTGCCTATACCGCCACCATTGGTGGCCAGGAAATTGTCAATGAGGCAAGCCGTAGCCACGCCCACCGTGCAGGGAGCCGCGCCACCGAGCGTTGTCATGGCTGCCGGATAGCCAAGGGCCGGGTAAGCTCCGGTATAGGAGATCTCGGCAGTGTTGATGGTTCGCAGAGAGGCGGCGGCGGCCGAGTCGTTAGCCGCCATGCGGGCACGCATGAGATTGGGGATAGCGATTGCCGCAATCACCAGAATGATGGCCACCACAATCAGCAACTCAATTAATGAGAAACCCTTTTGTTTCCGCATCGAGTTCTCGTCTCTCTTTCAGGCCCGCTTTCGCGACTCCCCGGTCTTGACCAAGAGGTGACACAGTTCCCAGTGGCATGCGGAGGACCAAAACAGCGACGTCTTGATACCTTTAGTCACAATCTGCAAACGCTCTATTTTCAGCCGGATACCGATTCCGATCACTTTGCAGAGGAGCGCAGAACCGGTCCCAACAAGGTTGCCATCAAGGCGTTGACAAACCGTGTCAGTTCCAAGCAGCGGCGACCTCAAAAAGAAAGGCTCAAAGGAACAGCCAAAAAGCAAAGGCAGCGAACTTGTGTTCGCTGCCTCTGCCCAACTGACCCTAAGTTAGTTCGCCAGCGGACCCAGAACCTGGCAGGCCGCGTATCCCCCTACCAAGGCGATGTTGCCAGCTATCTGCGTGCGAACCACACCGTCGTCCGTCGCGCAATACGCCTTCGTACCAGTGGTCGCACCGAGCGGAGTAGCTGTGGTCCAGAACTGGGACGGAGTCGTCGCCGTCGCAACGACAGGCGTAGCAGCGAAATTGTAGCCGCTCTTACCCAAGCCTCCAGGACCGTTGTTGGACAAGTTGTTGTCGATCAAGCAAGCCGTGGTTGTGCTGGGAACGCAGGCCGCGCTCACCGCGCCACCCAAGGCTGTCAATTGGGTGTAGCCGATTGTGGGAAAAGCCGCGAAATAGCCGACTTCACCGGTGACGATGGTGCGCTCGCCGGCGGCCGCAGACGAATCGTTGGCTGCCATTTTCGCGCGCAGCAGGTTAGGAATTGCGATAGCTGCAATGATCAGGATGATTGCCACCACGATCAGCAGCTCAATCAGTGAGAAACCTTTCTGTTGTTTCCGCATCTCTATTTTCCCCTCTTCTTGGACTTTCATTCGATTTATGCTGGTCATGGAATGACGCAGTCGGACTTGATGTTCGCACCTGCCATGCCAAACTCGCCAGATTACCTTGGTTCCGGAGGGCCTACTGCAAGGGCTTCGTTTTCAATGTTACCTTGCACTTTAGTCTCTACCCTAAGCCGCTATATACCGGCGTTCGTTGCCAAAATCCGGCGAAAGCGTGACAATTCCTGTCATCGCACTCCTACTTTAGAACGTCGCCCTCCCAGCTTAGAACGGCGCTTTCCGGCGGTCTTGCATACACATCGGTTGAGCTCAGTTTGCTTGTCTGCCACCGCTGGATTGCAGCCGCTCAAGCGCTTTTTGTGCCCCGCTCTGGTAAGGATGAAGTTGCAGTTCGGTCTTGTATTCCTCGATTGCCGCGGAACGCTCAGAAACTTGTTCCAGCGCAACCCCCATCTCGTAGTGAACTCCGTCGGCTTCGGGCTGAAGTTCCAGAGACTTTCGCAGATAAGGAATTGCCTCCTGCGGACGATGCTGCAGCAGCCGGACTTGCCCCAGTCCAAACCACGCCGTAGCCACCGTCGGATCCAATTGTAACGCAGTGCTGAACCAACGCTCCGCCTGTGATATATCTCCAGCCTGCTGGTAGGCGAAGCCGGCAAAATCCGCCGCACGCCACCCCGGCTTCAACTCGTAGGATCGAACAAAGTAAGGGGCGGCATCGGCAAATTTGCCGCGAGCACTTAGAGCGGATCCGTAGTTCAATTGCGCCCACTCGTTGTTTGGAGCGCGCTCGACTGCGCGCGAAAACAGACTGACGTCGTTTGCCCAATACTGCGATTGCACGGCGCTGGCAAAAGCCAGAATCACTACGGCGCAAGCCGCCAGGAGTCGAACCGATTGCAGCCCCGGCCATTTCTTTCTTATCCATGAATAGCCGAATCCCAGAAGCAGGCCCATCCCCAGCATACTTATGTATAGATAGCGGTCGTGGATGAAATCATCCTGGTTCATCCAGCGCAGATTGAGGGTTGGAAGTACGGGCAAGACCAGCCACGCGAAAGCCACCCACAAACGGGAATCGCGTCGCGCCGCCATGATGGCGGGCGCAATCAGGACAATCAAAGCCAGCGCGGATAGAAGAAATCCTGATGTAGCTGGCGAATCGATCAGGCGCAAGCCATATTGAGAACTCAGGCCTCGCGGGTAAATCACGCGATACAAATTGAAAAGAATGATTTTGGGTGAGCTCAGCAAAACCGTGCTCCACGGAATGGGAGCGGAAACAGCCGACGCTCCGCCCAGCACCCACGAGCGAACAAACAGCCAAAGAACGCTGACGATTCCGTATGTGGAGACCACCGGGAAAGTGGAACTGGCCAACCCAGTTGACCGATCACGAGAGACCGACCACAGATCAATCAGAATAATTCCCGGCAGGACGATGCTTACTTCTTTGGCAAACAGTGCCAGCAGGAATAACAGGCCGGCGAGCATCCACCAGATTCCCCGGTTGACCTGTTGGGTTATTGCTTTGCGGTAAATGAGGAAACTGCCAAAGCAGAGAGCAGCGGCCAGAGGATCATTCACGCCGGAGATCCAGGAAGCCGACTCCGCCTGAAGCGGATGAAGCGCGAAGATGGCGGCGGCCAACAAAGCCGCGCCCACATCTCTCAATACCGAGCGGGCCACGAAAAATGCCAGTGCCGTGGCTGCCGCATGGGCCAGAACCGTGGTTACATGAAACCAGTGAGGATTAAGTCCGAAGAATGTCTTGTTCAGCACAAACCAGAGCGTCAGCAAGGGCCGGTAAAAACGACCCTGCACCGCGGCCGTGGATGCCCAAAGCTGGTGCGTAAATAAATAGCCGAGCCGGCTCCATTGCAGATTCGGATTTTGCGGAATCTGCGGCGGGTCGTCATAAACCCATCCAAAATTGAACGTCAGAGAAAATGTGAGCAGCGTCGCGATCAGCAATCCCGCAAAGAGCAGCCAGTCGGTGCGCGAGAGCTCAGGAGTTTGTTCTGGCATCGTGCGCTTCACGATCGTCTCCCGACCATGCAGATTCATTCCGCTTTCACTAGCAAGCAGGTGACGTCGTCGTGCTGCGGAGTGTTGCCCACGAATAGATCCAATTCGGCCATCAGCCGGTTGAGCATTTCGGCCGGCGTGCCCGCGGCGCCGGCCGCG
>JBAVQD010000092.1:0-6942 GCA_049693675.1 Candidatus Sulfotelmatobacter sp. | reverse complement strand
CCTCGGTCGCGTCCACCACGGTCACGCCTTCCATCTCAAACAAAATCTTTCCCGGCCGCACCACAGCAACCCAGTGATCGGGCGCTCCCTTGCCTTTACCCATACGGGTTTCAGCTGGCTTCTTGGTTACCGGCTTGTCGGGAAACACCCGGATCCAAATTTTCCCACCGCGCTTAACGAAGCGAGTCATGGCCACGCGGCTGGCTTCAATCTGGCGATCGGTGATCCATCCCGGCTCCAGCACCTTCAGCCCGAAATCGCCGAAGGCCAGCGTGCTGCCGCGCCATGCCTTTCCAGTCATGCGCCCGCGCTGCTGCTTGCGGTACTTCACTTTCTTTGGCATTAACATAAATAAGCTCTCACCTAAATCTGGGCGACTAGAACGCGCCTACGCCTGTTTGCTGTTCCTTCTTCTTAGTCGGAAGAATCTCGCCCTTGTACACCCACACTTTCACGCCAATCACGCCGTAAGTGGTCCTGGCTTCCGAAAATCCGTATTCGATATCCGCGCGCAGCGTGTGCAGCGGCAAACGCCCCTGCAAGTACCACTCCGAGCGCGCGATTTCATTGCCATTCAACCGTCCACTCACGCGCACTTTGATTCCCTTGCAACCAAAGCGCAGCGCCGAATCCACTGCCTTGCGCATCGCCCGACGGAATCCCACCCGCTTCTCGAGTTGCAGCGCGATCGCTTCGGAAACCAGCTGTGCATCGAGTTCCGGCTTGTGCACTTCCTGGATATCAACAAACATCTCGCGCGACGTCCGCTTCTGCAGATCGGCCTTCAGCTTGTCGATCTCCGCGCCCTTGCGCCCAATAATGATTCCGGGACGCGCCGTCTTGATAATGATGCGCAGCTTGTTGCCCGGACGCTCGATCTCAATCGAGCTCACGCCCGCCGACTTGAGCTTTTCCTTCAGCTCATTCTTCAGCTTGACGTCTTCGAGCAGCAGCTTGTCGTAGTCCCGCTCCACAAACCAGCGCGACTTCCACGGCTTGGTATAGCCGAGGCGAAAACCGTAAGGATGGACTTTTTGTCCCATTGCTTCTCCTAGTCACTCCCTCAACCCTTAATCAAATCTTGTCATTCCGAACCCGCGCAAAGCGCGCGTGAGGAACCTGCTATCCGCTTACTTGGCAACAGCTTTCTTCTTTTTGCCAGCCGCAGCCTTCTTCTTCGCCACCGGCGCCCGCCGCTTTGCCGGAGCACCAGCCGATGCCGCCCGCGTCTCTCCAGAAGCGTGCGCCGCACCGTTGCTCCCGCCGCGCTCCGCCAGAATCAATTCAATATGCGAAATCCGCCGCTGGTAGCGGAACGCCCGTCCCTGCGGCGCTGGACGAATCCGCTTCATGCGCGGACCATCGTTGGCAATTGCACTTTTCACATATAAGTTGTCGAGTTCGATATCCAGGTTCTTCTCGGCGCTGAGGAAGTTCGCATTGTCCAGCGCCGACTGCAACAGCTTGCCGATGTGCGCGGCCACGCGCTTCTTGGTAAACAGCAGCGTGTTTCGCGCCTCTTCCACCTTGCGCCCTTTGATCAGTTCCAGCACCAGACGCGCCTTTTGCGGCGAGACTCGCAAGTAACGCATTTCTGCTCGAAATTCCATTCGCGTCTCCCCTTATGCCTTCGGCGCCGCGGGTGCCGACGGAGTAATCGCTCCCGGCCCTCCCGGAATACCCGCCGGCTTGGCCGCCACTTCCGTAGCCGCCCGCATGGAGTGGCCTTTAAAATTGCGCGTAAAGCTGAACTCGCCCAGCTTGTGCCCCACCATGTTTTCCGTCACATATACCGGAATAAATTTCTTGCCATTGTGCACCGCGATGGTGTGCCCTACCATCTCCGGAACGACTGTCGACCGCCGCGACCAGGTGCGCAAAACTTTCTTCTCGTTGCGCGAATTCATACCCTCGACCCGCGACATCAGGTAAAGATCCACGAACGCGCCTTTTTTAGTTGAACGTGCCATAAAATTTGCTCTCGCCTCTACTTACTTCTGCGGTTCACAATAAACTTATCCGTACGCTTGTTATTCCGCGTCTTGTAGCCGCGCGTCGGCTGACCCCAAGGCGTCACCGGATGCCGTCCGCCCGAAGTCTTGCCTTCACCGCCGCCGTGGGGATGGTCCACCGGATTCATCGAAACGCCGCGATTCACCGGCTTCCATCCCAGCCAGCGCGTGCGTCCAGCTTTGCCGATCGTAATGTTCTCGTGATCCAGATTCCCCACTTGACCGATCGTCGCCATGCAATCCTGGGAAATTTTCCGCGTCTCGCCCGACGGCAGCTTCACCAGCGCGTAATCGGATTCCTTCGCCACCAACTGCGCCGCACCGCCCGCCGAACGCACCATCTGCGCGCCCTTGCCGGGTTTCAATTCAAGATTGTGAATCGACGTGCCAGGCGGAATATTGCGCAACGGCAAGGCATTCCCCACAAGAATGTCAGCATCCGGCCCGCTCACAACTTTCTGCCCTACCTTCATTCCTTCAGGCACAAGAATGTAACGCTTCTCGCCATCGGCATACGCCAGCAACGCAATGCGCGCCGAGCGGTTGGGATCGTATTCAATCGTGGTCACGGTCGCGGGGATGCCGGTCTTGTCACGCTTGAAGTCGATAATGCGCAGCTTCTGCTTGTGTCCGCCGCCGCGATGCCAACTGGTAATGTCGCCCGAGTTGCGGCGTCCGCCAGTGCGCTGCTTCTTCTCGACCAGCGGCTTATACGGATGCTGCGTCGTGATGTCGTCATTGACGATCGTCGTGCGGTAGCGCAACGTCTGCGTCGTCGGTCGATATGTCTTGATTGCCATAAAATCAGCCTTTAGCTCTTAGCCGTTAGCTCTCAGCTCAAACTCGTTTGTCATTCCGAACCGGGCCAAACGCCCGGTGAGGAACCTGCTTACTCTTTTGTCATTCCGAACCGCTTCAGCGGTGAGGAACCTGCTTCTCGCAGCTTACAAATTCTGCGCGTATTCCGGCATCTTCTCGCCGGCCCGCAGCCGCACATAAGCTTTCTTCCAGTCCGGACGGTAGCCGGCAAACTTTCCTCGCCGCCGTTCTTTTCCCGGATACATCGCCGTGCGGACAGAGAGAACTTTCACTTTGAAAATCGTCTGCACCGCCTGCTTCACTTCTGTCTTCGTCGCGCCCGGTGCTACCTGGAACACCAGCGTGTTCTGCAGTTCCTTGATCGCCAACCCTTTTTCGGTGATCACCGGACGGCGAATAATCTGATATGCGGATTTCATATTGCCCTAGGCTACCTCCGCCGCTTTTTCATGCCGCACGCGCTTGCGTGGAGAAGCCGAAGCTTTCTTTGCGCCCTCTTCTTCTTCCTTCGCATGTTTGCGCTGGCTCTTGGGCAAAGTATCTTTCAGCGTAAGCTGCAGCTTCTCAATCGCGGGATGAGAAAAAATCACGCGATCATAACGCAGCAAATGATAAGGATGAACCTCGTTGCCCGGAACCAGCTCCAGCCCCTCAATATTGCGAGCGCTCAGCTCCAGATTGCGGTTTCCAGAATTCGGCACATCCACAATCAACACCGTCTTTTCAACTTTCAAAGCCTCGAGAGCCGCTCGGAACTCTTTTGTCTTCGGCTCTTTCACGTCAAACGCATTCACAATCGTCAGCTTGCCATCGGCAAATTTCGAAGCCAGCGCCGAACGCAGCGCGCCCAGAAGCTTTTTGCGCGGAAACGCGTAATCGTAAGAGCGTGGAACCGGACCATGCACTGTTCCGCCATGGCGCCACAGTGGCGACCGGATCGAGCCGATACGCGCCCGTCCCGTCCCCTTCTGCTTCCACAGCTTCTTGCCCGAACCAGAAACCTGCCAGCGGGCCTTGGTCGCGTGCGTGCCGCGATGCTGTCCGGCGCGGTAGTGCTTCACCGCCTCCCAGAGCAAGTCCTCGTTCACGGCGCCAAAAATCTCATCGGCAAGGTCAAACGTTCCAACCTTCTCACCGCTCAAGTTATGAATATCAATCGTTGCCATATAGCTTCTCTTGTGGCGCGGACGCCCTCGTCCGCGGCTTTCTCGTACCACTCACGCGGGCGAGGGCGCCCGCGCTACACTTACGCCTTCTTCGCTGCTCGCTTCGCCGCCTTCAACGGATCCACCGTAGCCGCACCCGCAAATCCGCGCCGCTCTCTGGGTGGCTTCTTCGCTTTCGTGATCAGAATGTACCCGCCCTGCGGACCCGGCACACTGCCTTCCACCACCAGCAGATTTTCGTCTTTATCAACACCTAAGACTCTCAGGTTGCGCTGGGTCACACGTGCATGCCCCATGTGTCCCGACATACGCATTCCCTTGAACACGCGCGAAGGAAATGCCGAAGAACCAATCGATCCGGTAATTTGGAACATCGATCCGTGCGACTTCGGACCGCCGCCGAAATGATGCCGCTTCACCACGCCCTGAAAGCCTTTACCCTTGCTGACTCCCACGATGTCGACAAACTTCTCGCCATCAAAAATCTCGACCAGCACCCGGTCGCCCACCTTCACCGCTCCATCGCCATCGCCATCACTCTCGAGCGGCACTTCGCGCATGAACTTCACCGGAGGAAGATTATTCTTCGCCAGGTGTCCGCGCGCGGGCTTGGTCAGCCGCGACTCTTTCACAAATTCCACCAAGCCAATCTGCGCCGCTTCGTAGCCATCTTTCACCGCCAGCTTGTGCTGCGTCACCACGCAAGGACCAGCCTGCAGCACTGTGACTGGACGCACATCGCCCTTCGAGTCAAACAGTTGCGTCATGCCGACCTTCTTGCCCAGAATGCCTGTAACTTTTATCGCCATCTCTATCTCCATTCCAGCGCGGCCCGTCATCTATTGAACGACGGCTATTGGCTGGTAATGTGGCGCGGGCGCCCTCGCCCGCGAAAACCGCGGAGCTTCGCTCCGCCGGACAGCCGAGGGCGGCTGTCCCCACATAAGCTATTTATGTTCTTTACCGAACGCCTTGATCTCCACATCCACACCCGCCGGCAGATCAAGCTTCATCAGCGCGTCCACAGTCTGCTGCGTCGGCTCGAGAATATCCAGCAGCCGCTTGTGAGTACGGATCTCGAACTCTTCACGCGACTTCTTATCCACGTGCGGCGAACGCAGCACGCAGTATTTGTTCTTCATCGTGGGCAACGGAATCGGCCCCGCAATCTGTGCTCCGGTGCGTCGCGCCGTTTCCACAATCTCGCCCGTCGACTGATCCAGGATGCGGTAGTCGTAAGCCTTCAACCGAATGCGAATTCTTTCTTTTCCAATCACGCTTCACTCTCTCTAACCCCTCCCGGCATCTCCGGAAGGAAAGAACCAGCGGCAGGATGCAAGCCGCGTTGCTCGTGTGGCGCGGGCGCCCTCGCCCGCGAGCCTTGATCGATACTGCATGCAAAGCGGGCGAGGGCGCCCGCTCCACAAAATCATCCCTTACTGCACAATCTCGCTGATCGTTCCCGCGCCTACCGTATGCCCGCCTTCGCGAATGGCAAAGCGCAAGCCTTTCTCCATCGCCACCGGCGTGATCAACTCGATCACCAGTGAAACGTTGTCTCCCGGCATCACCATCTCCGTGCCTGCCGGCAACTCGGCTACTCCAGTCACATCGGTCGTGCGCAGATAAAACTGCGGACGGTATCCCTTGAAGAATGGCGTATGCCGTCCACCTTCTTCTTTGGTCAGAATGTAGACTTCCGCTTTAAACTTGGTGTGCGGCGTGATCGATCCACCCTTCGCCAGCACCATACCGCGCTCCACATCTTCTTTCGCAATGCCGCGCAGCAGCAAGCCAGCATTGTCGCCCGCCATACCTTCGTCCAACTGCTTCTTGAACATCTCGACGCCGGTGACCACCGTCTTGCGCGTATCGCGGAAGCCGACGATCTCCACTTCCTCGCCCACTTTCACTTTGCCGCGCTCAATGCGTCCGGTGACCACCGTGCCGCGGCCCTGAATCGAAAATATATCTTCAATCGGCATCAGGAACGGCTTGTCCAGTTCACGCGCCGGTTGCGGCACGGACTTATCAACAGCTTCCATCAGCGCGTCAATCTGCTTCTCCCACTTCTCTTCGCCATTCAAAGCCCCGAGTGCAGAGAGTCGAATCACCGGCACATCGTCGCCGGGGAACTTGTAGCTCTTCAGCAATTCGCGCACTTCGAGTTCGACCAGATCGAGCAACTCAGGGTCGTCAACAGCGTCACATTTATTGAGTGCGACCACGATGTAAGGCACGCCCACCTGCCGCGCCAGCAGCACGTGCTCGCGCGTCTGTGGCATCGGACCATCGGTCGCTGCCACAACCAAGATCGCGCCATCCATCTGCGCCGCGCCGGTGATCATGTTCTTGATGTAATCGGCGTGGCCCGGGCAATCCACGTGCGCGTAATGCCGGTTCGCCGTCTCATACTCCACGTGCGCCGTCGCAATGGTGATGCCGCGCGCCTTCTCTTCCGGGGCGTTATCAATCGAATCAAACGACCGGAACACAATCTTCGGATTATGCTTCTGCAACACCTTGGTGATAGCCGCCGTCAACGTGGTCTTGCCATGGTCAATGTGACCAATCGTCCCTACGTTGCAGTGCGGCTTATTACGATCAAATTTCTCTTTCGCCATAATTCAGCTCTTAGCTCCTAGTTCAAATCCTTTGTCATAACCGATGCGACGTTTCTTTGTCGCCGAAGATCTATGCAACTTCTTTTCGGCTGCCACCTTTGCTCGACAGCACCGGGGTTCAGTAATGCCGTTCAGTAATACTGATACAGCTTCTTAAACTTGTGCCGCAATGCGGCATCGATACCTTCCAGCTTCGACAGATAAAATTCCCGCATCTGCGCCTGATCGGAAACCGGCAACGCCTGATACAACTGCCACGCGCTCAGACCGGGCTGCGCCCCGATAGCTTCCAGAGCGCGCGCCGAAAGAACGGTCTCAAAC
>JBAVQD010000091.1:0-11297 GCA_049693675.1 Candidatus Sulfotelmatobacter sp. | reverse complement strand
ATAGGGCACGAGGTGAGTGAGCAAGCCGGAAACCAAAATATAAAGCACCGTGCAAATCACCAGCGAGCCGAGAATGCCAAAGGGCATATCGCGCTTAGGATTCTTCGCCTCCTGCGCCGCCGTTGAGACAGCATCGAAGCCGATGTATGCGAAGAAGACCACGCCCGCTCCGCGCAAAATTCCCGACCATCCAAAGTGTCCCCACTCGCCAGTGTTTGGCGGGATGAAGGGATGCCAGTAGTTTGGCTTCCAGGAATGCGAATACAAAAACCAGGCGGCCAGAACCACAAACATGCAAACCACCGCAACCTTCATGATCACGATGGCGGTAGTAAAATTCGCCGATTCCTTGATGCCGATCACCAGAATCGTGGTGATCACCATGATGACGATGAACCCCACATAATCGTATTTCAGATGTACCGGCATCCCGAAAAGCACGAAATCGGAGGTAGGAAGAGCCGGCATATTCCAGCCCAGATCGTGCAGGAACGCTCGCAAGTGGCCGCTCCAGCCAACCGCAACCGTAGCCGCACCGAACGCGTACTCCAGAATCAAATCCCAGCCAATGATCCATGCCACCAGTTCACCCAGCGTCGCATAAGAGTACGTATACGCGCTGCCCGCGATGGGAATCATCGAAGCGAATTCGGCGTAGCAAAGTCCCGCGAACGCGCAGGCAACGCCAGCCAGGACGAACGAGATCACCAGCGCGGGTCCGGCAAACTGCGCTGCGGCTTGTCCAGTAATGACAAAAATACCTGCCCCAATAATCGCGCCGATGCCCAGTGTCACCAGATTCAGAGGACCGAGGGCGCGCCGCAGACTTTGTTCGCCTTCAACCTCAACCGCCTCTTTCATCAGTGTGGGAAGGTCTTTCTTTGCGAACAGATTCGCCATGCTTCAGTTTCTCCTTGGGCTAAGATGCGCTCGTTCTCGAACTCTTCGACCACGCGTAATATACCGGGATGCCTAGCAGTACCACAATCAACCCCGGCCACGTGAATTGCGGTTTATAGCGCAATAGTATGACATCGATAAATAAAGCCATCACAATATAAATCGCAGGCAGCACGGGATAACCTACGGCCCGGTAGGGTCGCGGAACATCCGGACGCGTTCGCCGCAGCACGAACAATCCCACAATCGTCAAAATATAAAAGACAAGCACAGCAAAGATAATGTAATCGAGAAGCTGCCCGTAGCTGCCCGAAACGCACAGCAGGCACGCCCACACCATCTGCACCATCAGGGAAACCGCCGGCGTTTTATAGGTTGGATGCAGTTTGGCGACGCTCTTAAAGAACAAGCCGTCCTTCGCCATGGCATAGTAGACGCGCGCTCCGGACAGAATCAGCCCGTTATTGCATCCGAAGCTTGAAATCAGAATGGCTCCGGCCATCAGCAATCCGCCGGCAGCCCCGAACATCTGCGTCATGACCGCTGTGCCGACGCGATCCTCGGCAGCATATTTAATACCCCGCCCCAGAATCGTGGCTACTCCCGCAGTTCCATCAAGCGGCAGAGTTGTCAGATAGATAAAGTTGCACGCTATATAAAGCGTAATCACCACGCCCGTGCCCAACGCCAGCGACAAAGGCAAATTGCGGCTGGGATTCTTTACTTCTCCCGCGGTAAAGGTGACGTTGTTCCAGGCGTCGGCCGAGAA
The DNA here is from genome assembly GCA_049693675.1 of Candidatus Sulfotelmatobacter sp. Lineage (GTDB taxonomy): Bacteria > Acidobacteriota > Terriglobia > Terriglobales > Acidobacteriaceae > Sulfotelmatobacter. The sequence continues at coordinate 9,628 of JBAVQD010000091.1, read as the reverse complement.
TAACGATCCCACCTGCGCCACCGCCAGAATCGTCAGCGTCCCCACCATCACCACCGGTCCGCCCACTCCCACTTGAACGGCGTGCTGCGCGCCCAATCCAGCGTTGTGCCAGAAATATCCGCTAAAGTTTGCCGCTAGCGCGTGAGCGTTTCTTCCCAGCGCCACTCCGAACACCGCTAACCCGAGCAGGGCTGAGACTTTCGCCGCCGTAAACACATTCTGGATCAGCGCTCCAGTTTTCAATCCAAAAATATTCACCACCGAAAGGAAAACCACTAGCAGGACGGCGACTAGGTTTTGCGTGTTGATTCCCACGTCCATGTTGCCCAGAACCATGGGTCCGAGACGGATCGGCGGAACCTTCCAAAGATGCAGAATCCAGTTTGAGGAAGAAATCGCCGGAAAGAAAACTCCCAGGAACTTACCGAAAGCCACGCCCACCGCAGCAATCGTCCCGGTCTGAATTACCAGGAATAATGTCCAGCCGTAGAGAAATCCCCACAGCGGCCCGAGCGCTTCGCGCAGATAAACATATTGGCCGCCGGCCCGCGGCATCATCGCTGCCAGTTCGCCATAACTGAGCGCGGCAACGATGGTCATGAAACCAGCCACTGCCCATGCGCCAATCAGCAAAGCAGGCGAATCCACTTCTCGGGCAATTTCCGCCGAAACAATAAAAATTCCCGAGCCGATCATCGACCCCATGACCAGCATGGTGGCACTGGTCAGCCCGAGGCCTTTGACCAGTTCCTTATCTTGATGGCTATGAATTTCCCAGTCGCTGCTTGCGACCGGCCGCGTTGTCGGTGTACTCAGGCACCCTCCTGCACGATCACATATTTCGCCTTGGAGTGGAACGGGAAGGGCATGGCTTTAGCCGTGCCATGCTGTCCAATAAAGATACGCCCATGATCGGGGGGCTTTAGCCCCTGAAGTCATCCCGGCGCGCCGAACCCAAGGTCAACTGACTTTACCTCAAGATGCGCAAAAATTCCTCTGCTGATTTTCGTGGCTCCCGTATCAGATCGGATATCACCGCCACGGAATCAGCACCGGATTCAATCACAGAAACTGCGTTGGCCCGCGTAATCCCACCTATGGCGACCAGCGGCTTTCTCGTCAAGGACCGAGCCTGGCGGACCCCTTCGAGGCCCACCAGCGGGTCCGGCTTCTCTTTGCTCGAGGTAGAAAAGACAGGACCAATGGCAAGATAGTCTGCCGAAGTTCGATCAGCCATTGCCACCTGCTCCGGGTTATGAGTGGAAAGGCCAAGCCGGCGTTCTGTTCCAATAATCCTTCGCACCGATTCCGGCGAAAGATCATCCTGCCCAACGTGCACTCCGTCGAATTCCGCGGCCAGGCACAAATCCGCGCGGTCATTCATGATCAGCTTAGCTTTGCCACCAAGTCGCCGCTTCAGTTCACGCGCCTGCTCCAGCATCAAGCGTGCGTTTCCGTTCTTATTGCGGTATTGCAATAATGTGCACCCGCCCGCTGCAAGTGCATTCACAAAGATCATCAATGCTTGAGTGGAGGGAAAAAACGCAGCATCCACAATGGCGTAAAGACGAGGAACAGAAATCACGCCGCTGAATCCTTTTTATTCGTCAGGAATCGCTCAATGAACCCCGTATCAAACTTCCCTGCCCTAAAGTCTGGATCGGCAAGAATCCTCCGGTGCAATGGAATCGTTGTATACACGCCCTCGACGATGAACATTTCCAGCGCCCGCGTCATCCGCGAGATCGCCTCGCCCCGGTCCTTGCCGCGCACGATCAGTTTGGCGATCAGCGAGTCGTAATACGGCGGGATCACCCCCTCGGTAAACGCAGCCGTATCGATCCGCACGCCGGTCCCGCCGGGTGGATGAAACGCTGTAATCTTTCCCGCCGACGGCGTGAACTTCTCGGGATGTTCCGCGTTAATCCGGCACTCGATGGCGTGCCCGCGGTGCACAATCGGCCCCTGCAGCACATCCCGCATGTGCGCGCCCGCCGCAATCATGATCTGGCTCTTGACCAGATCCACATCCGTCACCATCTCCGTCACCGGATGCTCCACCTGAATCCTTGTATTCATTTCGATGAAGTGCAACCGCCGGTCCCGGTCCATCAAGAACTCAATCGTCCCCGCGTTGGTGTATCCGATATCCGTCAGCGACCGGCACAAGACCGCGCCGATTTGATCCCGCAATTCTCCCGTGACCTGGGTGGAGGGCGACTCTTCCAGCAATTTCTGATGTCTCCGCTGGATCGAGCATTCTCTTTCGCCCAGGCTCACCACATTGCCGTGCTCATCCGCCAATACCTGAAATTCGATGTGCCGCGGATGCTCGACATACTTCTCCATGTAAAGATCGCCATTGCCGAACGCGCCCGCTGCCTCCGATTGCGCTGCCCTGAATAAACCCGGCAGCTCTTCTTCGTTGCGAACGATGCGCATGCCGCGCCCGCCTCCGCCCGCTGAAGCCTTTAAAATCACGGGAAAGCCAACCTGCCGCGCCCACTCAATCGCCTCGCCCTCCGATGCAATGATTCCATCCGAGCCGGGCAAAATCGGCACGCCCGCGCGCTTCATGGCGGAACGAGCTTTTTCTTTTTCCCCCATCAGCCGGGTCACTTCCGGCCGCGGACCGATGAACTTGATCCCGCTGGTCTCGCACACTTCGGCAAAATTGGCATTCTCCGCCAGCAACCCGTAGCCGGGATGCACCGCGTCCACGTTAGCGATCTCCGCCGCACTGATCACCGCAGGAATGTTTAAATAGCTCAGTGCCAGCTGTGGAGGCCCAATGCAGATAGCTTCGTCCGCAAAACGCACCGGCAGGGAATGACGGTCCGCCTCGCTGTAAATGGCAACCGTGCGGATGCCCAATTCCTTGCACGCGCAAATAACCCGCAGTGCAATCTCTCCCCGGTTCGCAATCAGGATCTTCTTAAACATCGAAGTCAAAATGTGAGGACATTCGCCCCGGCTGCCCCCGGTCACAGCCCGGCCTGTTAACCGCGCCCCTTTCAGACGCAAAAAAGCGCGCGAAGTACGCGCGCTCGTTTCTCGAACCTCTCACTTTTTCGCCCGGATGGCGAACAACTCCTGCCCGTATTCAATCGGCTGGCCGTTGCTTCCCAACTTCTTCACGATCTCTCCGGCCACATCGGACTCGATCTCATTCAACAATTTCATCGCTTCAACGATGCACAGTACCTGCCCCACTTCCACCGTATCGCCGACCTTCACGAAAGGCGGCGCACCCGGCGAGGGCGCTTCGTAGAATGTCCCCACAATCGGGGACTTCACCATGTGAAGATTCTCTTCCGGAACCGGCTCGCTGGAAGCCGCCGCCGGGACGGGTGGAGAAGCTGCGGACGTGGCCTGCCCGGGTTGGGCCACAGGCAAGGCCACGTAGGGCATTTCCGTGCGCGTATGCACCACGGTGTGCTCGCCGGCCCGCTTGATCTTCACTTTGACATCGCCACGCTCCAGTTCGAACTCGGCAATGTCTTTTTCTATTAAGAACTCGATGAGTTCCTTCAGCTCTTTTTGATTCATTCGTATAAAGGGTAGGACCGTTCGCCGTTCCGGGAACGGCTGGGCGCCTCTCTCGGACGCCTCACTTCAATCCTAAAAGACCTAAACTGCCAGGAAATCCTTGCTCGTGGGCGTCAACACTTCACAACCCGTCTCGCTTACAACCACCATGTCCTCAATCCTCACGCCCCATTTGCCGGGGAAGTATACTCCTGGCTCAATCGTGATCACCATACCGGGCCGCAGTATCTCCTCCTGCCTGGCAGCGATCCGTGGCGGTTCATGAATCTCCAGGCCCACGCCATGACCGGTCGAATGAGTAAAGTAGCGGCCCAACCCGGCTTTGCGTAACACTTTACGCGCGGCCTCGTCCACTTCCGCTACGCGAACTCCGGGTCGCACAGCCGCGATCGCCGTCTGCTGCGCTTCTCTCACCGATTCGTACGCGGAGCGCGCGTCTTTCGGGACAACGCCTGAGGCAGCCTCTACCCATACAGTGCGGGTCTGATCCGAACAATAACCTGCGAGTATAACACCGAAATCGCACACTACGAACCCGCCCCGCGGGATGACTTGCCCTGAAGCCCGGCCATGCGGCAAAGCTGACCTTGCCCCGGAAGCAATGATCGTTGAAAACGACATTTCCTCCGCTCCTGCCTGCCGTGCCGCGTACTCCATCTCCGCCGCCACATCAGTTTCTTTTATTCCGGGGCGCAATACGGCGAGAGCACGATCAAACAAACTTGCTCCCAGTTTCACTGCCGCGCGAATCTTCTGTAACTCGTCGGCATCTTTCACCATTCGCGCTCGTTCCACCGCGGCAGACGCCTCCTGAATCCTCCGGCCCCTCGGCAGCAAATCCGTCAGCCTTCTTTTTTCCGCGACCGTCATGTGTTCGGATTCAATGCCGATCGTCCATCCCTTCGACCGCTGCCGGCGGGATCCAATCCACTCAGCCACTGCGCTCAACACTGCCTTCCGGGCAATGACCACCTTCGCGCCCTTCACTTCCTCACGACCCTGCGTGTCGTACCGGACGTCAGTAAAGAAGACGCTGCCAGATTCCTTCACCAGCAGCAACCCGGCGCTGCCGGTAAAGCCGCAAAGATATCGAATGTTCGGGAGATGACTGATCAGAAGCGCGTCAAACCTCGTTGTGGCGAGATGCTCCCGCAGTTTCTTCTGGCGAAGGATAAAATTCATGCCCGCTGAGTTTAACAGGGAGACGCAAGAAGGTCTGACTTCCCAGAGATCAGTTCTCAGAGAACTGAGAGCTCCCAAAAAACAAAACCGCCGGCCCTGACAGGTTCTTCAGGCCGGCGGCTTTCAATCTTCAACCTAGCGCTGCTATGTCTGACGCTGTTACGTCTGAATAATTCGCGGCGTGATGAAGAAGATCAACTCCTGGTTCTGGGTATTTACCTGCGTATGCTTGAATAAGTTTCCCAGAACCGGAATGTTGCCGAGCAACGGCACCTGAGTGATGTTGATCGAATTCTGCGTCTGGATCACGCCACCGATCACCACCGTGCCACCGTCAGTCACCAGCACCTGGGTCGTCGCCTGTTGTGTAATCAACTCCGGATTACCTTGCACTTCCGTGCCGAAGTTCGGTGTGGTGTTCTCCACATCGATATTCAGGAAGATCGTATTCTCTGACGTAATCTGTGGTGTCACTGTCAAGCGCAGGAAGGCGCTGACATAGGTTACGGTCGGAGGACCGCCCAACTGCGCCTGCGTCACGATCGGTACCTGCACGCCCTGTTTCACCAGAGCCTGGATATTGTTTTGGGTAACTACCCGCGGCCGCGACAGAACCTTCAGCAAACCGCGCGATTCGGCCATCGAAAGTACGGCGTCGATTCGCACTGTGTTGCTGGCATTCAGGAACGTCAAGCCGCTGGTGGGTGAGGTTGAACCCAAATTGGAGAACAACGGAATCGACGATCCCGAGGTAGAACCACCGCCGGTGCCGGGGACTGTGATGTAGCCCGGCGTTAAGGATCCTACCGTGGTGGGCGAACTTCCCACTGCGGAGGCGCCGCCAATCGCACTGTGGCCGTCGCCCCAGCCAAAACCGAGCTGTGTGCCAATGTCGCGGGCGAACGTTCGGGTTGCTGCCACGACGCGTGCTTCGATTTCCACTTCCTGTGTTTTGCGGTCGAGCTGCGTCAGCAAGCGGTCGATAATTGGGATCACTTTCGGAATATCGTTCACGATGATGGCATTGGTACGTTCATCCGCAACCACGTCACCGCGCTGCGAGAGGAATTTCTTCACCGTGATCAATACATCCTTGGCATGGGCGTAGCTGAGGAAACGCGTGATGGAAACTTTCTCCACCGCCATCGCCTCTGACTCTATCTGGGCACGCCGACCGTCTGCCTCTTTCTTCAGTGTGTCCACTGTGGCGATGCGCAGGACATTGCCTTCCAGTTCTCGGGCCAGGTCGTTGTTCTTGAGTACGATGTCCAACGCCTGATCCCACGGCACATCGTCTAACACAACCGTCAACGTGCCGTGTACATTCGGATCCAGGACCACGTTCAAACCGCTGATCTCGTGAATCAGCCGGAAGAAGTCTTTCAGATCTACATCTTTCAAGTTCACTGAAATCGGTTCGCCTGTATACTTCGGGCCAACCGAAGTCGGCTGCTGTCCAGCTTGCGCTCTCTGCTCTGCCGCCAGATTGACCGCAGGCTCGATGCCGGTACTGGATGAGACGCTCTGCGATGCCTGCGCCGCATTCATGCTTACCGGCAGCAACTCCGCCGCCGTTTTGTCGGCAAACTTCGCTGCCGCTTCCTGAGCGCGTCCGGCAGGCTCATCTGCCGCGTCGGCGGTGCTGGTCTTGGCCGCGTATTTGGGTTCCACAAATACAAAATCGCTGGTCGCAGGAGCGTCTGGCTTCTGAACAGTCGGAGCCACGCTCGTTGCCACGGCCTTCGGCTCAACCGGATGACTGGCCAGGGGCGCAGTTGCTGTCGCTTCCGCTCTCACTTCCGTTTTCGATTCAACGACGCGCGGTGCAAACGGGGATATTCCTTGTTTCGCCACTGGAGAGACTTCCGCCACAGCCGCTTTGGGAGCATGTGCGCTCGCCGCCGTCGCAGGCGACGTGTGCAGCGTCAACACCAGCTTTCCATCAGCCGATGGATTCAATTCGTAGCGGCAAGCGTGCTCGAGGTCGATTACCAGGCGAGTAGTTGGAGGAGTGTGGCCATCCATGCCGATGCGCACCCCTTTGACCCCGTCGCTGCCGATGCTGATACGGCTCTGCCCGGTCGCCATCACGGTCCCAGGCAAATCCAGGATCAGGCGCGCCGGCGAGTCCGCCGTGCTCAGCTTGGGCGTCACTTGGCCGCGAGCGCTGATCTCGACGCGGATTTCATCCGCGCCGCGGACCACGTTCACTCGTTGCAGCTCGTTTCGCTGGCTCGCCGCCTGTAATGCCGGCGTCTCTGCGGCTGAAGCCATCAGCCCCAGCAGCATCAGCGGTAGGATCACACTCAGCAGTTGCTTTCGCATTTCGCTTCTCCCCAACTCGCGGGTCTACCCCGCGCGTCCTTACTGGAACTCGATTTTGTTGATGTTCCGGCTTTCCCGGAGCACCGTTGCCTCACCTAAACAGCCGGCGTGAAAATTCGCTTAGTCACTTCCCGCGTCATGGCTTTGCCTAACTTGTCCTGCACCGTTTCCTGAAAAACCACCGTGTCGCCGGTAATTCTCACTACATATCCGTTGAATACCGGGTCGTTCTCCCGCAGGAAGTACGCCTTATTCAGCGAATTGGTAACTACCGCGATGAAGCCATTCTCCGACTTCACCACCCCGCGCAGATTGATCTGCCCGATCTCCAGGCACTTTTTCCCGGTCGAGCAACCCGAGCCAGAAGGCTCCTGCACAATGGGACTGAAAAATGGATCCCGCTTCCCGGTCATCGCCCATTTCTTTTCTTCGGGCTGGGGCGTCTTCGGAGCCTCGGCGACTTTGGCAGTGGCATCCGTTTTGGCATCCGGCGAGATTTTGACGTTAGCGGCAGGCACGGCCTTGGCTGCAGTCTTAGGCGCCGTCTCTTTTGCAGCGATGACAGAATGCGCCGCCGCCTTCTTCTTCGCAGCCGGCGCGGGTTTCGGTTTGGCAACCGCAGTGGCTGGCGCTGCAGCACTCTTCACTCCCGAAACCGGCACAATGGCCGCGGGCTTCGCGGCGGCTCCCGCAGCCGGCTTAGCCGGCGGTGTGCTGGAAATTCCCAGCGCTGCGTTGGAGTCATCCGTCTTCTTCTGCTGCACCGCATTCATGGTGCCCTGCACCTTATTGATGATGTTAGGATTCTGTGCCCAGAGTCCGCCCGTCATCATCCCCACTGCCAGAATGCATGTCATTAGCTTCATAGCGATTCCTATTTGCCCCCGCCTGCAGCCTTGGCTCCTGGTGCCGCGCCCGCCGGCTCCAAATCGTGACTGAAGAATGTAGTCGCCGTAAATGTCGCTACCACACTTTCATTCGGCGCGTACTGATACGTATGCTTGGCCTTCGCGCCTTGCGGATTCTTCGTATTCGAAACCAGAAGTCCACTCACATTCACCAAACGTTCCAGCTTGGTCAGCCGATCGAAAAAGTTCAGCATCGAGTAATACGGACCGTCCAACTCGAGATCGAAAGGAAGTTCCGAGTAATACTCCTTAGCAACGATCGGCTTCGCGGTATAGCGCCGCAACTCCACGCCCGCCTTCGCCGCTTCCCCGTCCAGGGTTTCGATAAAGGTATCCACCTGCTTATCATCCGGAACGATGCGCCGCTCGATTTCCAGTTGCTGCTTCAAATTTGCCAGCTGCCGATCCATATCTTTGAGCTTGGGACGGTAAGACTCAAGTTCGTTGTTCTCCCGAACTTTGTCCTGCAACGCATGTTGTGCCGCCGTGTTTTTGTCGCTCTGGTTCTTGAACACCGTGAAGTACAGCGCTGTCGTAACCAGCGCGCCTCCCAGGAGGACCGCTCCCCATTGCTTCAGACCCGAAAGTTCACTGAAATTAGCCATAAGTGCGCCCTTAGGACTTTCCCTTCTCGCAGGTCAGCGTGAATTGAAATGCCTGCATGTCCTTAATCGTGTCGTCCTGGAAAGTTTCCTTGATCTCGACTGTTTTGAAGAAACCTGTCTTTTGCAGATTTGCGATCAGGTTTGCCACCGCATCCGCGCTCAGCGCAGTTCCTTCCAGACTCACACTCGGACCCGTGTCATCCATGCTCTTCAACCAAACCGCCTCAGTTCCGTTCACCGTCTCACCCAGCATGGCGAGGAGATTAACCGGACCGGTCTGACCCGCATTGTGCAGCTGCTCGATCACATCCACCCGCCGCTTGTAGTTGTTAGCCTGGGTCTGGCGTTCCAGATATCGCACCTTCACGTCGCTAAGTTCGCGATTCTGTTTTTCGGCGGCCTGCATCTGCACGGCGATCGCCTTGCCCTGTTTGTCCAATCGGTACCAGTATCCGAAGTTGAGCAGCCCCGCGATCAACAGCACGACCAGCACCTTCAGCTTGGGCGATCCCATATCGCCCATTTCCATCGTGGGCATGGACGGCGCGTTGCTGCCGCCGCGCTTGTTTTTCCCCTTGGAGGATTCCAGCAGATTGATTTTGATCATAGGGATTCAAAGCTCCTCAAAGCCAAGCCCACCGCTACCGCCAGCTGGCCCGCATTCTGCTCCACCAGTTCCGCTCCAGGGCCATCCGCCGGTGGCACTACTCGCTGGAACGGATTCAGCAATTCAACCGGCATGGAAAATTCCTGCCGCAACGCTTCCATCAACCCCGGCACCTTCGCCGAGCCTCCGGCCAGATAAATTTTCTCGATGTGCTCGCCCGCAGCGCTGGCTCGGAAGAAATCGAACGTCTTCTGAATTTCCAGCACGATGATCTCGGTCACTTGCTGCAGGATCGGCGCCTTCGCGTCTTCGCTCACCGTCCCGACTTTTTCTCCCAGCTTCAACTTCTCGGCATCTTCGAAGTTCAGGTCGAGTTCCTTCTGCAGCGAGTCCGTGTACTGATGTCCGCCCACGCTGACGTCGCGCGGAAACAGCGGCGTAGTGCCTTTCAC
>JBAVQD010000090.1:0-18068 GCA_049693675.1 Candidatus Sulfotelmatobacter sp. | reverse complement strand
TCGTTGGACGCCGCCGCATCTGCTTGCTTCATCAGATACGCAGTCTCTTTCAAATTATCTTTCTTCTGCGTTTCGATCTGCTTGATCTGCTGGCTGATGGCGTTCAGGTCTTCCGGCTCTTTGTCATAGCCTTCATAGCGATGGCAACCCATACATCCTTTTTGGCGGAAGAGGTCTTTACCGTTATTGATGGTTAGCCACTGCTGGTCGCCGCTAACCAGCACCATATCGGCCGCGTGGCAGTTCTGGCATCCCGCTTCCGAATTCTCTTTGGGATACAACGGCCAGAGCCAGTGCTCGTAATTGCCATGCGCTTTCTCGACACTGGTTGTGGCGCGACCGTTCCCTTGATGGCAGGGCGAGCAACCAAACTTTTCTGGATCATGGATCTTCAACAACTCTGGATCAGTGTGGCTTGCGAACGCGTCGGCATATTCATCGGGCTTCTTCTCGCCTTTCGCAGTCATAGAGGCAGCCGTGACTTTGATAGGCTCGCGTGCATTCATGTGGCAGGATTCGCAACGGTCCACAATGTTTGCTTCCGCCACATTGATCTGAACGATTGCCGGATCCCATTCGGTCGCCCTCTTTTTTAAGCCGTCAATCTGTTGCGGCGTCAAATCCACCATGTGGTCGGAGATATATCCGTCCATCTTCGCCTTGGCCGCGGTCACGGGCTTTAGCGCTTCGCCGAGTTCCAGACTTATTTTCGTGCGTTCGTTGCGAATTCCGTTATAAGTCTCCTCTAATTCCGGGAAGGTGAACTTCTTCTTGCTGCCGTTGGGAAACTCAACCGTGGCTTGCTCGCTCTTGTACTTATCAATCTCTTTGCGTTTGCTGGCCTTTGCGGAATTGCTGGTGCTGGTTTCGTACTCATAAGTCAGCGCATTTACATAGGCCCGACGGTCTGTGAATACGCTTTGCACTGCGAGCAATCGCGCGCTGGCATCATCCAGTTTCTTGCGCGCTTCGTCGGCCTGCGGTTTCGAATCCTGATAGGTCTTTTGGTAGGCTTGTTTGAGGGCAACGTAGTCTGGATTGTTTTCAACATCTTTTTCTGACGTGGCGGATTTCGACCGGGCCGTGTTCAGAAAGGCAGAGTAGCGAGTTTTCCAGTGCTCCTGAAAGGCCTTCCACGGCCGCTGGACCCAGGCCTCATCCCACAAGGCCCAGAACAAAGTCGCCATCAAAATCACGGTCGCGATCAGGTAATACGCGGCATACGACTTGCTTGTGATCGGATCCTGCTCGGGGTTGGGTTTCTCAGCCACCGCTTCCTCCGAAAATCTATTTGTCATTCCGAACTGAGCCAAAGGCTCGGTGAGGACCCTGCCATCCTCGCCGGCACGTTACGCGTGCCGGTGTAGTCAAACATTGAACCAGGGCGTGATCCACACATACTTGATGTGCCACAACAGCCGCAGCCCCATCTTTAAAGGCAATGCCACCATGGTCAGCAAAAGAAACTGGGTAATGCCAAATTGCAGCAGGCTCATGCGCTTGAAGTCCTTCGCCATGTATCGCCGGAACAGCGAGTAAACGAGAAAACCTCCAAGCACGTAATAGCCGCCAACCACGATCGCGCCGAATAGCGCCTTCGCCACGTTGGACGTGATGCCGAAAATATCCGGCAGATCGCGATTCACTTCGTAGATCAGCCGGTTGTGGTCCCACGTTTGCCCCGGCCAAAACCACTGCCAGCCAGGCCCGCGAATAAACGTTCCGATCAGGATCATCGAGACCCACAAAATAATGAAGCCGAACAAAAATGTTCCGATGGAAAATCTGCGCTGCTTCCAGGTGTAATAGCCGCTGCCTAGCGGATTCGTGTCGATGTAAGGGATGACCATCAATCCAACGATGATCACAGTCGGCATCACCACACCGGCAATCCACGGATCGAAATAGACGAGCATCTCCTGCAGTCCCAGGAAATACCACGGAGCCTTGGCAGGATTCATGGTCAAGTTGGGATTGGCGGGTTCTTCCAGCGGCGCATTCAGCGTGATCGACCAGACCATCAGAATGATCGTGATGATGATGGCCGCGAGGAATTCAATACGGAGCAGGAACGGCCAAACGTGAACTTCCTTCTGCCAGCCCGGCTTGAACGGCCACGTCTTGCGGTGATGCGTCTTGGCGAGCGCGGCATCGCCTTCAAGCTGCTCGATCAGCATATCGTTGGCATGTGCCTGCTTCCACGCCAGGTAAATGTAAAAGGCAAGCAGTGGAATCAAGCCCACGATCGGCACGTTATCCGGAGCCGAGCAAATCTCCCAAATCTGTCGCCAGTCCATAATCTCTCCACCGACTTCGTGTGGGGACGGCCGCCCTCGACCGTCCATGTCGAGCGAAGCTCGACTATTTTCTGCTGGCACCTATATTCCGAGCTGCGCTCGGCAGACAGCCGAGGGCGGCTGTCCCCACATGAATCCCGTTACTCGCCTGCCGCTTTCGGCCCCCGGCGCGGCTTGTCGGCTTCCGCTTCCAGCATCACCGGAGCCGGTCCCGAGATTCCGCCATCTTTCCGCACACGCCAGAAATGCACAATCATCAGAATCGAAGCGACAATCGGAATTCCAATGCAGTGCCAGATGTAGGACCGCAGCAGTGCATTCGCATCCACAATGGATCCGCCGAGCAATCCGAAGCGCACGTCGTTGTAAGGTGTCATGCCCAATACCGCGCCGAACGGGCCTTCATGCCCGAGCAACGGCGTTGCTCGAGCCATGTTCGTTCCTACAGTTACAGCCCAGAATCCGAGTTGATCATCCGGCAACAGGTAGCCGGTGAAAGAAAGCAACAAAGTAAACACCAGTAGCAGCACGCCGATATTCCAATTGAATTCGCGCGGCTTTTTATACGAGCCCGTCAAAAATACGCGGAACATGTGCAGCCACACCGCGATCACCATCAAGTGAGCCGCCCAGCGGTGCATGTTACGCAGAATTTTTCCGAAGGGAACGTCATGCTCCAGATACAGCACATCGCGAAACGCCTGCACCTTGCTCGGATGGTAATAAAACATCAGGAGCACGCCAGTGTAAGTGAGGATAATAAACAGAAAAAAAGTGATTCCGCCCATGCCCCAGGTGTAGCTGTAACGCACCGAATCCCGATTAATCTTCGCCGGGTGCAAATGGAGGAACACGTTGGAAAGCACGCCCAGCGCGCGATTGCGGGGAGTATCGTCGTGCTTGTGGCGGAAGATGGATGTGTAGACCTGAGTCTTGGTGGGATCTTTCAGCCCCTCGATCTGTTCCTTCGCCTTGGCGGGAATGTCGACCTTCATCGCCTGAATGTCGTCTTTGACGCGGTCGACCAGTCCCACTTTGCCGTTCTTGCCGTTGTTCTCTTCAGCCATGAAATTCCTCGTAATTTATCGCTGATGCCAGATGCTGCGCGCGCCGCGGTGCATCGCTTCGCTATGCCGGCAGAAATGCTCCCGGGTCATTGAAATGAGTCGGCTGCCCCTTCGGCCACTGATAGAGCCGCGAGGTGTCGACGATGATCTGCCCGTCTGCCGCCAGCTCAACCTTGGCGCGGTCCATAGGTCGCGGAGCCGGTCCCTCGAAGTTGATTCCTTCACTGTCATAGCCACTGCCGTGGCAAGGGCATTTGAATTTGTTTTCGCTGGGCTTCCAATCCGGAGTGCATCCCAGGTGCGTGCAGCGCGCGTAGATCACGAATATGCGGTCCGGCGTGCGATCGACCCAGATGCGATATTTCTGCTGGAACTTGGTATCGACTCCAAGTGCGAACTCCGAGGGATAGCCAATTTTGAAAACCGAGTTGGGTTCGAAAAGAACGCGAGGAAGAAAGAAGCGGAAGAAAGCGAGGAACCATGCGGTGAGAAATGCGGTGACGCCCACCCATACCAACCGTCGCCGCCGGCGGTCTACATCGGTGTTCGAAGGTCCCGCTGACGAAAGTCCAGCCGATGCCGCTGCTTTTGAGGTTCCCACTGCCGGCGTGCCTACATATTTCGTGGCATCTGCCGCGCTCCGCGGCGCAGGTTGCGCCGCATCTGGATTCGGACTCGGGTTCGGTTGTTCGCTTCCCGGAACCGCCATGAGTGCCTCCCTGCTTTTTTAAAGACTCGAACTAATCTCCGGCGGCCGCCAGCAACTCTGGCCCCGCGGCTTGCCCTCCGGTGTTATGAATCGGACTATAGGAATGAACTGACTCGTCGAGCGCCTGCAGCACCAACTGGCCCAACGCAGATATAAATTTTGGAGAATCATTCAGGCCGGAACTCATCTCGAAGTGAGTCATCCCCAACCGCCGCGCTTCCTCGCGTCCTTCGTGATCGATCTCGCCTAGCGTCTCCACGTGGTCGGAAACAAAGGCTACCGGAACGACGCAGACCTCGCGCACTTTTTCTGCCGCCAGATCACGCAACGTCCGGTGAAAAGAAGGCTGCAACCACTTGCTGGCGCCCACTTTGCTCTGGTAGCAGAGGCGATGACGGTTCGGCCAAGCACCGCGAGCCATCAGCAGGCGCACGGTTTCTTCAATGTGTCGCTGATAAGGATCGCCCCTGGCGATGATCGACATGGGAATACTGTGCGCGCTGAAAACGATCTCTGCCCGGGCTGGGTTTTCGAAGCGCGACAACGCCTCGTCCACTTTCTCGACAACCGCGTCTAAATACATCGGATGCCGGTAGAATGCTCCCACGTTGTGTACCGGAGCATTTTCGTGAAACCACCGCCGCCATTCATTCAGGCTGCTTCCCGTGGTCGTCGAGGAATATTGAGGATACAAAGGCAGCAAGACTACTTCATCGCAACGGGCGGTCTCAAGTTGCGCGATGGCCTCACGGGTGAACGGGTGCCAGTAGCGCATGGCCACAAAGCAGCGTGCATCCAATCCCTCATTCGTCAGTTCCGTTTCCAGCGCCCGGGCTTGTTGCTCGGTGAAGCGCCGGATCGGCGATCCTCCGCCGATGGTTGCATAGTGATGCTGCACTTTACGGGCACGCGTGGTCGAAATCAGTTTAGCCAGAGGTTTACGGCCAAGGCGAGCAAAGGGAAAGTCGATAATATCGGGATCGCAGAAAAGGTTATAAAGGAAAGGCTCTATCGCAGCCAGCGTATCAGGACCGCCCAGCTGAAACAGAACTACTCCCACACGGCGCGTTGTGTTCGCCATCCCCTCTGATTCCCCAGAACGGGCGAATTTACTCCCATCTGCGGCGAGAGTCAATGGCGGAATTGCAAAAATGAAAGTAAAATTTTTTTTAGTGAACCGCGGCGTGTGTAGTCTTCGCCTTTTCCATCTCCTCAATCACGGCGTCAGCAAACTCGGAGGTTCCCGCCTTGCCGCCAACATCCTTCGTCAGTTTTTCGGGATGTCGATATACTTTTTCTAACGCATTGCGAATCTGCGTCGATGCATCGAACTCGCCGAGATGCCGTAACATCAACAGCCCGGAACGCAGCAATGCGGTGGGGTTTGCCAGATTTTTTCCCGCAATATCAGGAGCCGAGCCGTGTACCGCTTCAAAAATAGCGCACTCGTCGCCGAGATTCGCGCTGGGCACAAATCCCAATCCGCCGACAAATGCCGCGCACAGGTCGGAAATAATGTCGCCGTACAAGTTTTCCATCACCAGCATGTCGTACTGATAAGGATTCATGACCAGTTGCATGCAAGTGTTGTCCACAATGTGTTCGCCATAAGTGATTTCCGGGTATCCCTTGGCCACGCTGCGGCAGCAGCGCAGGAATAATCCATCGGACAGCTTCATAATGTTGGCCTTGTGGATGGCGTGGATCTTTTTACGTTGATTCTTACGCGCATACTCAAAGGCAAACTTTGCAATACGCGTCGAGGCCTTCTCGGTGATGATCTTCAGGCTCTCGACCACGCCCGGCACCACTTCATGCTCCAATCCGGAATACAGACTTTCCGTGTTTTCCCGCACGATAATCAGATCGACGTCGGGATAACGCGTGGGAATATGCGGCAGATTCCGAATAGGGCGGAAGTTCGCATACAGCTCAAATTTCTGACGCAGCGCTACGTTGATGCTGGAGAAGCCGCCACCCACCGGCGTAGTCACCGGACCCTTCAAGCCCACATGAGTACGCTCGATCGATTCCAGGGCGTCTTTCGGAATGTATTCGCCGTACTTCTCAAACGCATCGGCGCCCACCTGAAATGATTCCCAGTCAAACTTCACGCCGGTCGCTTCCAGAATACGCACTGTAGCCTGGCTTACTTCCGGGCCGATGCCATCGCCGGGTATCAGCGTTACTTTATGACTCATAATCTATCCCTGCGCTTCAGACTTTCTGAGTCTTGCTTCGGACGTCTCCTGCCTCTTTCGCTTTCACCAGGTCTCTCAACTCGTTCATGAATTCATTCACGTCTTTGAAGTCGAGATATACCGAGGCAAAACGTACATACGCCACTTTGTCGTAGCGTCGCAAACGGTTCATAATCAACTCGCCCAATTCACTGGTCTTTCGCTCGCGTTCCTGCGACTCGATCACGAACGACTCCGCCTCGTTCACAATTTGCTCCAACTTGCTGATCGGCACCGGCCGCTTCTCGCAAGCTCGCAACAATCCATTCAATACTTTTTGGCGATCGAATTTTTCCCGGCGACCATCTTTCTTTACCACCATGTAAGGTATTTCATCGATGCGCTCGTAAGTGGTGAAGCGCTTGCTGCACTTCAGACACTCGCGCCGGCGGCGGATGGATTCCGCTTCCTTGCTCTCGCGCGAGTCTACGACTTTATCGTTGGCAAATCCGCAAAAAGGACATTTCATGGCGCTAATGTTGGCGGAAACGAAACTGCCGAACCAAAATGGGTTTTCAGGATTTAATAAAGAAATTGTAACAGGCGAGTGCTACCCAGACCGGCATCGCGTACCTACGCAATAGACAGGACGAGCATTCAGGCCGCCGGTCCGCTAAGCTCCGCTTCTTCGCTGCGATGACTTTCTTCCGACAGCTTTCTCAGCGACAACCTCTCATGATGCGCCAGAATAAGTCCGAGCGGAATCACCGCTGCAAATGTAACCAGCCACAGCAAAATCCCGCAACTGGCTGCCATTTCTGGGGGAACATCGAAGACACTGGAAAGCGCCGCAATGGTTGCCATCTGCGAACCGCCGCCTACCGCCGGCAACTGCAGCATCGATCCCAACATGCTCGCTCCCATCAGAATCAAGACTTGTGACACCGGAATATCCAGTGAAGCCACGCCGTAAGAGTGTGTCACTTCCTTGTACGCCAGGGCGATCATGTACCACATTCCAACGGAAACCAGACTCAGCATCAACAGCGATACGGGGCCGTGAATGGTGTCGAGTCCCGTGCCGAATTCCCGAATTCTTTGTGCCAGTTTGTGACCGAAATTCGCGGAGAGATGGCCGAACCTCTTCTCAACCCAGCGCGCCACTGCGTCGCCACTGCGGCGAATCACGATCGCTCCTACCGTCAAGGCCAGTACAACTCCGATCAACAAGAACCCGCCTTCGCGAAACCGCACATAATATTCCGGATGCGGAATCGCCGGCAGTGCGCTGGGCAGAAAAATGGCGAGCACCATCAACACCGTAAACGCTCCAACATCGAATATGCGCTCCACCGTCCAGACTGCAAGCTGAGAAGAAAAAGGAAGATCGGTGCGGCGAGCGATCAGGTAAGGACGAATGAATTCTCCCGCGCGCCCCAACAGCGCCAAACCGGTGAACCCAATTACCGTTGGGGATACCATGTCGATCATCTTGGCGTGGGGACGTGCCGGCTGCAAAAAAATCTTCCAGCGTACTGCGCGCAGGAAGTATCCGATGTAAATCAGCGCAATCGCGTGCAGTACGTGGATTTTCCGAATGCGGTGGGTTTCCGCCCAGAATGTGCCCCAATCGAAGCTTTGCCAGTGGCGATACTGCAGATAGACCAGAACGGCCAGGATCAGGAACACTACTGCGCTGGCCAATATTCGTTTTTTGTCCATTAATAGAGGCAGCCTCGCGCCGCAGACCTCGCTGCGCGAAGTGGAAACGGCACTCTCAAGGTAAATGAGTGTGCCCAGAGGGTCAAACAAGCCTCTTCACGTTGCGGTCTACCTATTGCGTGCAATCGAAATGGCCTTGCGCATGTGGCCGGAAGATTTTTTCAAGGCGGCGACGGCCCGAGCCCGACTCACACCGGCAATCAGCATCACAACCGCTACGGGCGTGCGATGCCCGGAGGCCACAAGCGCCCGGCGGGCGGCGGCGGAATCGGCACCCGAAGCCTGTTCCAGGATGGCAACCGCGCGCTGTGTGAGCTTCTCATTCTTCGGCACAACATTGACCATCAGGCTGCCGTAGACATAACCGAGACGGCTCATGGCAGCGGTGGAAATCATGTTGAGCACCATCTTATGAGCCGTGGCGGCTTTCATTCGGGATGATCCCGCCAACACTTCGGGACCGACCTGAACCACGATGGCGAAGCCGGCGGCGCGTTCCAGCGGAGAGTTGGGATTGCAAGTAAGAGCGATGGTGCGGGCGCCACGCTCGCGCGCCAATTTGATGGCTGCCACGGTGAACGGAGTTCGTCCACTAGCGGCAATGCCGAGCACAACATCATCCTTTCCCGGCTTGCGGCGGGCCATTTCCTCGCGTCCTTGCTTCGCGTCATCCTCGCTTATCTCGGAGTCGGTGGCCAAAGCTTTGGCCCCCCCGGCGATGACGAATTGAACGCGATCGATGTTGAACGTGGGCGAGCACTCGGCGGCATCGAGAGCGGCGATGCGGCCACTCGTCCCCGCGCCGACGTAAATCAGGCGCCCGCCGCGGCGCAGCGCGGCAACGACCAAATCGATGGCCCACGCAATCTGCGGCAGGACACCTGCGACGGCTCCTGCGACCGTAGCGTCTTCTGCATTCATCAGCCGTGCAATCTCGAGCGAGGTTTTGCAATCGAGATCTGCGGCTGCGCTGTTGGCTTGCTCGGTGCGAAGGCCGCGTAGACTGGTTTGGTTCAGGCTAACCTGATTCAAATTAACCTTAGACTTGCGGGTTGATTTCAAGCGGGAAGCCTTTCTTAAGTTGTTCAGGATAAAAACGAACTTGGCGTAAGAACCACTTCATCAGAGTCTGTGGATTCGCGCTCTCCATCGTCAACAGGCCTTCTCCAGCGCCAGGATAGCCGCATCGTGAAATCGCGGGCGCACCTGTTTGATCGCATGATTGGAGCAGTCGGGCCAGGTACGATTGGTGAGTAAGGTGATTGAGAGTTGCCGGTCTGGATCGATCCATAGAGATGTTCCCGTATAGCCCAGATGGCCAAAGGATGCAGGACCGAAAAACTTCCCCGATTGGGATGGGGCGGATGGCGTATCCCACCCGAGAGTACGAGATGTGCCCGCGGGCGCGGATTCCCGGCGAGTGAACAGCGCAATCGTTTCGCGGCGAATGAGCGCACCCGGACTGATCATGGCTTGGCCGAATTGAGCGAGATCGGCAGCCGTAGAAAAAACTCCAGCGTGTCCTGCGACTCCTCCGAGAACGCTGGCGTTCTCGTCCTGCACCTCGCCCTGAATGACGCGGTGACGGAAATGTTGATCATCTTGGGTAGGAGGAATCTGCGCGCGCATTTCTGAGGGCGGATTGAACGCTGTGTGTGTCATGCCGAGCGGAGCAAAAATCTCGCGCTGGCAGAATCGATCAAGCGATTCGTCCGCAACCCGTTCCAACGCAACGGCGAGAAGGATAAATCCGATGTCACTGTATTCCGCGCGGGTGCCGGGATCCGCGGCGAGTGCTGTGACGAAAACGTCGTGCAGCAATTCGTCACGACTGCGCGCCTTCAAAAATAATTTCCCATATGCCGGCAAGCCGGAAGAGTGCGCCAGCAACATGCGAAACGTCACCTCCCGGCGGCGGAGATCCTTTTCCGCGTCACATACGAATTCGGGCACGACGGCGCCGACCGGGGCGTCCAGATCGAGTAGTCCGCGCTGGTAGAGAAGCATCGCCATGGGTGTTGTCGCAACGACCTTAGTGAGAGATGCGAGATCGAAGAGCGTCGCAGGACTTACCAATCGAGCACTGCTTTCGTAGGTAAACCGGCCGAAGGCTTTGACCGCAATCAGCCGTCCCTGCACAGCGATCGCGACCGAAGCTGCCGGGAAAGCCCGCTCAGCAGCGGCTTCTTGCAGAACCGAGAAGGCGGAGGCAAAGACGTGGTCTTGATCCTCCGATGCGTCGAGTAGCGGCGTTAGCGGGGCTGGTAATGGCATGAATAACTCGAATGATCTGCAATCATGATATGGCATCCGCGGTACCAGGTACTTGCGCTTCTTGAGTCATGAGGCTGTGCTTGTGTAGAGTCAAAGCATCCTTTCTCTTAAATCAAACTTGTCTCTATCGCCCATCGTAGTCTGCGGCATTCTTCTGGCGTCGCTGACGGCTTTGGCTTCGGTGGACGCCAAGCGACCCGTGGCCGCGATCCGTCTGCGCTCTGTCGATGCCGCCATCGAGCAAGCTATCCGCGATGGCAATATTCCCGGCGCCGTTCTTTTGGTCGGACACAACGGGCGCGTGATCTATAGGAAGGCCTACGGCAACCGCGCGCTGGAGCCGCAGCGCGAGCCCATGACGCTGGATACAATTTTTGATCTGGCGTCTCTCACCAAGGTGATTGCGACGACCACAGCGGTCATGCAGCTGGTCGAGCAAGGCAAAGTCCGCCTGAATGATCCCGTGGCGAAGTACCTACCCGAGTTTGCGCAGAACGGAAAAGACGACGTCACGCTAAGGCAATTGTTAACGCACTACTCCGGACTGGCGCCGGATCTCGATTTGAAAATGCCCTGGGAAGGCAAAGAGACGGCCTACCGTATGGCGTTTGCCGAAACGCCGCAAGATCCTCCCGGGTCAAGATTCTCTTACAGCGACATTAACTTCATTGTGCTGGGCGCACTGGTGGAGCGGGTTTCAGGCGAGTCGCTGGACGAATATTGCCAGCGCCACATCTTCCTGCCGCTCAAAATGATGCATACTCGCTTCCTGCCGCCGGTGGCATGGCGGGCGAAGATCGCGCCCACGCAGTACGACGAAAACGACCACATGCTGCGCGGTGTGGTACACGATCCAACAGCCCGGCGCATGGGCGGCGTGGCCGGCCATGCCGGATTGTTTTCCACGGCGGACGATCTGGCGAAGTTTGCCCAGGCATTGCTGAATGGCGGCGGAAGTATTCTTTCTCCGCTCTCGGTCGAGAAGATGACGCAGCCGGAGCAGCCTCCGTCGGCGCCGGTGCTGCGTGGTTTTGGCTGGGACATTGACTCGCCATTCTCCTCGAACCGCGGCGATCTTCTGCCCGTCGGCTCCTATGGGCACACTGGCTTTACCGGAACATCGATCTGGATCGATCCAACCACGCAGACCTGCATCATTCTGCTGACCAACGCCGTGCATCCTCGTGGGAAGGGAAACGCAATCGCGTTGCGATCGGAAGTTGCGACGGCAGTCGCAGCTGCCTTGCCGCTGACTGCGAGCGAGAAAGAGGCGCTGCGATGGGAGAGCATCACTGGCTACAACGAAGCGCAAAGTGCGACGCGGCGCATGAGCACGCGCAATGGCAGCGTGAAGACGGGAATCGATGTGCTCGAAGAGCACAACTTCGATGTATTGCAGGTGGACGGCCGAAAAAAGCGAATTGGCCTGCTCACCAACCAGACGGGCGTGGACGCCAACGGACAGCGGACGATCGACGTACTGGCTCAGGCACCGGGAGTTTCGCTGGACGCGATCTTCAGTCCCGAACATGGCGTCACCGGAACTCTCGATACCACGGACGTGAATAATTCGAAAGACGCCGCGACCGGAGTTCCCGTCTACAGCGTGTATGGAGCGAAGGATGCGGCACGGCGTCCGCCGCCGGATGTGCTGAAACAGTTGGATGCGGTTGTGGTCGATATCCAGGACGCCGGGGTGCGGTTTTATACTTACGAAACAACTCTGGGATATTTTCTGGAGGGCGCAGCAAAGGCAGGGGTTGAGGTGATCGTGCTCGACCGGCCTGATCCGATTACCGGCTCGTTCGTGCAGGGTCCGGTATCAGACGCCGGCCTGGAGAACTTCACAAATTATTGGACGCTGCCGGTGCGCCATGGCATGACCATGGGCGAGCTGGCAAAGATGTTCAACGCGGAACGGAACATCAATGCCAGGCTCACCGTGGTTGCGATGGAAGGCTGGGAGCGCGGCGATTGGTTTGATTCGACCGGCTTGGCATGGATAAATCCCTCGCCGAACTTGCGCAGCGTGACCGAGGCGGCGCTGTACCCAGGAGTTGGGCTGATCGAGGGAACGAATGTTTCGGTCGGCCGCGGCACGGATACCCCTTTCGAAGTGCTCGGCGCTCCCTGGATGAAGGGCCGCGAACTGGCGGCGTATTTGAACGCACGCGGAATTGCTGGGGTGCGATTTGTGCCAGTCGCGTTCACTCCAGCGTCCAGCAACTACACGGGACAAAAGTGCGATGGTGTGAACTTGGTTCTTACCGATCGCAATGCGCTGGATGCACCAGAGTTGGGAATTGAGTTAGCCGCTGCGTTAAGAAAGCTCTATCCAGCGGACTATAAGATGGAACGCATGATGGAGCTGTTGGTGAACCAGAACGCTTACGACGGGCTGGTGGCAGGCGAAGATCCGCGGCGCATCGCGCAGGATTGGCAGGAGAAGATCGAGAACTTTGAAGCGGTGCGGAAGAAGTATTTACTCTACTAGGTACAGGTGTTCGGCGGCTATCGTAAACGAATCGGGCAGCGGGGTACCCCGGTGAGGTTCAACGAGCATCCCAGGCACTGATTGCGTGGTATCCTCTGCCCAATGCGAGGAGGAGTTTCGGCTCATTGGAGGTTTAGCGATGCGCACACTCTTGACTGTGTTTTTGTTATCTGGAATGTTACTGGCTCAGACTGCCTCGCCATCGGTCCCGTCGGCTCCGAAGCACACCGAGTCCGTGCCAACTCCACCGGCCGTTCCATCTTCCAACTCCAACACGGTCACGATCCCCGCAGGAACCAGGATTCCACTCGCCCTCAAGCAGGCAATCTCCACCAGGAGTGCCCGCGAGGGCGATGCCGTCTATGCTGAGACCGCGTTTCCCTTTGTTGTCGATGACCGCGTAATCGTTCCAGCTGGGGCCTACATTCAAGGGAAGATCGCTCACGTGGAGCGCGCTGGCCACGGCAGGGGACGCGCCGAGATCCTGATGCATTTCACGTCCATAATTTATCCCAGTGGATACACCGTGATGCTACCGGGTTCGGTCGAGAACACGCCGGGGGCGGACAACAAATCGGTGAAAGATTCGGAAGGCACGATTCAGCAGGATAGCGACACTGGGAAAAGAGTGGAAGACGCAGCCAAAAACGGCGTCTACGGCACCATAGGCGGAGCGACGGCGGGAGGGTTAGCCACCGGGGGCCTGAACGGTGCGCGGATCGGAGCCGGCGCGGGCGCGGCAGCGGGCATTGCCTGGGCTCTGCTGAAGCGCGGCAGCGATGTGAGGCTGGACGTAGGAACGTCGATCGAGATGGAAATTCAGCGCCCCATCACTGTAGATGCGAGCCGCATTGCGATGGCGAAGGCAACGCCATAATATGCCACTGAAAGCGCGAGTACTGCTCGCGTGGGGACAGCCGCCTCAGCCTGCCCTGAGCGGAGTCGAAGGGGCTGTCCGGCCAAGCGCAGCGAGGCGCATGCACCTACTGCAAATTGAAAAGCGCATTCACATGCGCCGTCACCGTCACGTTTTGCGGCGTGAATTCCTCCGTTGGCGCGGGTTGCGCGGCATTGCCCATGGCTGCCATGGCGCGCGCCATGTGCGGGACCGGCATGCGCTGGTTCTCAAACGTATCGACTGACGCGTAGGAAAGTTCGCCTAAACCCCGCCCACTGGCACGGGCAAGCGTTTCTGCGGAGTTGCGCGCACGCCGGTACGCGTCTTCCACGGCCTTATTCTTGGCTTCGTCAACATTTTCCAGCATGTAGCCTAAAGTCTGTCTCTCGCTGACGTTAGCGTCGGCCAGTTGCTGTGTGATGGGCCCAATCTTCGAAAAATCTTTGAGCTTCAGGGTTACGTCTGTGGTGACGCGATACCCGATTACTCTTTGCCTGGCGTTTTTCCAGTCATACATCGGCTGGACGGAGAAGAATCCGATGGTCGCCGATTTTGGTTCGATGCCGTTGGCGCGCAGGACTTCCCGCACCTGCTCCACATCTTTCGAAGCGTGCTGGTACGCCGCTTGAGATGTGTCCTCTTGTACAGAGATGTTGAACTGGATTACTGCAGTGTCTGGAGCTGATTCAAATTTCCCGTCGGCGCCTACGTAGACGGAATTAGGTTGGGCGGTGAGGTTAGGATGCTCCTGTGCTGACGATGCAGCCGTCAGGATGAAAAGCGCCAGAAGCCACACTGCAGATTTCATGGAATTCCTCCTGTTAGAAATTATCCGCCAAATTTGAGCCTAAGCTGTCCAAAGTGGATGCATCCTACGAGGGAGAACGCTCGGGACGGTTGAGATTGCAATCCGGATGCTAAGACGGGAAGTCCCGGCTTAGGACGCACCCTTGGCGTTAGAGGAATAAGCAAATGGATAGCTCTGCGCGTTGATCTCACGGCGCAGATCCTCGAAGATGTCGTCGGGCATCTTCAGAAAAATCTCGACCACTTCAGGATCAAATTGACGTCCCGACCAGACTTGGATCTCCTTGCGCGCCGCCGCCAGAGTTCGAGCCGGACGATAAGGCCGGTCGGAAATGATGGCATCCAAAGTATCCGCAACGGAGAAAATGCGCGCCCCCAGAGGAATTTCCGTGCCCTTCAGGCCTCGAGGATAACCGGAGCCGTCAAAGTGCTCCTGGTGCGAATAAACAATCTCGCAAACTTCTGCGAGAAACGGAATCCGCTTGAGCATCTGGTAACCGTGGTAGCAATGCTCGCGCATGATGGTCCGCTCGTCATCATCCAGCTTTCCCGGCTTGAGCAGGATGCGATCTGGAATCGCCATTTTGCCAATGTCATGAAGGAACGCGCCGCGGGCAATGACGTCAATCTGCTCCCGCGGCAAACCCATCGCGCGGGCAATAGCCATCGTAAATGCAGTAACTCGCTTGGAGTGGCCTTCAGTCTCACGGTCTTTGAGGTCAAGCGCATCGCCCAGAGCTTGTAGCGTAATGTCGTAAGAGCGCTCGAGATCGGTCATCGCAGCCTGCAGTTGGTCAGTGCGAGCTTCGACCAGAGACTCCAGATTGGTTTGATAGGTACGATTTTCCACCTTTAGCCGCCGATTTTCGAGAGCCCGTCCCACCGCATTGAGCAACTGTTCGCGCTCGAACGGCTTGAGTAAATAATCGTAGGCGCCGTTGCGGATGGCGGCCAGCGCAACCGAAATGTCGTGCACTGCCGTAACCATCACGACCGGCATGTCAGGGAACTTCTCTTTAGTTCTTTCCAGCAGGCCGATGCCATCGAGGTCCGCCATCATCAGGTCGGAGAGCATCAGTTCAAACATATCGCCGGAATTCAGCAGGGCCAGGGCTTCCATGCCGGAACCAGCCTGTTTGCAGGTATAACCCGCGGCAGCAAGGATGGCGCAGACAATCTCGCGGATTGCCTCTTCGTCGTCCACTACGAGAATGCGATCAGGCATCAGTGTCCCAGCAGAACGTCTCAGGATACTATCGGCGATTCTACAGGAGACGTGAGATACCGAAAGTAACCATTGAGGTCCGGAAAGAACATTGAGATCAGCTGGAAGCATGGTATTCAGAAGTCAGGCAGTGTCACGTCTGCCGTACCCGCAAGCAATCGCGTGGAAACGATCGACCTGATTGGCCTGAACTGATTTGCCAAACTGACTTGCAAAACTGATCTGCAAAACATGACCGCGTCGCTTTGGTCTTTCTGGAATAACGTCGCACAGCCGGCTGCCGCCAGGCTGAAGCCCGGGGAGTGGGCGCTGCTGATCGTTCTGGCCGCCTCCCTGCTGGTGCTGTCAGTCTTTCGCGAACGCTATCTGGCGATTTGGACGGCGGCATGGACCCTGCTGATCAGTTCTCGTTTCGTGCAGGCCTACGGCGCCAGGACGCAAATCCCTGTGCGTTATCTGCCGGCTGTTGAGCAAGCCGCATTTGTACTCGCAATCGGACTGTTTGCCGGTGCCATCTTCGTCTACATCCGGGAACGGAATCTGCTGGCACCACTGGCCGCAGTGACTGTTTGCACTGCGGGTTTTGCCGTGGCTCGCGTTCTGCTCTGGCCGGACTCGCTGCCACTGCGCGTGGCTCTCGAAATTTCTTACCGAATCATTCTCTTCACAGCCGCCGTCGCGCTGTTGCGCGCCCGCCGTGGCCGTTGGGAGGCAACTTCATGGATGCTCACGGGATTTCTTCTGGTGCAGCGTCTGAATTGGCCGGCGCTTAGCGCGGCGATTCCCGCAGTCGCCTTCGCTGCTGCCGATACTTTGCTGGGAGTCAGCATGCTGCTGGTTGTATTCCGGGAAGCTCGTGCGGGCGCCCAACGGCTGACTGTACTGCGCGCCCTGACTGAGAGCATCGTCCAGGCGCAACAGCAGGGCGGCATGCTGGACAAGGCTCTGGAATCTTTGCGGCAGCTTACCAAGAGCAAAGCCGCCTGGTTCCGTTTGATCGAGGGCGGACATCTCGTGGCCACGCATGCCGTGGGAGTTTCCTCAGAATTCCTGCGCGAGGTCGGCATTGCAGAGATGTCAACGAATGTGTCGCAGATGTTGGACCGGGGTAAGCCCGAGACGGCGCGAAGAAGCTCCACAACTCCGGAAGATCAAAGCCTGCTGAAGTCCGAAAAAATTCATTATCTGACCACGGTTCCGGTGCTCGGGAAGAAGTCGCCGATCGGATTACTTTACCTGGGCAGCGCGGACGATCGAAAACTCACTGCTGAAGAAAGCGACTTCCTGGAAACGTGTGGCCGGCAACTGGGAATCGCAATCGAGAACTTCCGTTTGCTGGAGCAGGTTCTACGCTCGCAGCGCCAGTGGAGAAACACCTTTGATTCGGTCCACGACATTATCCTGGCGCACGACGCGGAATTCAGAGTCATAAAAGCGAATCAGGTTCTTCTCGAGCACCTGGAACAATCCTCTTCCGATGTAATCGGTAGCACCTGCGAATCCGTACTGCCGCATAGCCTGGGCGAGTGGACCGGATGCCCCTACTGTGCCCGCGGAGATGAAGAAGTCACCGAAGGCGCCGACCCTTGTTTTGGCGGCTTCTCCCTGGTTTCCAGTTCCTCCTACAGCGAGCAAGGCAGCCAGCAGAAGGGCACCATCCACATCGTCCGCGACATCACCGAGCGGCGGTCTGCGGAAGAAAAATATCGCCTGCTCTTCGACCAGGTACAGGAAGGCGTTTACGTCGCCACACCGGACGGGCGCTTACTCGATTGCAACGACGCGCTCGTGAATATGCTGGGTTATGAAAGGCGGGAAGAATTGCTTCCCCTGAACCTGGACGAAGATATTCGCGTAGACGTTGGTCAGCGGGAATCCTTCCATAAGGCCATCGAACAGCACAATTATGTTCGCCATTTTGATGTGACGATGCGGCGGAAAAACGGAACCTTGCTGCTGGCCGCCGAAAGCAGCTTTGCCACTCGCGACGCCACAGGAAAAATCGAACGCTACCAGGGCTTTGTTCTAGATGTCACCGAGAAGCGCCGTGCCGAAGATGAAATGCGGCGCCGCAATCGCGAACTAAACGCGCTGAACGCGATGGCTGTCGTGGCTACCCAGTCGTTCGATCTGGATGAAATCCTGAACCTCACCCTGCGGCAGGTCGTCTCGCTGTTTGGCGCCGAGAGTGGTGCAGTTTATCTCTCCGATTCTGACGCTCCCACTTATCGCCGTCGGGCAGCCTGGGGTCCGCGCAGCCGAGACAAATCCCGGCCCGCGGAGATTAGCTTTGCGGATGGTTTTGGCGACTTGGTGATGCGCTCCCGCGCCGAAGTGATTACGGCGGAATACCTGCCTCATCTTACCGGAGCGGTTGCGGAATTCATCCGCTCCA
>JBAVQD010000089.1:0-5461 GCA_049693675.1 Candidatus Sulfotelmatobacter sp. | reverse complement strand
GCGCAACCGTCAAAATTAGCTCGCAGGCAACAGGTGTTGTCCGCGAAGCGAAGACTGACGACTCAGGTCACTATGTAGTGACACTGCTGCCAGTGTCGACCTACACGATTGCAGCCGTGTCTCAGGGCTTTCAGACGGCGCAGCAAAAAGACGTCAAGCTGCAGACTGACCAGCAGTTGGAAGTAAATTTCGCGCTCGTTCCCGGCAACGTCACTCAGACGATCGACGTAAGCGCCAGCGCAGTGGCCGTGGAAACCACGACTCCAAGTCTGGGCCAGGTCATCAACTCCCAGCAGGTCGCTGAACTACCGCTAAATGGCCGGGACTTCGTGCAGCTGGCAACTCTGGCTCCGGGTACAACCCAGGAGACGAATCCGCAGAGCTTCTTCAACGGAGGTCCGAGCAGCGAAGTTTCAGCGCGCGGATCGTATTCGCTTTCGGTTGGCGGCTCCCGCGCCAGCAGTACCGACTGGTTGTTAGATGGCAATGACAATAACGAACTCACCGCCGGTGGAATCGCGATCTTGCCCTCGATCGATGCCATTCAGGAGTTCAAGGTTCTCACCTTCACTTACTCCGCTGAATACGGTACCCGTGCGGGTCCGACGGTGCTGGTAACCACGAAATCTGGAACTAATCAGATCCACGGATCTTTATTCGAGTTCTTCCGTAACACGGATCTCGATGCCCGCAGTTATTTCGCCTCCAGCAGGGAACAGTTCAATTTGAACCAGTTCGGCGGCGCAGTGGGCGGCCCGATCCGGAAAGATAAGACGTTTTTCTTCCTCGACTATCAGGCCAAGCGGCAACGGCACGGAACGCCCTTTGTAGGGTTGGTTCCTACGGCTGCATATAGAACGGGAGACTATACAGACGACCCGTACGGAAACCCCAATCCTACACAACTGCTCGATCCTTACACCGCGAGTCCCCTTCGGTGCGACGCGGCGAACAACCCGATTCCGGCTGGCCCGACTGGCGCTCAAGTGGGCGGCGTCAAGAACTGCAACAAAATTCCTGCCAACATAATCGATCCCATCGGCCAGGCGCTGATCAATCTCTTCCCTCTACCAACTTCTACGACTGCGGGTGAAAGCGCAGCATACAACTATTCCGAAGTTCCAGTGCGAAAGTTAAACGAAGGCGAGTTCGACATCCGTCTGGACCACAACTTTTCCAGCAAGGATTCGATGTTTGCCCGTTTCAGCTATGATCAGGCAACATCATACGTACCCGGAGGCGCTCCGGCTTTTGCCGAACAGAATGCCTTCGCCAGCAACCAGGACATCGACAACCACGGGCGCAACGCGGCAATCTCCGAGACCCACATATTCTCCGATCGCACCATCAACCAATTCCAGGTCGGATTCAATCGAATTTTCAACTCCATTCTGTCGTATGGAAACGCCACTTGCGAATCGGCAAAGTTGGGCATTCAGGGCGCAAATTTGGGCGCGGCATGCGACAGCCTCACTGGATTGCCGGCCAGCCTGAATCAGTCCACCAAGTTTTGCCTGAGCTGCGGTCTCACCTCGACGCAGTTGTTCGGCGGCTATTACAACCTTGGCGACCGCGGCTTCGCTCCTTTTCAGGGCGGCACCAACGTTTTCTCCGTGTCAGACTCGTGGAACACCACCCGCGGTAACCATTCTCTGAGCATCGGTGGCGGAATACGCGCCAATCAGTTGAACGTGTTGACCAACGGTTTTCAGGACGGATACTTCCTGCTGTTTGGCAGCTATACCAACGACGCTTCCGCTGATTTACTCGTGGGGCAAGTTGGAGGAGCCATTCACGATCAGACGTTTAAGGGGGCAACCACCGGCCGCCGGTGGAAGTTGTTTCGGCCCTATGCGCAGGACGATTGGCGGATTACAAGAAACTTAACTGCCAATATTGGACTAGCGTGGGCCTTTGTCACTCCCATCGTCGAAGCTGAAAATCGGCAGGCAAACTTCGACTTTCAAACCGGACAGTTTCTAATCCCGGGGGCAAATTCAGATCCGCAGATCGGTGTTCGGCTCGACAAGACTGCATTAGAGCCAAGAATCGGCCTCTCCTGGAAGCCCTTTGGAACTGACACAACCGCGATCCGGGCAGGGTACTCGATCTTCCACGACTCCTCCTGGAATCAGGGAGCTCAGGGAACGTGGCAGAATCCGCCGTTCTATGCGGAGAGCGACAACTTCAGCGGACTCTGTCCGTTTGGAAATACGACTTCTCCCAATCCTCTGAATTGCGGATTGGCCAGAAGCTTCCTTCCCGTGTTTACCGCGCCTCCCAATCCTTACGACTTTCAGGGAACCATCCAGTCGCAAGACCTGAACTTCAAGCAGGGACGCGTGCAGCAATTCAACTTGAATATCGAACACGAGTTGCCGGGGAACGTCGTATTGACGGTTGGTTACGCCGGGTCGCGAAGCGCGCACATCCTGGTGGATGGTGTGAATCTCAACGTCGCATCGCCTACGGCATGTTTCCCAACGATCGGCGGCGCTGCCAATCCTTTGTACGATCCCAGCTATACTCTGGGTTGCGGAATCGCGAACGTGCCCTGGGGACCACCAACATTTCCCAACGGCTCTCCCGTTATCGACAACATTACCGATACCGGCGCGGCCCGCTATGACTCATTGCAGGTTAAGGCCGAAACCAAGAGCGCCCGCCACGGTATTTACGCTTTGCTCTCCTACACCTATGCTCGAACCATCGATTCGGGTTTCCCTGATGGAGTAGGAACGAGCACGGGCGCGACCTACTGGCCACTGCCGGGAACGCAAAAAGCGGATTGGGCTTTGTCGCAGATCGATCTCAAGAACAATTTGAGCGCGAGCGTAATCTACAATCTGCCCTATGGCAAAGGCAGACGATTCGGCAACGGCGGAAACGCTGTGACTGAGGCCGTCCTGGGAAATTGGGAAGTGGATGTCATTGAAAAAATCACGTCGGGATTCCCGGTGTTCATTTTTAACAGCGTAGATAACTCTGGCGTGGGCTTTAATCAGGGCGGAAATAACTACAACCGTCCCGACCAGGTTTGTGATCCCAATTCCGGCCCCAACGATTTGAAGGAGTGGTTCAATACCAGTTGCTTCGTCCAAGCCCCTGCCGGCAAGCTCGGCGATGCCAGCCGAACTCCGCTCTACGGCCCGGATTTCGTGAACACGGACTTTTCGGCCATAAAGCATTTCCTCTTGCCCTACCGGGAGAGCTTGAGGCTCGACTTCCGCGCCGAGTTCTTCAATCTGTTTAATCATGCTCAGTTCGGATTACCTGGCGCAGATATATCGACTTCTTCTACCTTCGGTATTATCAACACCTCGGTGAACAATCCACGTGTCATACAGTTCGCTCTAAAGTTGTATTTCTAGGCGACCTTAACCATCGACGGGAAACTGACGAAGATTTTGGTTTAAAGTCTCGTTTCAGTTTCCCGTTCTTTTCTTGCGAATGGCACAGACGGAAAGACGCACATCGTGACGGAAGAGGCACGCGAGGGGAGATTTTGATGAAGCACTTAAAAGTATCGCTCTTAATATTTTTCCTCCTGACGTCGAGTAGCCTGGGATTTGCGCAGCAACGCCGCAAAGTCATCATCAACCAGGACTGTTCGGGGCCCGGCGGCAGCAACATGCAGACCCTGTTAACCCTGATTCAATCTCCCGAGGTGGACGTTCTGGGGATCACCGTGGTCAGCGGAAACCAGTGGCGCGACGAAGAGGTAGCGCATACTTTGCGACTGCTGGAACTCATTGGCCGCACCGATATTCCTGTGGTGCCCGGAGCGGAGTTTCCGCTGGTGCATCGCCGTAAGGAAGCCCAATTGTGGCAGGCCATGTATGGAAAGGTCGCATTCGCCGGAGCATGGGACGACCGCTGGTGGCACGAACACGATCTGATTCCCAAACTCCTCGAAGGTGAACCCACTACAAAACCCTCCGATGAGGACGCTGCTCACTTCCTCATTCGCATGGTGCACAAGTATCCCCATGAAGTGACCATCTATGAGGGCGGCCCCATGACGAACCTGGCGCTCGCCACTGCAATCGATCCGCATTTTGCGGAACTGGCCGAAGGCTTGGTGTTCATGGGCGGAAGCTTGAATCCACAAACCGATGATCCTGAGTTCATCAGTGACCCGCGCCACGAGTTTAATTTCTGGTTCGATCCCGAGGCCGCCAAGAGCGTCTTGGCAGCTCCCTGGAAGAAGATCGTTTGCACGCCGGTCGACATCTCGGTCAAAACTAAAATCACGGATGCCATGGTGGCGGAGATAAAGAAGAGCAATAGTCCGGCCGCGCAATACGTGGTGAAGTTTTTTATGAAGGATCAGGGCGGGTTCTACATGTGGGACGAACTTGCCGCCGCCGCATGGATTGATCCGACGCTGATCACAAAAAAAGTAACTCGCTACATGAGCGTGAATATCGATCACGGCGCCGGCTACGGAGACACTCTGACGTGGACGGACAAAGATAAGCCACAGCTGGGCGAGCGGCTCGTCGAAATCCAGATGGATTTGGATCTGGCAAGATTCAACCAGATGTTTGTGGACTTGATGAAGGCTCCGACTCCACAAGCCCATTGAGTTTCATCATCTCAAGAGCCGTAATCATGAAGCCCAGTCATCGCAGGATTTGCAGAGTTATCGCGCTTGTCAGTTGTATCTGCTTCCTCGCCTCGACGGCATCGTCGGATGAATGGGAGGCCAGGCACGGACTTGTCTCCGTGACCGGTGTGATGAATCTTACGGAGCCGCCGCCTCCGAGCGAGGTATTTTTCTCCGGCCCCGACAACCGTTTTCAAGCCGCGGGGTGGCTTGACGGGCTCAAGACCTGGCGCGCCGACCGGCGCGTGCGCCTGCGATACAACGGCGCCCAATACGAGCGGCCTGATCTTGAATGGACGCAACATATCTTCTTACAGGTGCAGGTCTCGATCTGGGATCGAAGTTTGTACGATCCGGAAAAGGGTGAATACACCGTCGACCGGTTTTTGAACCAGACTGAGCAGCGGCTGGGCAAAGTCGATGCGGTCCTCATTTGGCATGTATATCCAAATCTCGGAGTCGATGACCGGAACCAGTTCGATCTTTTGCAGGACCTTCCCGGCGGATTACCCGGCTTGCGCCACCTGGTTGAACAATTTCATGCTCGCGGCCTAAGAGTCTTCTTTCCTTTTCTTGCCTGGGATACGGGTACGCGAGAGGAAAACAATATCGCGACCGCAATTTCCCAGGAACTAAAAGATATCGGAGCAGACGGAATTAACTTTGACACTTTGGAGAGTGTCCCGGTCGCTTTCCGGCAGGCTGCCGATTCCATCGGCGCGCCATTGGCGCTTGAACCTCAATTTCAGCCGCGCGACGAATCCATCGCGTGGACGAATATCTCGTGGAATGACTGGGTGACGTGGGAGGGCAAACAATATCCATTCGTTCCCATGGTCAGCAAGACCAAGT
>JBAVQD010000088.1:0-6909 GCA_049693675.1 Candidatus Sulfotelmatobacter sp. | reverse complement strand
CCAGCGAACCACCTCGACAACGGCGGTCCAGGCTGTAATTTCGTTCGCTGCATCTGGGTAGGTTTCCATCGCCTCCTTCAGGTGCTTACGCGTAACGATGTGCACCTATCAAGAATACTTCACAATACGTGAAGGCGTCAAGCGGTTTAGCGGAAGCTCAATCTGGTCAGTTGTATGCCCTTCAATCAATGACTTGATTGATTGCAAGCCGGTGGCGTCGAGGCCGCTGCTGCGCAGGTCGAGGAGTCTGTCACGGCGCCAATGCTCGAGGCCCAGGTTTGCTGTTCCATCAGCGATGTTAATTGGAGCAAGGCTGAGGCACATCGTCAGCACAGACATTTGAAGCAATCTGAGCAGTCTTTCTGCCGACCGACTGATGGAATGTCAGTCAGCAAACTGGAAATCTTCATTGGGGGGAAAAGGCGAGACGACAACAATGGATCGACATGTGAAACTAATAGCATGGCAGACAGATATAGGAATTTCGCCGAGCTTGCTGCGCACGAGAGAGAAAATACAGACTTTCAGGTTCGATCGGAGACGCGGCGCGACGCGCCGGCCTTCATCGCGCCTCACGGCGGAGGCATCGAGCCGGGTACATCGGAACTCGCCGAGGCCATCGCCCGCGCCGATTTTTCTTTTTATGCGTTCGAGGAACTGAAGGAAGACGGAAATGGCGTGCTGCACGTAACGAGTAATCATTTCGATGAGCCGATCGCCATAGAGCTCGTCAGCGCGTCACCAACGGTCGTGGGGTGCATGGAGAACTAGAGTGTATAGATAAGGTCGCGTTTCTCGGAGGTCTGGACAAGGAGCTGGGACAGCGGATACGGACTGCGCTGGAAGCAGCGGAGTTTATCGTGAGAATTCATGACAATCCTAACTTGCAGGGCGTCAACAAAAACAATATTTGCAATCGCGGCCGGAGCGGCCAAGGCGTGCAACTGGAGATGAGTCAGCCTCTACGCAGGTCATTCTTCGAGTCCTTTGACAGGAGTGGCCGCGAGCGTCCGACAAAAGCGTTCTCGAAATTCGTGGACGCAATACGCGGAGCAATCCTCGGAGAACCTGTCAAAAAATGATCTCCGGCTGAGAGGAGCAGTTCGAGATATACGCAGAAGCCGCGCGTGTGGCCGCCGGGCGGCCGGTCATCATCCGCACCTTCGACTTGGGCGGGGACAAGGCCGCGCCCTATTTGAATCTGCCTGCGGAAGCCAACCCATTTCTGGGATACCGAGGCGTGCGCATTTACGCGGAGCACCGCGAACTGCTGCAGGCTCAATTGCGCGCCATTCTTCGCGCTTCGGCGTTTGGCCAGGCGCAGGTCATGGCGCCCATGATCTCCTCGCTGCAAGAGGTCATGCAGTTCAAAGCGGAGATCGCGGAGGCAAAACGGAATCTCGTTCGTGAAGGTGTTTCTTTCCAGGCGGATATGCGCGTCGGAATCATGATCGAGGTACCGGCGGCCGCTTTCATCCTTGATCAATTATCCGCAGAGGTCGATTTTTTCAGCCTGGGCACCAATGATCTGAACCAGTATTTCCTTGCGGCTGATCGAGATAATCCGAAGACGGCGGGGCTTTCCGACGTGCTGCACCCGGGATTTCTTCGGCTTCTCAAACGCATCGTGGACGAGATCCACGCAGCCGGGAAGTGGGTGGGAATGTGCGGAGAGATGGCGGCTGGGATCCGGTATCTTCCGCTGTTGCTGGGCTTGGGATTAGACGAGATCAGCCTTCCCGCCGCGGGAATTCCTGCGATGAAGCGCGTGATCGCGCAGATGTGTGCGGCGGACAGTAAGCGTGTCCTGGCCAGCGTCCTGGCTTGCCGGGAAAAGGCCGAGATTGAAGACCTTGTGCAACGCGCGCAACCGTCGCGCTCGGCCCAGCCCCTGTTGAGCCAGGAGCTGGTGCGGCTCGGGAGCAAGAGCAGGAGCAAGGAGGAGGCGATGCAGGAAATTGTTGATGCCTTTTACATCGCCGGCCGAACCGAGGATCGCCAGCAGATGGAAGAAGCGTTATGGTTGCGCGAAGCCGCGTACCCGACGGGAGTCGACTATGGCTTTGCCATCCCGCATTGCAAGACAGAGGCGGTTACCGCCGACTCCGTTGGGGTGCTCAAACTGAGCCAGCCCATCGACTGGGGCTCGGCCAGCAGCCAACCCGTGAACATGGTCATCCTGATGGCGATGCGCGGACCTCACGCCGGCAATCGGCACCTGCAGGTCTTATCTAAGCTGTGCCGGAAACTCGAAGAAGAAGAGTTCCGCGGACATTTGCTTGCGGCTGAAAACGCACACGACATGGTGGCCTATCTGGCCCAGGAACTCGAAGTCTCTCTTCACTAACGCCGACCTGGCCAGGCATCCCTTACGGCCCGAGCGTACAGCAAAACTAGGGTTTTTCCACAGCCGGTAAAGCTCTGCCTTCCCTGCCTTCAGGATCTGGTTCCCAGGGGAAGGGGTCGACAGCGTAGACCAACTGGTTGGTCTTAAGCAAACCGCAGCTCTCTGCACTTTCATGGAGAGAGCTGCGGTTTTACCCTTCGCCATCTGCTAACTTTTCGCACCGCAAAAGCGTCGTTGCCCTCTTCTGTCAGCCTAGGTCTCCTACTGGAGTCAAGGCAAAGGGCGCGGGACGCTTTTAGCGAAAAGCAGGGCCGTTGTTGACAGTGATCTCGGCTCCGGGCAGCAAACCGCCGCTTGGGGTATAGATCACCGAGCACTCCACGATAATGGGTGCCAGTGTAACGGTCACTTCATTATCCTTTTGGGCATTGAGGACGTCCTGCTGTGAAGTCAGCGGACGTGGCTTGAAGCCGGAATTCCAGGCCACCAAATTAATTTGCCATAACGGCGCGTAATTCGGGTCTGTGTTTTGATAGCCGGCGGGATGCGGTGACGAAGCAAGCACATTTCCTTGCGTGAAGTTAGTAAATACATAGATATCGTCTACCGCGGGGTTCTGGTCGCTAAGATTGTTGAAAGCGGTTGGGACGTAATTGGCGTTGAAGCCCTGCGCAATGCTCTGCGCGGTTGCGGAACCCGCGCCTCCTACCTCCGGCGTGATGTAGAGCGCGGGTTCATGGTTATAGTACCCCGCTTGCAAAGGCAGGTTGGCTGTCGAGGTCACGGCGCTGCCTTTGGCAAACGTTGCAGCGGCGAGGTTGATTGTGGTCCCCGGCAACTGTCCGGTGGGCGCAATACCCAGAACTACGGAGCACTCGACGATAATGGACGTTTGGGTAATCGTCAGGGCGCCAGTGCCGTTGGGCCCGGCGGCCGTTACTGCCGCAGATGAGGTATACAGCGTGGTATTCGTAGCGCTGTTCCGGGTAACCAGGTTCACCCGCCACAGCGGCGAGTAACCACCGGCGGTGTTGTTCGGACCCGCTGGAGACGGGAGGGCCGAAAGCACGTTGCCTTGCGAACCGTCAGTAAACACAAAGATTTGACGCACTGCGCCAATCCCACTGGCAGTCAGGTTGGCCCCCCAATTCGAGGGAATGAAATTCGCGTGGAATCCCTTTGCGATGCTCTGCGCGGTAGCGACCTCCCCACTGTTAGGATCGACCCCCACATCCGGCGTAATATAGATCGCTGCTCCACCGTCCGCGAACCCCTGCTGGACGGGCAGATTGGCTCCTGCCTGAATTTTGCCGGACTCCGCGAACTGAGCAAGGACAAAGTCCAGAGCGTTTTGGTTTTGAGCCTTCAGCGGTTGCACCGAGATAGCGGCAATTCCGCTCGCAACCAACATCCCGGTGAGTACTTTGAGCGCGGACTTTCTTATCCCACTTACAATTTCGAAACGACGATCTTTATGGGTCATTTGCGTCTACTCCTCATTTGGATTTGTGATGCATTACGGACTGGCTTTTGCAAGCTTCCAGAAGAAACACCGGGAATCTCCGCAGAAATCCTGAGCTCTCCCTTCACCGGCCATCATGTTTTAGAGCGTCGGATGGCATGTGAAGTTACACGCTGCTCGAGATTTTTCTTCCTTCGCTTTATTGCCCATATCGAAGGATGTCTGATCAAAACGATCAGTTCGGACTCACCCTGCTGATCGGGATCAACGATTTAGCTGTGACGCGAATCGCGGTCTTCGCGGGATGTGCCCCAGTCCGGGAAGATTTGTGTAATGGAGTGCGCGATGAAGGCAGGTCTGGGTCGCCGCCTCTCTCGGAGAGTGAACATGATAGCAAGGAAGAATCCTTCCGGAGCTCCGAGGAATGCTTCTGTGATTGAGAGGCTGTTGAACGTTCGCAGCCCCTGATTGGTCAGAATGAATCCGGTATATGCCATAGCTACCGTCCATAGGATTACGCGAATAGAGAACACTGGGGATCGCCTCTTGACGAATAAATATTTCACCAGTGAAATTCGCAGCGGGGGGGGGGCAATCGCGAGCCGCGAGTGTCAAAAACGAGACCTTAGGCCTACGATTCGCAACCTGTAGCATTGCCCGAAGCTACCGCGTCGATCGCCTCCATGACCGCGCCGATCCCATTTACGTCCTTCGAGAGAACGGTGCGAACACCAGCAGAGGAAGCCAGTTCTGACAGTTGAGGAGTAGCAAACATTGTATACATCAGTATGGCGCACTCAGGAGCTATGGCGCTGATTACTCGCGCCGCCTCAAGCCCGTTCATCACAGGCATTGCATAATCGAGCAAGACAACGTCGGGCCTCACAGTACGAACCAACTCAATGGCGGCGTCACCGCTTTCCGCTTCTCCGCAAACAACCCAATCTTCTTTCATCTTTAAACACTGTCGAAGCGAGGCTCGCACCCTTGCATTGTCATCGACGATGAGGATTCTCGTCATGAGTTGATTGGATGCCGACGCAAGCAAATTACTGGAGTGGAATGCTAAGCTGTTCGTTCAGGCCTTCTGTATTTGACCGAGCCTTCATCGTGTTACTACCTCGCTACTCGTCAACGGTCGTGAGGGCCGGAATGTCAGTCAGTGTGACGCTAACCCACGACCGCCAATCACCTTTTCTCCCGCAATATTAGGCGACGCAATGGTCTTAGGTAGTACGGCGAATTCTGTAGAAACACAGGCCAAGGAAATGGACGATTGTAACGCGAACAGATGTGACGCAACGGGATCAGGCCGCTTGCGCGCATCGGCCATCGGCGCGAGCCAGGAGAGCCATCATTTCGTCTAGCGTAGCGATGTCGAACTCTTGCATCGAACTGGCGTGCGCCAGCCTTTCCCGCACAGATGGAATTGAAGCAGGCGGGCAACATCCCGGGCACGTACTGGTTATCGAAGATGAAGGTCAGCGGCTCGTACTTCTGCGCGTTCTGTAGCAGAAAAACGCAGAGATAGGACTTGCCACTACCGCTCATCCCGAGAATCAGGGTATGGGCAACGTCGCCGGTGTGCAGGTTGAGATAGTAGGGCGTGCTATTGTCGGTTTCGAGCACAGCTACCGCCCCCATCCAAGGCACTGGCTGGCCCTTGCGCAACTCGTGGCAGTAAGGGTGGGTGCGAATTCATTGTCCAACTGGGCGAGTACATCGCGCGATTCCTAAATGATGGTTGCCAAGGCGAACTGGCGAACGCTACCGCGCTGCTTGGTAACCCGTCACGCTCGCAAAGGGGCCGCAGCGTCGATCACGAGGAAGTCGGTTATTTGGTTTGCAGCCTGACAGTGTCTGTAGTGAGGTAGAACTCGATATATCCAAGTTGTTCCGTGGTGGCAGGGGCCAATATCACCTCAACATTATTCCAGGTACCGGCATCGAGAGCATCCGTAAACGAAGTTCCCTTTCCTGGAGACTCTTTTGCCACTCGTTGAAGGATGCTTCTGAGTAGGTGGCAGCACCGCAGATTTTGCCCCATTTTGCCTTCGCCGTGAATCCCGAGTAGGTGGCATACGATGGATTGCCGATGTGCAACCGAACCTTGTAGCCGTTCAAGTATGGAGTTGCTTCTTGAACGCTTATCAAAAACAATCCGTTGTCGGTGTCCAAGCGTTGGTATGAGCGTTCAGCGAGATTCAACATGATGTGATCGTGCTGTTCTTGCTTTGTGCCTATGACGTATTCATCGAAGGTCAACTTACTTTCCAGAGAAGTCAGTTTGCTTGTTGATTCCTCACTTCAGCTTCGAGGTTGCCAACCTGCTTTTGCAGTTGTGCGACGACTGACGCTACGTTGGTTTGTGCCGGAACTTTTGTTTGTCCGGAAACGCGCAGTGAGACACACACTATTAAGGCACAGCAACACAAGATTTCGCGTAAACTCGGCCTAGAATTGATGTGTAAACCACTTTGCATGTTGGCCCACCTTTCCTTCCTTTATTAAATATAGGTCGCTCGCGTTCATCCATGCGTTGTTGGCCAGGTTCCAACACTTGTTGGAAGGCCAGGCGCGGACTTCGAGGTTCACTCAACGTTAAGAGGCCTAGTTTCGTCGTGGGAATGGCTCGATGGTGACGATCCTCCAGCACAAGGGTGCCATTTGGAGCTATTGACACCGCATCCTCGTGGACCGACAATATCGCCAAGTTTGTGATCCACGTTTGTGATCCACGCTCACTAGGGACTTGCTTTTGAGGGGGAGCAAGTCGCTTCCAAAGAAAAGGGAGAGGACTATGCCACTGACCAACCCTTCTCGCCGGTTTTCTTCTGCCTTCGTTCTGGCGGCGATTCTCTTTTCTCAGCAACTTGTTTCCCAATCTCAGTCTTCATCGCCTTCGAGCGCGAGCTCGACAGCCACTACTACGAGTGCTAAGCCAGATCCTAGCAAAGCGAATTGCACGAACAATGTAAGCGTACGGTTGTCACCGTCTGGACAGTGGGATAGCAGGGAGTCATTCTTCCGAAG
This sequence comes from Candidatus Sulfotelmatobacter sp., assembly GCA_049693675.1. GTDB lineage: Bacteria > Acidobacteriota > Terriglobia > Terriglobales > Acidobacteriaceae > Sulfotelmatobacter. The sequence continues at coordinate 67 of JBAVQD010000088.1, read as the reverse complement.
TGGACACTTCGGATAGGTGTCCACTTGGAGCGGAGATGGACACTTCCCGGCAAGTTACAGATGGGAT
>JBAVQD010000087.1:0-31451 GCA_049693675.1 Candidatus Sulfotelmatobacter sp. | reverse complement strand
ACTTCGCCATTGCTCCGAGGTATGCGGTGAGGACTTCACTGTGACCGGACTCCAATGCTGCAACGAGGAAATCCACGGCCTCTTTGGTTCGTGTGTTGACTTCTTCTAATTTCATGTTTTTTCCCTTCCATGAGAAGGCGCTGTGATGTCAACCGAAGGTTTTGATTTTGGCTTCGATTGTGTGCCTTCGTTTTCTAGCGGAGAGGTCGTCAGCAAACGGGCGAGGGTTCAGTCAAGGTCGAGCGAAAGCGAGCCGGAGGGCAACCTTGACGGGTTCCTCGCTCGTTTGCATGCTTTTCCGCAAAACGAAGGCAAAGGGGTCAGAATGACGTTTGCAAGCGAGGTAGCGGGCGGGAGGTCAAATGCTAAAAGTGGGTAGTTTCCGGAAGGGTGACCTTAGGGCCGTACAGACCTCACATTGCTAATCTGGAGAGAGGTCAGTGTTCCTAGACTGACTGAATGGCCGGAGTTGATGCTTTCTACTCACGAATGTCACCAGCAATCAATACACCGCAAGGTACGAAACCTGCCTTCTGCAATGTCCTGCGACTTGGGAGATTTTCGACATTGCACCTCGCAGAAGGAATGCTGCCGTTTGCTCTGCACGCCCCCTTCAGCTCTTGTACGAGATATGCCCCGAGCCCGAGTCTCCGGAATGGCTCTGCGATCTTCATATAGACGTCACCGTATGGCCGGTTGTAGTGATAAAGGACGCCGCCTGCCCCCGCGATCTCGCCATTCATCGTTGCCACCCAGCCTGCTTTCTCATCTAACTCAAATTGCTGAAGGACAGCGGCGTTCCCTGCCTGCGTAGCGCGAAAACCGGCGCCTCGCGGGCAGAATGACGTCTGAATGCCATCTTCAAACAGGATCGCTTCGGTTCGCAGGTTCTGTGCGAAGACATGAAACATCACGGGTAGCAGACGCGCATTGCTCTGAGTCTCGATAATCTTGGCACCGCAAAAGCCCAGCAGACTGGTGAATGCCTCGAAGGTACGCAAGCGGTGTTCCGGAACGATGAAGTACTCGTATATCGCAGGGTTTTCTCGCCATGGTCCGGCCACCGCAACCGAACCGTACCCAATAACTGGACCATCATGCAGGTGTAACGAGAATTCTCGCGTCCAGCCCACGCGCTCATGAATGGAATCATGGATAATCTGGCAGTTCATCTCTGCGCGGTACTTCTCGCGCAGTGGCTCAATTTCGCTAAGTTCCGACGCACGCACGGAAACGGCCATTGGAGTATTTTGCCATCAAGATGCCCCCAACCGCTTTCTTCGGCGTTCGTTGTGAAACGGGCTCTCAGAAGGCCGCGATATAATCCCCGCATGTGCATGCTGCGAACTGTGATTTTAGTGCTCGCCTTGTCCTCGCTAGCGGCCGCGCAGCATAGACTCACAATTTCTGCCGAAGATGGGGGGCGAGTTTGCGCCGACCTCTACGGCCGGGGCACCCGCGCAGTTGTGCTGGCTCACGGCGGGAGATTCAGCAAGGAGAGTTGGCGAGACCAGGCTAAAGCTCTGGACTCCAAAGGATTTCGCGTCCTGGCCATCGATTTCCGCGGGTTCGGTTGCTCAACAGGTCCCGGTCAGGCTGATTTCGATCATGCGCCTTTTGAGAAAGACATCCTTGCAGCGGTTCGCTATTTGAGAGCTCACGGTGCCGAAAGCGTAGCGGTTGTTGGAGGTAGCTTCGGCGGAGCGGCCGCCGGTGACGCTTCGATCCAGTCATCACCGGGAGAGATTGATCGCATCGTATTTCTCGGCGCTGCGCCGAACCTGCCTGCAGACAAGCTGAAATCACGGGTTCTATTCATCATTGCGCGCGACGATGCTAACGACGATGGCCTGCGACTTCCGGGTATTCGCGCTCAGTACGAGAAGGCTCCCGAACCGAAAGAGTTGATCGTTCTGGATGGTTCCGCGCATGCCCAGTTCCTTTTCCAAACGGACCAGCGTGCTCGTGTCATGCGCGAGATCTTGCGCTTCCTCTCGATGCCCTAGCTTCGTAAGCGGGGAGCACGGTGCATCCGCCTCGATCCTGAAGTGAGGTTCGTCAAGGATCACAAGCAACCCGGAGTTGAAGACAACAAAGCGCAGGCCACGATGATCTCGCTGTCGAACTGGGGCGCAATGCTACCGTCTTCGGGCGCTCAAAACCCGATTCGAGCGAGGAATGCCCTTCAGCGAACGCGGGAATAGCTACTTCAGAGAAGCCGCTCTGTCTATTTCAGAATGAACCAAATACGTGTTCAACTGATTCGCCACGCTTCCATTCGCACTTATTCGGCGTTTGTCCAAGCCGGGTGCACATTGGGGTTCTCAGTATCAGGTTGGTGCTGCAATCTTTCTGTCGGCCTCGAAGACCCGGGAAAAAACACGCAGTCACCGCGAACACGGTATGTTTCTACATTCCTCCTAGTTTTGCATCTTCATCCGAAATACATAGATCCTGTTTACTGCATATCCGCAATGTGGGAAAGCTTTAAGAGACCTTAAGATGCTAAGGCAGTCATGCTGACGTTATAAAGAGGATGGTACGTGTCACCGGTAACCCACAGCCGGTGGAGCAGAACAGCAAGTTTCCGAGCTACAGCCACGATAGCTCGTTTCTTGCTGTTTTTCCCGCCGCGTTCGAACATTCGGGTGCCCCAACGTTTAAGGTCACTGTCCGGACCAAAACGTCCCAGCAGATATTGCGCACACTGAACCAGCAAAGAGCGGAGCTGTTTGTTGCCGGCCTTGCTGATCCTGAGTTGTTGCTCGACCGAGCCGGATTGGTGGCGACGTGGTGTCAGCCCAAGATATGCAGGGACATCTCTGGAATGAGCGAACCGGCCGGGGTCTCCTATGGTGAGGACGTACTGAAGCGCAGTGATCGAGCCCACGCCGCTAATCTGACGAAGCCGATTCGTCTCTGGGTAGCGATTTTGCGCCGTGCTCTCAATCGCCTTGTCCAATGAATAGATTTGCTTGTTGAGATGTGAAATCGTTTCCAGCAAAGGGGTCAAGCTCGGCTTCAACTCGTCAGGAATGCATGTGGCTGCCTTGCTGGGAAAGCATGATGTTCCGGAGGGAGGCACACGCAATCCGGCGGACTTTAGAACGCCGCGCACGGCATTCATGAGTCGAGTTCTGTTCTTGACCAAGAGATCGCGAGCCTTTAACTGGATGAGGTCAGGGTAGATTTCCTGTTTGCGATGCACGATCGGAGAGAGCAGTTTCGGATCGACACGCGCGAGCCTAGCAAGCATGTGCGCGTCAACTTGGTCCGACTTGCGAATGCTGTCTGCAATCATTCGAAGATTGCGTGGATTAGCTACGATAACCTCGTGGCCCCACTGCCCCAGCAGTTGGCTCACCCACCGTGAGTGAGTCCCCACCTCGATGGCGATGCGCGCCGGAGGAAGATCTTGAAAATGACGAGCCATCGTCTCGGGCGTAGATCGCAGACGGCCCTCGGTCAGTACTTTTCCATCGGGTCCCAGCACACAGCAGTGACTGAAACGATCTCCGAGATCGATTCCAATCGTGATTTGCTCTGTTGTCGTTTGAAAGCTTGGTTGCAGATCCTGGCTCTTAGCCAACGTTCCGTTCTTTGCCATTGGGAATCCTCCTAGCCAGCGTTCTACCACGGCACGGCTCTGGCGCCTTCTCATCCCATCTTTCTGCCGTTTCCGGCTTGTTTCTTTCTTCACTTGAGCGGCAGCGGGAAGAAACAAGGCGGAACGGTGAAAGGGACAGAACGGAGGCCGAGGGAGGGTGGCAGGGCGTGAGTGAAAGCGCGGTGAGTGCCAAACGCGGTTGGGTTTAGTTTGGCGCGAAACCGGCGCAGTCCGAAACGCCAGGCCGAGCCGCGGCTGAGCGGCGTCCGCCCGGAGGAGGGCGAAGTGGGGAAAGACGGCGTATCTTTCCGTTTAGGAATGACGGATGGTTGTTAAATAGTGGGAGTCGGCACACCGCAGGTTCTCACAGGAATTGGAAAGGTAGCACGCGTGGCATTTCGACGCCCGACAGTCAGCGGGCCTCCGACGCGAGCTTGAAGGAGCTTCCCGCTCAGGAATCGCTTCCCGGTGGGCAGTAAAGCAGAAGTGTGGCGTGAGCGGCTACCGACCGGCTTGTCGCGCCGCGGCTTCGATCCAAATTCCTAGGTTGTTGTATCCATCATTGGCCTGCCAGTCATAAATCGGGAAAAGCGTGGAGAAAGTATGATTTGTACAGCCACCTAGATCGTATGCCAAATCGCTAAGCGGCATCGAACCAACATCACGGGCGAATTGCCAACCGGACTGCATGTATTCTTTGAAACGAAGCTGGCCGGACTCAACCGTGAATGCGAGGGCGTCGAATGGATTTGACCCTTCCGCGCACTGCAGCTTGTTGAAGCCAGCGATCGTGTGAACGCGAACCGCTAACAGTCCATTCCCACGGATAAAGCTCCGAACGATTTCATAACGAACCCAACGTCTCAGCGTCGTTTCCGCGCCAACCAAGACACATGTGACGGTGGAGTTTTGCAATCCGTCACGAAGAAAGCGCTTCAGGATTTCGACACCTTCCCGCTCCTTTGCCTCGAACACGGAGCTATCGAAGAAACCGGCATCTTCGCGTTCACCTTGTGCGACCTTTGTGACCCAGGAATTGCGAACAACCCAGGCCCGGGTAACATCCGGTTTGTAGTGGAAAGAGAAGAATGTCCGCCGCGCCACGAATTTGAGTTCCTTCACGCTTGCGAACCCGAGGGCCTAAGCAAGCAGCTTCTTGTGGTTTCAATCATAGGCAGTCAGGGACCGCCTGACTAGCCGGAACCTAAAGAAGATACGGGACCATTTTCTCTCAGAGCAAACCCGGTGGGTCTGATCCATTTGCGTGTCGAGGTCATCTTGTTGGCTGGGGACCTGCTTCTTCGATTTGGTGCGCTATGGCGAAGACGAGGCGAATATAATAGAGGATGGATACCATTATTCCGCCCGAACGAATGGAATGCAGGCGCTATGAAACTCTATGAACTCGCGCTAACTGGGGCACCTACCGGTGTTCAAAGTGCGGCGGTCCAAGAATGTCTAACAGACGTGCTGAACACGTTTGGTTTGCGTTTGGGAACCGATGTCGGTTGGTCAATTCGCCCTGCCGCCTTCGAGCCCGACCAGAAAACTTCGGCGGCCGTAGCGTTTTTCGGCGAAGTCGGCGTCTCGGATACCGGCGTGGATGAGTTGTTGAAGCGCGGCATCCCAATTATTCCAATCGCAACCGAACCCGGAACAATCAGCGCCGAGCTCCCGGACCGTTTGAAGCTTCTTAATTGTCTGACCTTCTCAGGGGACGGCCCCATGAGGATCGGCACCGCCTTGCTGGAATGCTTGGGACTCCTACCGCGTCAGCGACGCGTGTTCGTCAGCTATCGGCGTGATGAGGCAAAAGAAGCCGCCTTACAATTATTCAACTTTCTGTCTAGCAAGATCTTCGATGTTTTCCTTGATACCCACGGAATATTGCCTGCGGAAGATTTCCAGGGTGTCCTTTGGCACCGTCTCTGTGATTCGGACGTGCTCATCATGCTAGACACGCCCAATTACTTCACAAGTAGGTGGACAAGTGCGGAATTTGGGCGTGCGCTGGCGAAAGGAATCTCAATTCTTCGTGTGGGATGGCCCGGCGTTAAAGCTGCGGCGCGTACGGCGACTGCGAACTCTCTGGAGCTTTTGGATACAGAAGTGGATGTAGCGAATGGGCGTTTGTCGAATGAAGCCCTCGTCCGGATCGCTGCACAGGTAGAAATTGTACGTGCCCAAAGCCACGCGATCCGGAGTCTCAATCTTTTCAGCGCGCTGAAGCGAGACATCGAGCGTATTGGTGGAGTGGTCAACGGGGTCGGAGTCCACAATGCAGTCCACCTTCGATTGCCGGATGGCAAAGAAGTTATCGCATATCCGACGGTCGGTGTACCAACCTCAATGACACTCAACGAGGTGGTCGATTATGCATCAGGCAAAGAAGCCGCGATTGTTTACGATCATGTGGGCTTGCAGGAGAAGTGGCTGAAACATCTTACCTGGTTGGGTAGCAACATCTCAGCGGCTCGTTGGGTGCGCGCGAGCGAGGCAGCGTGGACATTCGGTGGATGGGGTACACCATGAACGCGATCTTTCTGTCTGCAAGTGTTCCGGTAATTGGAAGAGGTACGTACTTCGAAACTGCAGATCCATTTCTCATCCAGTTAGCTGTCCGGGAGCTCATGACCCTATCACTAGGACGCCGTCGGATCATCTGGGGTGGACACCCCGCGATCACTCCGATGGTTTGGGCTGTTTGTGAAGATCTCGGGGTCAATTACACCGATGCGGTTGTTTTGTACCAAAGCAGATTCTTTGAGGAGCTGTTTCCCGAAGAGAATAAGCATTTCGCGAATGTGACATTCGTCGATGCGGTTGAAGGAGATAGGGAAGCAAGTCTCCTTGCTATGCGTCGAGCGATGTTATCTCGATCTGATCTCGAAGCAGGGGTCTTCATCGGCGGCATGGAAGGCATTCTTGCAGAACATAAGCTGTTCCAAGAACTGCATCCGTCTGCAAAGATTTTCGCAGTACCTTCACCTGGCGGTGCGGCTCGCCAACTTGCACAAAGTCTTGATCGCCTTTCCGAGGCGCAAATAAAAGATGTTGATTTTGCACGCCTGTTCTACGAGAAACTCGGCATCGATCCCAACGAGCGACGAGAGAAGGATAGATGACTATGGAGTCCGTAATGACTCGACGCCACGTCTTCATCAGCCACCATCACGCTGACAATGACAAAGTTGATCAGCTGACCGAACTGTTAACTAGAGGTGGAAGCGACGTCCGGAATAGCTCCGTTCGCATGAAACCGGCAAACCAGCGTCGAATGGACGAAGGACGCGTAAAGGACGAGACGATCCGCCGGCTTCTGCGCATGAAGATATCTTGGGCATCAACTGTATTGGTATTAATTGGAACGGAGACGCACACTCGCCCGTGGGTGGATTGGGAAATTACCCAAGCTGCTAAGCAGGGGAAGCGCATCGTCGGAGTCTATTCTCAGGGCGGGACGGATGCCGAAAAGCCCGCGGCGCTTGAGCGCTACGGATCAGCGATTGTCGCGTGGAACACGGACAACATAGTTGACGCTATCGAGGGCAAAAGCAACCAATTTCAGAATTCGGATGGAACTGAGAGAGCGGCCGTTCATCCGAGCACGACGAGGGTTTGCTGAAGTTGGGAAAGGTCTATATGTACGTTGTCGACCGAGACTTTGGTTTCGCTCCCAATCCATTTCACGGCTGCTGCACCTTGGCAACATGTATGCCTCGTATTCGAGCTAAGGCGCAGGTGGGCGACTGGGTAGTAGGCATAGGGGGCTCAAGGCTAAAAGCCACCGGTCGCTGCGTATACGCGATGCGAGTAACCGAGACGCTGTCCTTCAATGAGTATTGGGTGAAGAAAGCATACTTCGACAAGCGCCCCGTAAGGAACGGCAGCAGCGTAATGATGGTCGGCGATAACATCTACCATCGGGACCAGGCCAGTGGACCTTGGGAACAATTGGATTCGCACCACAGTAACCCGGACGGAACTCCCAATCCACTCAACATAAATAAAGATACGAGTGCCAACAGAGTCCTTGTCTCGCGTGATTATTTCTATTTTGGGAGGGCGGCACCTGCCGTCGCCCCTGGGCTGCTCGCGGCATTGGGATACAAGAACGGTATTGGACATCGAGTTTTTGACGCTTCACAATGCTCAGCCTTCCTCCAGTGGCTGTTCAGTGACTACAAAGCAGCCCGAAACATCGTGGCTGGGGACCCGTTTGATTTTGACCAAAGTGCGAAGCGCTACTCAGGAAAGGGTAGCTCGCTGCGCTAGAACTTGAGTTTCAATTGCAAAGATGCGTCTTCCTTGCGCCGCACGACGCAACCCCCACAGTGGTGAGGCCGAGAGAGTCCATAGAAGTCTTCTTTGGCCCTGAGGCAGGCCAAAGTTTCCGTCTGTGTTCTGCGATCCCGGAGGGCCACAAGAAAACCGTCCTTTTCGCGGCTGCCATCTGCCATAATACGACTTCGAACGCGACCGACTTCATTGCAGGTAGGTGTGATGGAAGAGATCCCAAAACATCCAGATGGAGCCTCAACGGCCTCGGAACCCGCCGCTGCAGGTTCGACTGAGAACCGGACGGCTACGCAGCCCACCGCCACGAGTTCCGCTAAGGAAGCGGCGGCTACATCACTCACTGCGAAAGGTTCTACTAAGGACTCACCGGCAGCTCGCCGTACCCGCTGGATTCTGCCGACCTTCGCGGGTTTATTGGCGGGATTCTCACTGGCTACACTCATCTGTTCGATACCCGCCCCAGCTCAGACCTTCGTTTCGCTATCCGCCGTTTCGGGTGTCTTGATCGTGGGCGGACTCGTTACGCTAATCGTTCTGATTCCAGCTGCCGGCGGTTCCAATTCAGACATAAAGACGGAATTCTTTTCTGCTCGTGCGGCATACCTTTGCGTCATAACGGGGCTGGTGCTGCTCGGCATAGTTGCGATCGGTGCAGTCTTTGCGCGGGTAATGTTGACAGTTGGGGGTCGCTGATGTTCTTGGCACGTACTGAAATCGCGAAACTTGTCGACAAAGGGCTGATTCTTAACTATGAGGAAAAATGTCTCCGGCAATCCTCATATGATCTCAGACTCGGCAAGGAAGTTTACCTTGTGGGCAAAGATGCACCGCAGATGCTTTCGAACAGTTCGCCGTATGTCAGCATTCCTCCCGGTCAATTTGCGATGCTGACATGCTTCGAAGAGATCCAGATTCCGCGCGATCATATGGCTTTTATCGCGCTGCGAAGCACTTTTAAGTTTCAAGGCCTTGTAAACATCTCGGGATTCCACGTGGACCCCACCCACGAAGGCACGTTGCTGTTTGCCGTTCAGAACGTCGGTCCCAGCGACATCCGGCTCAAATTCCAGGAGCCAACCTTCACGATCTTCTTCGCTGAAGTGAAAGGGGATATCCAGGCCTCACGATCAGACGAGAAACAGACCCGACTTAAGCCACGGCTCAAGGGCATTCGATTGGAAGATGTGCAAGTCTTGGGTGGGTCGAGCATTACGATTGCAAGGCTCCAAAAGGAAATCGAGCAACTGAGATTTATTATCTTCGTCTACACGCCACTCGTTGTTGCCATCTTGGCAGCCCTGATCAAACTCTTCTGGCACTGATGAATAAAGTCGAAGTTCCGGCAAATAGATTTTGACGCCCCTAAAGTTTTGCGATACCCTCTTGACAGGTAATGGTGATACAAGGATTGGGGTTGTGTGGACCAGGACCCCAATATGTAGTATGCTGGGGCGGGTTTAGGATGAATTTAAGTCTCACAGAAGTCAAGATCGAACTCACTCAGCGCTGCCCGTTGGCGTGTGTCCACTGCAGCACGAGTTCTCACCGAAAGCAGTCTAGCTGCCTCCCCGTTGAAACAGTTGTCCGAGTTCTCAATGAAGCCTCCGAGTTGGGTGCCCGCAAGGTCGTATTCACGGGCGGCGAGCCTCTCGTCTACGAGCACCTTGGAGAGGTCATTCGTACAGCGTCTCGTCTTGGGATTCAGCCGACGCTCTATACGACTGGCATTCTCGATAACCAGTTGACGCCAATCACTAACAAAGCAGCGGATGAACTGGTTGGCAGAGGGATCGCGCGATTCATCTTTAGCGTCTACTCAGCCCAGGCATCGGTCCATGACAAGATCACTCGCTACGGAACATTTGCGGCGACATCGTGTGCAATCGAGGCCGCGGTACAGACAAGAATCCCCGTGGAGATTCACTTCGTCGCGATGAAACAGAATTTTCGCGACCTGTCTGATGTAGTAAGAATGGCCAGACGTGTCGGTGTGTGTCGTGTCAGCGTTCTCCGCTTTGTACCCCAAGGTCGTGGTAGAAATTTGCACTCGGAAGAGTTGTCTCGAACGGAGCTGGTCGAGTTGGCTGAGGCAATAGAATACTGCCGCTCACAACATCCACAGCTAACGATTCGAGCAGGATCGCCTTTTAATGTTCTTGGAGTTGGCTTTACGCCGTGCAATGCAGCCCAGGATGTTCTAATCATTAATCATCGAGGTGAAATATTCCCCTGCGATGCCTTCAAGAACGTTCATGTTGCGGAACCTGAATTTGGTTCAGTACTGAAACGCCCGTTGAAAGAGGTCTGGGAGAAGTCGGTTTATCTAAATCGAGTCAGATCCATTCTGAACAGACACACGGGCGATGGGTGTCAAAGTTGCAATACGTTCGATGGCTGCAGGTCAGGGTGCCTAGCGCAAAAGGTACTTCGTAACGGATGGGATGATATGGACAACAGGGATCCAGCTGACCTGATTCAAATCGCACCCTTGGTCGCGCCTGAACCGCTCGCTTCTGCCTCAATCCAGCTCGTACGCTCTCTCTAGATTGTTGGCCATCTGGGTGGGGAGAGTACATTCCTCAAGGATGGGCACTTGGCCTGAAAGGGAGACGGCGAGTTTCAATTTGTCAGCAAACGCCGCAATTTGTTTCGCATCGTGAATTTGCTCAACCCATGGTCGATGTATCGCTGTCCTTGGGCCGGGATGGTATAAGACACCCAAATATCTACGGTTCCAGGGAATGACTTGTCCGGCCGAACGCTTAATCTGACAATCATGGTCTACGATCCTGCCGAGCGCCTCCAGCGCGACCCTGCCGAGCGCGATCACGAGCCTCGGATTCACCACATCAAGCGTACGCTTGAGTAATTCGGAGCAGTTTCGTATTTCCTTGGTGGTCGGTCGATCGTTGTTGCCCTTGCTGTCCCTCGGATTACAGAGAATCGCATTCGTGATGAAGATCGCAGACCGACTCCAGGACATTGCGTTGAGCAACAGTTCAAATCGGTCACCCGTGCGGTCCCCAAGGAGAGGGACTCCCGTGACCTCGGCTCCAAGTCGGCCAGGAGCTTCGGCGACGAACATCACATCGGCGCTCCAGTTACCGTTGTGGTCGGTCAACACTCGGCGCGAACAGCTCATTCGAGAGCAGATTGAGCACGCTTGTGCATCTCTGATCAGCTGCGCTTGAGAGGAGAGTGAGTGGATCTTGTTTGGCAATTGTGTCGGCGTCCAGTCACCAGTCGCGACTCATTCTACGTCATTGTTGCCGCTTGCGCCGCTGCCCAATTGAGTGCCAGCACCACCGTAGGCACTGTGGGGATTACACGCCTTGAGAGTTGTCGATCTCAGCTCGGTGAATTGGCTAGCCGAAAGCCCGAAGATTACTTGTTGTGCCTGTCAAGAATCTCAAGCACATCCTTAGGGTGCCGAGAGACATCCGCGGTCCAGTCACCGAATCCGCCGTGTCCATTGACCGCTCTAACCCATTCGGACAGAAATTCCCGCTTGGTTTGCTGTTGCTGGTCATCCTGACCCTTTACTTCCAAAATCAGAGTTCTGCCGTTTGTCAGTCTCACTAGATAATCTGGCCGGAACTTGTGAATGATCCCTTTGAAGGAGTACGTAATTTCAAAACCAATGTGATCGTTTTTCACCCAAGCGCGTACATTCTTGTTGCGATCGAGTTCAAGAGACTCATTGGCCTCCCACCGGCTATCGTAAACACACATATTTATGTGAGAGCGTTTGGTGTGCTCGCAAGCCTTGCCGCTGTACCAGGGGAGCATGTCGCCAGTGGAGCGAATCGGCCGCTCGGTGTCGAACACTGGCTCCAGCGTAAGAGCGTTCTCAAAGCGGATCGCTTCCCAAATGTGCTGAACAATTTTGGTCATGTTCAGCGTGATGACGATCCTTCTCCGTTTGTCGTCTTCATTAAACAGCGGCGGATCGACTAGCACTCTTCCGGTATCAATGTAACGCTCCACCAATCGAACCAGTTGTGCAAGCAGGTATTCCCGGCTGCCCTTCCAGGTTGGAGCCATGAGGTCGTAAACCTCGCTCGCAGTTTCAAAGACGATCTTCTGCATTCGGAACCGTCGTGCTAGCTCTTCCAGATGAATTTCTTTCAACTTGGTGAAATCTGGCTTCCCGTCGATCATGGGCGCCAATTCTGCAATCATCGGTGTCTGGTAGGCATCCAGTACGAGTCGTTTCACCTTATCGGTATCCAGGGTTAGCTGCGGCCGGTATTCGTGGTCGATCCGGATCACGTTGGGCCAGGTCATCTCATACTGTGCGCGTCGCTCCGCGATGGGCTCAATTCTCGTCTTGCCTGTGGCGGGCGGTGGTGGCGGCGCATCGGCGCTGCCTTCGTGTGGAAGAAACGTAAAGGGCACGCCAAATATGTTGACGTACTCTGGGCGGAACAGCCCGGTCGCCTCATCAACTTCATACGACGTTCTGCGCAGGCCGCGACCCACAACCTGTTCGCACAAGAGCTGAGATGTGAACGCCCGCAGTCCCATGATGTGCGTGACGGTCTTGGCGTCCCAACCTTCTGAAAGCATTCCTACGGAAATTACGTTCTGGATTTGTTCACCGGGTTGTCCTTCGCGTCCGATCGTATCGACCGTTTTGCGCAGCAACTCGGCTCGGTCCTTCTTCGTGAGTTTCTTTTTCGTTCCTGTACCGTTTTCTTCCCCGGTTTCCTCGGCACTATCTTCGTCTGCTTCCGGGATAGCGGCGGCGCCAATTAGAACCTCACCGGGCTCGTCTTGTGCTTCGGCTTCGTCCAGTACCTTGGAATCAATATGCAGGATTTTATCGGGATCACAGAGCTCTTCAATGCGAATGCGTTTGTGCTCGAATGCGTACTGCACACGAGCCGCCGTATGGGTTAGGTTGGCCACGGTAATCATCACCGGCGGCGTCTTAATGTTTCCTTCTTTCCATGCCTTCGCCGTCTCCAGCCAGTCCTTTCCAAGGAAGTAGTAGCCCTTGCCGACGAGATCAGGAAGCGGAGTATGCGATTCCACTTTGCGATTCAGGTCCGGTTTTACTTCCAAGTCGGTATAGATGTGATAGAACTTCGACTTGTATTTGCTATTCAGTTCGCCGTCATCCCGAACCACCACACGAGGCGTTTTCACCAGCCCTGACTCAATCGCGTCATTGAGCCCGAAGTCGCTCACGATCCACCCAAAAAGCGTCTCTTCACCACTTTTGCGTCCCGTTGGTGCGAACGGTGTCGCTGTCAGGTCGTAACAGGTCAAAATTCCGCGGGCGCGGTGAATGCGGTCGAGGCCGCCTACCCATTTGGTGGCTTCTTTCAATTCGTCTTTCGAGAGTCCCGCAATTTTCACCTTCGGCGGTACACGCCAAGCGTGGTGGGCCTCGTCATTGATGACCAGTAGGTTCTCGGCGCTATGCATCTCGCCCAGAACTTCGCGCACATAAGCTTCGTCGCTAAGGGCTCCGCGTTTGTCCACGCTGCGTCTCTTGCTAATCTGTTCCTCACTGTCCCAATCCAGCTTGTGCCAGTTCCGTACCTGCACACGGCACGTTTGCCCTTGGCGGAGTTTGTCCTCTAAGCCGGACGGAATAATTTGGAACTCGTGGTAGTAATTTCCGGCACCTCCGGGAACGAGAACCTCCAGCCGATTCCTTACCGTTAGCCCGGGCGCAATCAGCAGAATGTTCTTGGAATACCGTTTGTCTTGCGGATAGGTAACTTTGTTCAGCACCTGCCATGCTATAAGCATGGACATTAGAATGGTCTTCCCCGAGCCCGTCGCCATTTTCGAGCAAAGTCGCGTGAACTCACCGCCATCGCCGGGAATTTGTATCCCGACTCGATCTGACTCTGGAGCCTCGGCAAGCCACATGAGCGTTTCGATCGCTTCGAGCTGGCAGAAAAAGAAGCGACGGCTGCCCTCTCGCTGTTCGATGTCGCGCCAGTGTTTGAGTAGGCGCCGCGTTATACCGCTTGCTCCGGGATAATCGGCGCTTCGCCAGGCATCCACTCGTGGACGGATCTTGTTAACTAGCGGCAACTCAACAAACTCACCCGGATCATCAAAGGACTTGGACGCATCGGAAGCACGGATGTAGCCTGCCGGACGGCGGCCGGGTTCGCGCGTAAATCGGCGCGTTTCGCGGTCGTACTTCCAATGCTCATTAGGTTCGTTGTAGGGCGAGGTTATGATGAGCTGGTCAATGGTCGCCGAAGCCGCTTGCGTCCCCATCACTTCACCTCGACGACTTTAAGGCTCTCGATTCCCCGGTCGTCGATCACTTTGACTGCGACATAGGTGCCCGGCTCGAATGGCAGCGAGACAGTGCCGCGATAGGCCTCGACTAAATCGGTGTCAATCTCGGCCTTTAGATTCTTAGCGAGACGCGCCCAGCCGCCGTCGGCATCGGCAATGGGGAAGAACACCTGTCGGGGATACAGACTGCGCCCGTCGTAATCGGTATCAAGCAACCACATGGCGATTTTCGACGTGTCGCCGGAATCAATAGTTCCCGTTCGCGTGTTGTAGTAGTCAAAGCCTTTTACTTCAACTTCCCACTTGCCCTTGTGCTCTCCTTTTTTGACCTGACGCAAATCGACATCAGGACGCCCGACCAGCCAGAAGCTTTGGTTCGAGGCTCGTTTCTTCTTTAGGTCTTCTGTGAGAAGGTCCGCATTCATTTGAGCTGTCAGGAACGTCATGCTCGTTTTCTCTTTGGTCAGGTCGTCAATTTCTTTGGCGGCCTGAGGATCGAATTCAAATGCCGCGAATACAATCATCGCCGGTCTCGGAATTAGCGTTCTAGCTTCCTGCCAGGCACTCTCAACTTGTCGGGGATCAAGCAAACTGTGTTCCGGTCCAAAAGAAATCACGACTCGTTCCGGTACTTTTCCTTTTGTTTCAGCATCGGCGTGAAGCCAACGCGTGCCGGCGAGCGGCTCAACGCGGGAGAAGTCAATGTGGTTGCCTCCTTTGCCGCGTAGGCCGGTTTTCAAAAGTTCGTCACGCCATTCCGTGTGACGCAACGTAGCCCCAGAGCGAGCGATGGAGGCGTCGAGCAGGGGCGTCGCGGCATGGCGGAAATCAGCCAACGATGGCTGGGTCTTAGCCGATGCGGATTCACCTTCAATGCCGCCTACTTCAATGTCCTCCAACGATCTGACCGTGGGAGCAGGAACGGCCTCGAAAGTAAACGGCCCCGTGACCCGCACTCGGCTTTTGTCGGTGTAGGGCTGATCGTAAAGGGTTTCCTGATCCGCGTAGCGGACAATGGCCAATTCGATCTGCTCCCGGGTCATGCCTTCTCGGATCTCGGGATTGTTCGCGATTGATTTCAAGGTCACATGTGGAACGGTTTTGTAATTGAATCCGCTGCCAACACCTTCATCCGGGTGCGCGAGTTCGTAGTAATCGAAGCTCGTAGCCATCAAACGCTGCTTTGCCAACGTGACCGCGACCCGTGATGTGTCGCACGTAATCCATCGGCGCCCCCATTGCTCGGCGACAAACGCAGTCGTACCTGATCCACAAGTTGGGTCTAGAACGAGATCACCTGGGTCGGTGGTCATTAGAAGGGCGCGAGTCAAAACCTTCGTATTGGTCTCTACCACATATCGCTTGTCTTGCGCGTCAAAACCCCATCGGGTATCCATCCATACGTTGTTTAACGGCATGACCGGAAAGTCGTTGAGCTTTCTTAGGTAGGAGATCGATTCTCCGCGAGGAATTAGTCGATTGGCCCAGCCCAACCGTGTCAGTCCCTCGATGGAGGTCTTCCAATATTGTGCTTTGCCCGGGCGAAAAACACGACCTCGGAACGTAAGCGGGTCACTTCCGGGTGGTCGCTGCGACGTGGTTGCACTTGGCCGAAATCGTTCGGCGCCGATTGGAATTCCTTTGGGGTCCGCCCGTTCCTCCGCCGTCATGGTTCTCGATGTTCCATCGGGCATCAGAAGGTATCGATATTCGTCGTCACCTTCTCCGTCGCCCTTGTTGCTGTATAGCTGACGGTATTTGACCTGATCCTTGTCCTTTGCATACCAAACCAAGTAGTCCGCGATACCCGCCATCAGATCGGACGTCGCACCTGCAGTCTTTGCAATCGTGATGATCGTGCAGAAATTCTTGCGTCCAAATACGTCGTCCAGAACAGAACGCACAAGGTGGACATTCTCATCACCGATTTGTACAAAGACCGAGCCCTTTTCGCTCAGTAAGTCGCGAGCCGCCAAGAGACGGTCCCGTAGATACCCAAGATATGAGTGAATTCCAAGTTCCCATGTGTCGCGAAAGGCGCGGACAGTCTCAGGCTCCTGTGTCAGGTCTTCATCTTTCCCGTCCTTCACTTCCCGCTTATTCACAAAGGGTTGGAAATTGGAACCGTACTTAACTCCGTAAGGAGGGTCGATGTAGACTATCTGCACTTGCCCCGCCATGCCCTCTTTTTCCAACAAGGAGTTCATGACCAGCAGGGAGTCACCGGCGATTAGGCGGTTTGACCAGCCGTGGGCATGGCGATAAAAGTCGATGGCCTCGCGTAAGGGCGGATTTTCTTCACGGCGCTCGAAGAGCGACGCCTGAACGGGCGAAGCGGTGCCATTGCGCTTACGCACAGCGTCCATGATGGTATGAGGATCGATGCGCTCATGCACATGCAAAGAGACCGTCGGTACTTCAAACGAGCTGTGCTCTTTCTTTCCCGCCCACACCAACTGCGGATCAAGATGAGGATCGTAGTCCAATTCCTGGCGAGGTTTCACCGAAGGCACGGGGACAACATAGTCGTACGTCTTGTGCGTGGGTGCAACCGGATCGGTGTCCGGTGTCACCAACCCGACTGGCGGGTTGTTGATTCGTTTCTTGTCAGTGTGCTCATAGCGCTCTATCGGGCGCTTTGGCGGCTTGCCGCCGCTGGTCTTTCCTCGCGGCATCTACTTGTTACCTCTTCGCATGTTGAGCTATTGGGGGGAACGTTGAATTCTAAGCTGTGGAAGTTCCAAAAGCCAGTGCTGGTCATTACGCGGGAAGGGCAGCTGGCTAGCGGGTCACAAGTAAATGAATGGCACCCCATCATTCTTGAGACGCTCTAGCTCAGAACCAATGAAAGTCAACCTGAACCACCCCGATTGCATGCGCCATCGTTGGTCGAATGGGCCGGCGAACAAATCGAGCGGAAAGGCAATCCTCGCGTAAGGATTCTCAATAACTACGGTTCGGATCGTGCCTCGGTACGAATAGCTGGCATGGCCATCGGGCGAAAGGTCCTGGAGCAGGTTGAAATGGTCGAATGTCGTGATTTCTTCGCCACGTTGGCGCCTGGAGTCCAGTTTCCTCCAAGCCTCAAGCCACAAGTGGTTGAGTTCGTAGGGAGCTAATATTGCAATCGCGCTGAAGGTAGTGTTGCAGTCAGGTCTCAACTCCGCCCGTCCAGAGTAGTGATACCTGTTGGGCTCGGCTCCGAGGGGACTGATTGTCTGGCGAACGTACTCTCCAAAGGCTGCCGAAAGAACGACCTGTGGCTGAACGCTGCGGTGAAAATTGCTGCTCCAGAGCACCAATGTGCAGCAATCGCTTCGATGCTGTTTGAACTGCTTTGCGGCTGCTCGAATTTTCGCCTTAATTGGTGGACAAGGGCTGAATCCGCCAGAGGGCGCTACCGCGGGGTCATCGAACTCCTTCACTTCAAATAGGCATGTGCCCGAGTTGTGGTCAATTCTGTAATCCGGCTGCTTCTGGGTCGAGGTTGGAACGCGAGTCCATCCTATGTTCTGGGCGTCGAGGTAACGCTCGAACGTCAGTTCGGACTCAGTTTTCAGTGCCATCTGATTCTTTGCCCCAATTCAGCGTCGGGGTCCAGAGACGGGCCTTGGCTTTTGTCGAAGATTCCCCGGCGACACACGGCAGGAGAAAATTGCGTAGAAGGGCACCAACTTCTTCAAGGGACGGGACTTTGTCTCCTGGATTCAGGCGGCTCACGAAGGCGTTCCATTGGCGCTTCTTCTGCGGATCATTCAGAAATGCTTCCGTTAGCGCAACGGGGATATCTTCAGGTATGGGCGAACCGCGTCTTTCAAATGAAGTAAGGATCGCGGTGCGCAACGGTGCCATGTCGAATGTCCAGGTGTTTGCCATAAGCCAGACGTCGTAGAAGTCCTTCATCCGGCTGTTGCGAATATCGAGCACGACCATCGCATGGAATTTTTCGGCGATGGCCGATTCTCGGGGATAGGCACGAATAAGAGGTGCTTCCAGGGGCAGGAGGACAGGAAAAGAAGCAAGTACGGCTTCCGGGTAAACGGAATCGCCAAATCCGATGTCGATCTGCATTGGAATCCGCGCCCCTGCCAAATCGGCGTGGAGCTTGATGCGCACGCCGTCGTACTCGTCATCCTCTTTGATTCTTGCGCCTTCGACCGAGTCGCCGTGGAACAAAATGCCGTCTTCGCCCTGAATCTCGCAGATCGCCCGAATAGTCGTTTCAACCTCTGCGATGGCAGAAGATGAGCCGCGCCCGAGTAAATCCAGGTCCTTTGTGGGCCGGTGAGTGTGGCCTGTCCACAGCGTAAAGAGTGTGGCTCCCTTGAGAGCAAATTGGTCCCGATATGGCGACTGGCCCAGGCGATACAAGAAGCGTTCAACGGCGTATCTGCCAAGCACCCGTTGGTAGTCTTCACCTTTGCTCTGCGCGAGTGCAAGAAGGCGCGCGCGGATGGATGCTGCGGTGTTCTTGCCCTTCTCGCGTGTCACAGCGCCTCCATGTAGGGGCGAATGACATTGCTAACCCGGCAGATTTTGGCGTAACGGTAGACTTCGTTGACGTTAGCCTTCTTTTGGCGAAGACAATCCTTTAGAGCTTCGATCGCGACATCGAGTCCGATTTTGTTTCTGAATTTAAAGCAATCGGCAACGGTTTTCGCGGCTGAATAGACGCGAATCGGAACGCCTTCGACCTGGTGATTCTCAGTTCCCTCTGTCAGTGATGGCCCAGAAAGGCGGACGATCCGAAGTGAGGGTGATGTGAGGGCGGGTCTTCTTGCCCCCTTGCCGAGGGCAATCCAAATGGCAGGAGGGCTCTGTGTCGTGATCTCGTGGAAGGCGAGAGCTGAGAGTAGGCAAATAACAGCTTCCGGAACACGCTTCGCCACTTCAGCGTAAGAGTGGCGTTCCGTTACGTTGGCGTCGGGCAGTGTATAAATTCCGCGCCCAGGCCGACTGAGCCGGCCTTGGCGGTGGAGACGAACGAGATACTCCCGTGGAAGGCCGATGGCCTCAATGTCACGGGGCCTAACGATCCCGTGTTGGCCGACGTATCGCATAATCTTCTGGAGAGGTTTTGCCATAGCGCATGTCTCAATATGTCATTACTTAATCATATCTAATGACGTTTTGCAACATACCGTGTGGTCTTGTCTCAAATACCCTGGCCCAGACTGAGATCTGCCATCGCGTTGGTTGTCGAGTGAGAAAAATCAATAGCAGAACTCTTGGAAACCTCGCCACTCAACCTTTGGCCAAGCTCGGCAGTGTCATTGGTATAGATCTTAGCGTCGAGGCTTGCGCGCGAGATGGAAACGTAGGCGAAGCGGGAGTTGAGCAGGTCTGGGTGGACGCTGGTATCGCCGTGAACGAGAACGCGTTCGGCGGTAAGGCCCTGGGAGCTGTGACTGGTAACGGCGTAGCCGTGGTCGAGATGACGATGCTCGTTGGGGTTGAATTCGATCTGGCGGTTGTTGTCGAGGCGGATGGATAGGCGATCATCGGCGCGGATCGCCTCAATCGTGGCCATATCGCGATTTGCAACGCCGAGGGATTTGTCGGGGGCAGTAAACTGGATGCGTTCACCTACAGAGAACTCCCGTTGGATCTCTTGGTAGACGCTCACGCCTGTAAGGCGGCGGGGATCGTAGGTCGCAAGCTCTCCGCTCGCTTTCTTGACCGTGAGTTCGTTTGCGGATGGGTTGATCGCGACAACCGATGCGTAGGCGGCAGCTTCGATTCCGATGGCTTTGCTGCCGCGTGTGTAGCGAACTACGTCGTCGATCCCATAGTGGCTGGCCCAGGATCGTTCGGCTCCGGTCATGTCCTGACGCTGAACCAGCACACGGAAATTACGATCTTCCGGGGCAACGGCGCCCGTGGCTTTCAACTCCTGGCGAACCGCGAGATTCAGTTCGTGGCGGGAAGCATTGTCTGGTGAGACGATGAGAGTCTTCTGGGGCGATTCGACGTAGCTCTTGGCAATGGTGCGGATACGCTCTTCCCCGTTTGGAATTTCCTTCACACGGCCCTGCTGTTGGAGTGCGTCGAGTGCGGCAGAAACTTGGCCTGTGGCCAGCAGTTCGACGGCAGATTTCAGAGCCGGGTCCTTCTGCCGAACTATGTCATCCAGCGTCGCTGTGCGCATTCCCGCCTCCTGCATCTGCTCGAAGGGCCGGCCCGCTTCCACGCCCTGGTGCTGGCGGATATCGCCGATCAGAAGAACGCGGTCATGTGGACCGAGCCGGGCAAGGAACTCGCGCATTTGGTTGGTACTGGCAAGGCTCGATTCATCGACAAGGTAGAAACGCCTCTGCTCGCGTAGGTCGGGATTCGCAGCACGGGCGAGGAAGCCTTGCAGGGTTCCCGATTCAATTCCTGCGTCGCTTAGTTGGCGCGCGGCGCGGGAGGTCGGGGCGAGTCCTTCAACTTGATAGCCTTGCCTTTCCGAGGCGCTGCGGATGACTGTGAGCGTGGTCGTCTTGCCCGAGCCGGCGAAGCCTTGGATTCCTTGAATGCGGTCCGGCGAACTGAGAACATCTTCGATCACGCTCTTCTGCGCGTCATTGAGATGCGAGTGTTGATCGGCAAGGGCGATGGCGTGTGGACGCGAGAGGACTGGTTCAGCATGGTTTTGTCCCTCACGCATCGTGCTGATAATTTCATGTTCCGCTTCGATGGTTTTCGCCGTGGTGTACTGGCGGCCCGGAGCACCCTGGGTTCGTTCCACGATTTGAAATTCTCCGGAAGCCAAACGGGCCTCAAGATTGGAGCGAACCTGTCCATGGGTGATTTCACCCATTCCACGGCGGAGCCCGTCGCGGATCAACGCACGTTCATCCACAACCGCCTCACGCTCAAAGTTCTTGTCGCGAGCAAAGGTCAGGGATTCTCGAACGCGGTCAAAAACGTTGACTGGCCTCTCCTGATGTTGAGACCGTTCACGCGCTGCGCGTACAACGGCGTTCGCTTGGTGTCCAAAGTCTGCCGCCAGCTTTCGGTGTGCGGCCATTACCTCGCCCGGTGAATGAATTTCCTTGCGGTCACGGGTCGAGTGCGCAGCGATCTCGGCAGCTTCCTTCCCCGAGCGGCCCGTGCGTTCGAGGTATTCACGAATTTGCTGGCTTCGGGGGCTGGACGCGTCGAGATATTCCTGTGTGTATCCCTTGATCTCCGGAGCGCCGCTCCGCCCTGTCGTAATTTCGTAACCAAATTGTCGGAGCCGGTAAGTCAACTCGGATTGATAGATCGCCGTGGCAAATTGCTGGGAGGCGAAGAGGCTCTGCGGCTGGATGGCGCGAGGCTGGCCATTATCGCGCTCCGTGACATTGAAAACGACCGCGTGAGTATGCAGTTGTGGCGCGACATACCCATCGACCGGACGGGCTGTATCGTGCTCAAACTTGGCGGCTATAAATTTGCCGGTGGTCTCGGGCGGATGATTGCCGCCGATGCGGGCTTGCGTGTAGTGTTCGAGCTGGTCGAGGGCAACGCGGACGCTCTCCCGGTGGGCTTCACGGACACGCTCATCGCCGCCGACGAGGGCGGTTAGCGACACGGATTTGGGCGCGGAAAATGTTGCATCCCAGCCGGCACGGTGTTCCATCGTCTTGATGGTCTTGCCCTCGGCATCCTGATATTCATAGGACGCTCGTTGTCGCACAAGCTGCTCGCCGGTCTTTGGATGTTGGCCCTGGCTGAGTTTCGCAAAGTCCTCGGCGGAAACGGTTTCGGCAAGGCCGAACTGCTCGACCAGTCGCCCTTGCCATTCGCCCGCGATGACGCCGCGTTGCGACCAATAGTTCTGTTCCTTCGCGGTGAACTCCGCCTGGTGGTAGGTCTGCGCCTGGCCAGCGGAGAGCGGTTTTGAAATCGTCAGCATGGCAGTTACTACCCCCGAAGATTGAGGCTTTGTTGGGCATTGACGTTCCGCTCAGAGTCGCTCTGCTGAGGCACGATCTCCGTCGCAGTCCGCGGCGACTTTCGCGGTGCCGTGGGCACAGTTGCATCCGGCTTCAGTTCATGCGGACGCAACTGGGGCTTTGCCGCCCCTAGGTTTCTTGGATCGTAGGGGAGCTTGTCTTCGGGCGTATCGCGGAGATCGAAGTCACTCGTGACAACCGGCATATCAAAGTACGGGAATGAGAACCGCGTCACATAGTTCTCGTATTTCATATAAGCGTGGAGGTCCGGGAGTCCGGAGATTTCGGACTCCATCACTAGCGGTTCAACCTGCCGGTCCAGCGCGAAGTTCCGGCCAGCACGGGAGCCGTCGAAGTGAGTCTCGCGTAGCCGTTCGATCTCGACTTTTCCAATGAACTTGCTGACCCACTCGCTGGCGGCCGGCTCCTTTGTCTTCAGCCAAATGCTGGTTGCCGGTTGGGACAGCATGACCTCCGCCAGGTGGCCGTAGAGGACTTCCAGTTGGGCCTTACCTTGGAAACCTAGGATCACGGGATTATTGCTCTTCCGATTTTCTGTAATGACGGTATGCAACTGGGGGAGCTTCTGCAAACTTGCCAACTCGTCGATCACGAACCATGCCCGCTTCTGGCCCTCCTTCGGCTCGTTTAGCAGACGCAAGACGAGCAGGTCGATCCATAGACTTTGAAGCGGTCGAAGTGCCTCACGTTCTGCCGGGAGTGAAGTAATGAAGATCCAGCCCTGCCGCGTTTCGGCCCACTCTGTGGCCGACCACTCGCCATTCGCGTCGTCCTTGTTCGGCAAGAGGCGGAGGCTGTCGGCAACGAGTCCAAGTGAGCCAAGAACTCCCGCACGCTGTTGGTGCGCCCTCGGGTCGATTAGGTGAGCATGCTCTGTTCCTTTCAGCCTTCGGTCGATCTCCTGCGGGTCCGACATCCACTTCACCAACTCCGCCGGCGTCGGGCCATAGGCCATCAGGAAGGCGAAGATTTTCTGCGGGGACTCGATGAAAAATTCACCCTTCTTGTCCTGTGGCGGCTGGAAGAGGGACACCGCCAGAGCCTTCGCCTCGGAGCGTCGGCGGAGTTCTTCAGAGGGCCCCCAGTAGGGACACCGCTTATCGAGCGGATTCAGGATAACGTCGCCATTTTTCGGGTCGTAAAAGCGTTTGACGAACTCCCGTGCGGGGTCGTAGACAATGGCGGAATCGCCACGATGTTTTATCTGCCGAAGAATTTGGAGCATGATCATAGTCTTGCCCGCTCCGGTATCTCCGATGATCTGCATGTGCTGGGCCTCCGCCCGCTGCGGTATGCGGATCATTGTCTTCATTTCGTTGGTCTTAATGCCTATGCCATCCCCTGCGACCCTGCCGTTGAACTCGCTCGGCGTCATCATCTCGGGGCCTTTCAGTCGTCGTCCGTATCTCAGCGCCTTGCGTCGTCGAACGTCCTTGGCCATGGAGAATGGGAGCTGGATGACCAGCGATAGCAGACCGAAAAGCAGCGGGAGCTTGTAGAGATCGAAAAGGCCATCGCTACCGTAAACCGCACTCCTGAGATAGGCGCTCAAGAACACGTCGATATATCTCTGCTCCGGTCCTAGGTAAAGGATCGTATAGCCGCGCTGCAAGGCGGGCTGCGAGAGCGCGAGCGGGATGGGCTTACCGCCCGGTTGGGGCGTCGTGCCGTCCGTCACGTCGGTGTTCGTTGCCAGACGCGGTTCAATTCCGAGAGCGCCCACCATGAGCATCCGGTAGTCGTCTCGGCGGCTCGTTCCGATTGCTCCTGCAACGCTCGATCGGATGTAGGTGGGCGTGTAGAACCTCTGTAGGGGGCCGTTGCCGAAGGTGAACCGACAGTAAAGAAAAAGTCCGGTAAGAACGAGCGCCATGAATACCGCTCCGTACGTATAAATCGGGCTGTGCGGCGGCCAGATGATGGATTCCTTGCGTCCCCACTTTGTCATTGCCATCGCTATTTCCTTCCTGCGGAAGCGGCCAGCTTTCCGGCGAGGGCGTGCTTGGCCTCGCTGATTTCGTCGAGCAGTTTGTCGAACGCTTCCGGCGTGAGTCTCTGGCCTGCGGCCAGAGGCCGCAACACGTTTACCAGCAGCAAGCGAACCCCAAGAATCTCGGCGAGAGATGGATCGTTGGCCGAGTCCCCGCGTAGCTCCCGGAGGATTACATCCCGCATCCATTCGCTCCGTGCCAGGCCTTTTGCAGTCGCGACCTGATCCAGGAGCTGAACCTCTTGTTCAGTCAACTTGAGGCATACCGTTGCATTCCGGAAAACAGTCTTGCTCTGTGTTCTTTGCGAGTCGTTATGTTGGGCAAGTAAGGGCATCTGGAGTGCCTGCAGTGCGGTATACCGACGTATACCCGCATTTCATAAGTGTTCCGTTATGTGCACGTTTACCGTGGTATACCTGCACGACCCTTTGAGGGGTGGAGTGTCAAAATTCTTCCGGTGCAAAGCACCGTTCTTGTTCCGGCACGAAATTGAATGCAGGATCACGCCTTCATTACCCGTACAGAAGCCGTCGACTCCACCCCGGCTCCAAGCTTTTTCGCAGGCTGCTCCGGCTCATTCTTCCCATCTCTGTTCGGGCCTTTGCGGACGCGCAACGTGCAAGCGACCTGCTTGGCCTGTGGCGTCTTCAGAAAGTCCTGGAAGTCGCGGTCCTTCGAAAACACATAGTTGAGTGCTTTATCCACGACATCATCCGCGGATGCGTGGACGAAAGCGGCATATTGATCGACCTGTTCAGCGGTCGTTTCGTCCAGCCGAATCGAAGCGCTGATATACCGGCTCAAGTTGATTTCAAGTAGTGGCATTTCTCCTCCTTATATAGGTACTGAATCAAGCGATCTTTCTGCGGGCAATCATCCTCTGCGCCGTTAGTGCGATCTCCCGTGCACGAGCGGAGCAAAGTGCGATGGGAATCTCGAAGCGGCGGCGAACTGTCAGCATCGTGACAACGTCGTCTATCGGAACGCCCTCGATGAGCCAAAGTCTGGCCGATGCGACATCCACGGTCCGCTGCGCGTAGTAGAGTGGATTCGGTTTATCGGGGTGACGCGAAGCCAGCTTTCGCGTGAGTTTTGCAGCGTCTTTCCCTTCGGCAAGTTCATGCAGAACCCATGCCCAATCGCGTTCGGAATTGGTGGGCTTATCGGGATGCTTTCGCGATGTGATTGAGTGGGGCGAAAGCAACGCATCCGCCGCCAGAATGTCTAGCCGGAAGTCATCGGAATTCCAAACGGAATCGCCGGGGTATTCGACTCTGACCGGATACGCCGGATCGTACTTGCAATTGAGGAATCCCGGCAGGCGAAGCACGCGGTTGCAGTCCGTGCAGGCGGGATCGCCGCCAAAGGTGACGGCAAGCAGTTTCAGAGCGCTTTCCTGCTGTTCGAGAGTAAAGCCATCCACGCGCCAGAGAACTTGATACTTGCCGATCGATGCGTTGACGATTGCGTTCGGAGTGGGTACGGCATCGCGGGCCCGGAGGGAAGCGAGGCGGGCCTCGCCATCGGTGTCCAGGTCAAGGTACAGATGCCGCACCGCGGCGATGCTCTCCTTGGTGCGTTTGCGGCTGCCGGAGTGAATCGGATTGGCAGCCACATAGACGTTCACGCCGACGGAATTTTCGTGGGTGAGCCAGGCGAGATAATGTGGCGCAATCGCACCCTCCAAGGGCGCAATACGTTGAGTAGTCCCGGAGGGATTCTCGCGTCGAAGTAGCAGTGCGATGGATTCGCCAGGCGCGAAGCAACGGGTGAGGAAGTCGGCGGCAATATCGGCCGCGTTCTGTGTTCTATGGAGCGACATGTTTCACCTCGAATACCGGCTCGATGAGGAAGCGTTTGGCGTCGCGGTCGTAGCCGCGAAGGGCTAGCACCTCGCGGACGATGCGGCGGCCCGGTTGACGCTCGACATGCACTACGAAATCGACGGCCTCCGCAATCTCGGCCTCGGTATCGGAAAAGGTCGTCTGCGCGTGGTTGCGCATGACCAGATTGGCGAAGCGATGCAGGGACTTCTCCGCCGAATTGGCATGGATCGTAGCGAGCGATCCGGCATGGCCGGTGTTGAAGGAATCGAGCAGCGTGCGGGCCTCGATTCCGCGGACTTCGCCAAGGATGATTCGGTCCGGTCTCCAGCGGAGAGCGGACTTGAGAAGGTCGTCGAAAGTGATGTTGGTTTTGAATGTGTTGGTCTGGCATTCGACGGCCAGTATGTTGGGCTTCCGGATTTGCAGTTCTGCAGTATCTTCGATGACGACGAGGCGTTCCTGGTCTGGAATGAAATCGGCCAATATGCGCAGGAGCGTTGTCTTTCCTGTACCCGTTCCGCCACTGATAAGCAGCGTCTTTCCGCTGCAGATTTGTTCTGCCAGGAAGTCGGCGAGTGGATGCGTTAGCGTGCCGCGAGCAATGAGGTCATCGACTGTGTAGTGGCGGCTGGTGAACTTTCGAATAACGAGGGCCGGAGTGAGCCGGACAACCGGGGGAATGACGGCCGCCAAGCGGCTCCCATCTGGGAGCTGCGCGTGCAATATCGGGTTGTCTTCGTCGAGCTTCTTGCCGAGTTGGTTGGCAATGACTTCGAGGCCGGTGCGGAGTCTGCCGGCGGTGAAGGAGACAGTCTCTTCGCGGCGAATGATGCCGTCGCGTTCGTACCACCATGAGGCGTCGGGATTGCCCATGATCTCGCTGATGCTTTCATCGAGCAACAGCGGCTCTATCGGGCGCAGAAACGGAAGGATCAACTCAAAACCCATGGTGAAAACCTCACAGCGTGGAAGCCCAGCGATTAGCCGGGCTTCCGGGAGTGACAAACAATGGCCTACGCCGCCGATCCCTCTGCGGGGCTGTCATCATGCCCCGCGTCTTCCGGGCCGGCTTTTTCAGCGCGGTCCAGCTTCAGGATCGAAGCGACCCGAATTTCCCAGACGCGCTCTTTCGCGTCCGTCTTCTTGCTGTCGTACTCCCGGCTGCGCAGCTCTCCGTTTGTTGAATTTCCCGTTGTTGCTCGGGTCACACTGGGCGAAGCCTAGCGAGTGGGTCCGGCTCCCAAGGCCAAAGGTCTGCTTTCGGGGAGGGGCTCGAAAGAAGTTTGCACGGCGCTTTTTGCCGTCGTTTGCAAACTTGTTTTGGGAGGAACCGAGACCCCGAAGGGGCGCAGAATGCGAAGCAGAAGACCGAGTGCCGCCGGGCGCCGGCAAAACCCCGAAGCGGTGACCAAGCATAAGACGGGATACATAACGGCAGACACGCGCCAGAGCAGAGTTGTCATTGGTGCGTTGCCTGCGGAAGCCCGCCGTAATCGCAGTCCGATTCGAGCAGGCTTGTCCGCTGCAAGAGGGATGTGATTCGCCACCGTGGTTGCCCGTCGAAAAGCCCGCGACGGCCTGCGCGACAAGGCGCGGGGACAGGTAGGAAAACCCAGCCGGATTGGCAGCAAGAAGCGACATGAATGAGCCTCTGAGATCGCCGGTTCGTCTTTATCCTTAGCTAAACGCCTCGTCGGCCCGGAAGCGCACGATGGTCAGACCAAGAGGGTTCACGGCCAGCTCATTGTTTTTCACGTTCTCGCGAAAGACGTAGGTGACGCTGGCTGTCCATCGCTCCCGCTTGAGTTCGGAGTGATCCGCCGGATTGCTGTACACCTTCTCGAACTCAATGCGCGCCGAATACGGCGACTGCCGGAGGTCGTCAAGGATGACGTTCTTGATCTCGACATCGACATACGGAAGAGTGCTGTCCTTGACGTAACTCTGGATGATGTTGTCCCGCCGTTCCTGATCGATGACGGCGCGCTGCACGTCGCTATTGAGGAAGTACAGCGAGCTGGTCTGATCACGCTCGATGGTGAAACGGTTGCGGCTGAAATACAGCTCCGCCCAGCGGGTGAGGTAATACTTGTTTTCCGCTTCTTGCGGCCGGTACTGAAAGTTGCGATAGTCGATCGCTTCCGCGTGGCCCACGTCGTTGATTCGCACAATCATGGGGTGCATGTCGGCAAGCGCCTTTTGGCTCTTGTAGGTCAACGCCGCCAACGTGAAACAAACGGCGGCGAGTACGAGAATGGTCACCCTCAGATAGGTGTTCATCACCAGCGGATCGCCATACTGTTCCAAGTATCGTTCCGCGGCGCGAGTGATTTCTGGCCTCGCCTTGCCTTGTTCGTTCATCGTTTCCGTTTCTGCGTTCATCTCGAACCTCTTTTCTCGCATTTCTTAACGCGGCTTACAGGATGGCCCGCGCTGCCATCAGGGCCGCGGTCAGACCGCCGTGCCCGCCGCCACTGCCTCCGAATAGGCTGTGCGACATAGTCGGAATCTTGAAGAGAATGTAGACATTAACCAGTACAAGAAGGATCAGAAGCGGCAACGTCTGAACGATTGTTGACGGGTCCGAAATGCTCTGGCCAAGCTGGATGTAATAGTTCGTTAGTACGTGAGAGAGAACATTCATCGTGGCGGCGGCGATGACCTTGTAAAAGCTGAATCCGAGATACGCCTTGAGCCATCCCCAGAACAGCCAATCGAGCTTGTCGAAAACAAGAAACGGAATAAAGATCGGTCCGAGCAGTCCGATGATGGTTGCTGCAATTGCGCCGTAGGCGAGAATGGCCGAAACGATTGCCGCGAGCAGTGCCAAAAGGAACTGCACCACAAAGTACACAATGGAGTAATAGGGCGACATCACGCTGGTCAGAAGCGACGGCCCAGTTTTCGATGATGCCGCGTGGATCTCGTTCAGCATCGTGGTCGAGCCATCCGATCCGATGAGGTTCACGAGATTGATGGTGCCGCCGTCGACGAAGCTCTTGATGGAGAAGCCAAGTCCGGGAATAGCGCTGTCGTAGTAGTTCACCATCGCGTAAGCGAAGGTGAGCAGCATGAAGAGGTTGAGGAACCTCCCCATGCTGAAGCCGGCCTCTCCGTGCGCCGATGCGAGGGCCTCCTGTACGCCAAACCAAACCAACACGATGGTTGCCAGTGCGAGGACGATGTGAATCCCCATCGCGGTAACCGAGGGCGCCACCGTGGCTGCGAGCGATTGGCACGCCTGGGCGATAAAGTCGAAGAGACCTGTTCCCATGTTTCTCACCTTCCCGCTTTCCACGGCTTATGCTGCCGGCCGTGATTCAGTAGGCTTGCGTCAAGAGATTGGCCGCGCCGCCGCTGGTCGTGGCGACGTTCGAGTTGTAGTAGCTTTCGTATCCCGATGAGTCGCGAAATGCCGACTTCATCGCGTCCTGCTGTTGCTTCTGGGCGACGATCTGCTGCAGGGCGAAGTTGGCGTTCATTTGGTTGGCGTCCTGCTGGGTTCGCAGTTGCAAGAGCAGGGCTTGATTGATGCGCTGGAGCGTAGCCATGATGGTCTGCTGCGAGGGGTCCTGGCTCTGTGTCGCGCTCTCCAAGGTGGCGATGTCGGTTTGTCTAGTGGCCTGATTGGCACGCATCGTCCCGAGCATTTGCAGGTTGTTGGTCATGACCGAATCGCCGAGATCGACAGTGGCTCCCTGCGCGGCGATCTGCAGTTGGCCGGGAATGCTGACGTTGCCGTAGCCGGGAATTATGTTGTTGGTATTCGGCACGCTGACCTGCTGGTAGGAGGCTGCGGCTCCGGTGCCGGTGTTCGCCGAATTGAGCCAGCCCATCGAGTTGCCGTAAGTGTTCGAGATCTGTTGCAGCATCCGTAGGTCGGTGGTCGGAGACAAGAACCGCCGATAAAGCATCGACGGCGCGAGAATCATTTGGTGCACGAGGTTGTACTGCTGCTTGGCGACGTTGTAGGCCTGTAGCGCCGTGGTCGCGATTTTGACGGTGTTCGAGAAGATTTGTTGGCCCTGCTCAATCTGCTGAAACTGGTTGGAAATGGACTGTTCTTCGTGTTCGATCTGCACAACGGCGTGTGCCGATTGTGTCGGATCGTAGACGATGCCGGAACCGAACTGCGCGTGCGCTGCAGGTTGCAATGCCGTGGCAATTCCGATGCCAAACGCAGTGAGAATCAGTTTCTTCATGGTTTGTCCTTTCGTTTGCGGTTGGGGGCCTAGTGCGCTCACAGCGATACCGCGTTACTGCTGTGCAGCAAGAATCTGTTTCTGGATTTCTGCAAGACGGTCGGCCTCTGGTTTGCAGCGTGCGTCTCGTTGTTTTTTCTTCGCTTCGAGGGTCGCCATCTGCTCCGCTGTCAGCTTTTCTCCGGTCAGCATTCGTGCGGAATCGGAGGTCTCATCGAGGCAGTCCTTGGCATAGGCCGGGTATTCGGCGTTGTATTGGTCCTGCAACTTTTTCACCTTCTCGGCTTTGCTCTGACAGCCCACAGCGGTGACTGTTGCTAGGAGTACGAGGGAGAGGGCAACTGATCGCATTGAAAACCTCCTTTAAAACGTTTGTGGAATCGTGTGGTTTGAGTACGCAGGCAGAAGGATGTCCTGCGTGAAATACACTTTCACGCGGTGGCCCTCCCGAATCGTGATGGTGGGTGGTATCTGCAGAAAGCGGTCGAGAATGCTGGACGCGGATTGCGAGACGCTGGCCGCAGTTCCATTGGTGAATGCCTGCGAGCCGCTGGTGGTAATCGTGCCGCCGCCTTGTGTGATCTCGCCGGCCCCGGCAATGACTCCCAAAGCAATCGAGGTGCCGAAGATTTCGAGGTAATGGTTGTTGACTTTGTCTTTCAGTCCTTCTTCGCCAATCTGGTCGAGGCCGTGGAACTGGTCGAGATCGACGGAGTAACCGTCGGGCATAATCAGCCGGTGAAAGGCCACGGCCATCCGCCGTTGTTGGCCGAAGCCCGCGGCTCCGATCTTCTTCGCTTCGCCCAGCGCCACCGTTCCTTCGGGGATGATGACGTGTTGACGGTCGTGCGAATAAAGGGGATTGGAGACAAGAACTTTGACCGGGCCTACGGCGTCGCCGTCCAGGCGATTCATGAGCACCGTGTCGAGCACCGAGCCTTCGTAGACGAGGTAGGGCTGGCCGACAGCCGAATCAATGTTCGCTTGCAGAGGCCGTCTATAGCTTCCGCGGGGCTCTTCCTGTTCTTTTTCAGGCTGTGGGTCAGCGAGATTCGTCTTCGCCTGCCGCTCGGTATGGTCGTACTGGACGGGCGGCATCGTCTGACTTTGGGGCTGCGGCTGCTGTGGCTGTTGCTCGGCAACACGGGTGAACACAAGATTGGAAGCAAATCGGGAGTTGTCAGCCCGCTCGCGCTCTTTCGCGGCAATGAGCTGCGCTTGTTGCTGCGCGGGAGTAAGTTGCGGCGGCATGGCGCCTTGCTGCGCTTGCCCGCAGGGACGGCGAGGGCCGCACGAAGTGGACGCCTCCCCGC
>JBAVQD010000086.1:0-48225 GCA_049693675.1 Candidatus Sulfotelmatobacter sp. | reverse complement strand
TCGATCTTCGATCTACGGCACAATGAGCCGGCTGCCTGCTTCCTGCGTCGTGAGCGCGGCTGATTCTTTCTCCGGGAACTGGTCATACAAAAAATCAATGAACGCGCGCGACTTGGGCCGTCCCGAGGTGCGTCCCTGACTGAGCCGAAGCAGAAATACCAAAGCCTTCAGCACATCGGAATCCCGCAGATTGGAATAACCTAACTGCTTTTGCTCCGCCGCGCGAAATTGCTTCACCATCTCCTCGACCTGCGTTGCGACGGCGTGCTGCGCCGTGCTGGCTAGCGGCTGTTCGTAATGCAATCCGGAATTCACTAATCTCTCGTAGCTCGTACACATGGTGGAAAGCGCGGCGATCAGATCCCGATCATTGAGGGCGCGGTCAGCGCGCGCACCCTTCGCCAAGGCATAACTCAAGCCCATGAGCAGATGCTCATGCTGGTAAGTGAACTGATCGGAAATTTCAACTTGAAGAAATAACGAGGCCGCGTCAAATTCGTCCGCCGATCGCGGCTTCTCATGTTGCCGTGCTTGCTGCAGATAGGGACAATCGCTGGGGCAATCGAGCGTTACTTCGCGCTGCTCGCCGCAACATTGCGGGCAAATGCGCCCGTGGACCGCGGGACAGAAGCGTTTCTCCTTGCGAATTTCGCAGATCGCGCAACTCAAATCGTGATTCTCCTCTTCACCATTATTGCATCCGGAGTTGAGCAACTTAGACTCTGCAGCGAGAAAAACTATGGTCGGAGCAAGCTTGATCTGCATAGATCACAATGCAGTTAGCGGCCTATTTTGGCCATTTTGGGTGGGTCGGTTACAAATAAACGTGTAAAAATGGCCCTTTCGGCGTGTTATATCTTTGGAACCCGCGTAGAATAAGGGTGTTTTCCACAGGGCGCTGATTTACCATCGAGCCCGCTGGAATTAAAATTCAACTTTTTCCCCGAGGAGGAAACATGGCTTCAGGTTTGACCAAGACTCAACTCGTCCGTTATCTGGCGGAGAAAACTGAACTTCCTAACAAGACGGCTGCGGCATTTTTGGAGCAGCTCGCCGACGTCGCGGTGAAAGAAACCAAGAAGAACGGCGTGTTCGTCGTGCCCGGCCTGGGCCGGCTGGTGAAAGCGCACCGCAAGGCGCGCGTTGGACGCAATCCGCAGACTGGCGAACCCATTCAGATCAAGGCGAAGACCGTGGTGAAGTTCCGCGTCGCCAAGGCTGCCAAGGATGCAATCGCGCCCAAAAAGTAGTTTTGGATTTTGAAGATTGATGGCGAAGGCCGGCTTAGGCCGGCCTTTGATTTTGTACAGACCTCCGAAAAGATTCTTACCACGAAGGACACAAAGTTACACGAAGGAATCCTGACGAGGCCGCCTTCGTGAACTTTGTGTCCTTCGTGGTCAATTGATTTTCATCTCTTTCGCTTATGTTGAACTGGATCGTAGTCGGAATCGGCGACATCTCGACGCGGCGCGTTATTCCCGGAATTCAATCCGAGTCGCGAAGCCGCTTGTACGGGCTGGTTACGCGTGATCCGGCAAAAGCCGCTCCATACAACGTTCGTGTTTGGGCTACGCTCGACGAAGCTCTGGCCGATCCAGCGGTGGATGCGGTTTACATCGCCACTCCAGTTTTTCTTCATGCGCCTCAGACGATTCAATCTCTCCACGCCGGAAAGCATGTGCTGTGCGAGAAGCCGATGGCCATGAGTGAGGCCGAATCGCGCTCGATGATAAAGGCTGCCGAAGAAACCGGGCGAACTCTGGGCATCGCCTACTATCGCCGAACCTATCCCAAAGTGCAGCGCGCGAAACAACTCATTGAGGCGGGCGCAATCGGCACGCCCGTAATTGCCGAACTCACCAACCACGGCTGGCTCGACGAAAAGCTCAGCGAGCGTAACTGGCTCATCGATCCGGCAAAGGCCGGTGGCGGCCCGCTCTACGACATTGCCTGTCACCGAATCGATGTGCTGAATCACCTTTTCGGTCAGCCGTTGCGCGCGACGGGTTATTTATCGAATGCGATTCATCATTATGTAGTGGAGGATAATGCGACCGTGATGATCGATTATGCCGATGGTGTGCGCGGGGTTGTAGATGTCCGCTGGCATTCGAAAGTGAAACGGGACGAATGCCGCATTCGCGGCACCGACGGCGAAATGGAGTTAACTCCGCTGAACGGGCCCGAGCTTATCTATCCCGGAGGCCACGAAGATCTGCCGCCGAACGCCAACTTGCACTATCCCATGATCGAAAACTTCGTAGACGCCGTGCTGGGCAAGGCCGCGCTGCTGGCGAGTGGAGCGTCTTCTTACTGGACCGACTGGGTGATTGAGCAAGTGAAGCACAACAACCTCTCGGCGCACGCGGTTTAATTTTTCCTGCGAAACTGCGGTACTCTCATTCCTATGGAACGCCCCGCCAGCGTGACGGTGATCACTGCTCTGTTTTTTCTGGTTGCGGCGTATCTGGTTACGATCGGTGTGGTTGAATTTATTGCGCCCGGGACGCTCGCCATGACGCGGGCCGCAGGCATCACCTATGGAAGAGAATTGGACGGGCCGCAGACCGCAGTCTCCGTGGGTGCGGGTTGGGCGCTGGTGGGCTGGGGACTCTACCGGCTACAGAATTGGGCACGCTGGTGCGCGATCGTCCTTATGGTGCTGGGAATTGTGGGATCGGTGCCGGCAGTGTCCGCAGCCGCGAGAGATATTAATTGGCGCTTCTTCTGGTATGGCGCGCAAATCATGGTGCGAATCGTGATCGCTTGGTTCCTGGGCGCGTCGCCTGAGCTGACTCAGGCTTTCGTTCGGAAATGAGGACCACGCGGCGACGGCGACAACAATTGCAGAGATCCTTCGGCCCGCAAAGAGCGCGGGCCTAAGGATGACAATGCGTATTTGTCGCTTGGCGCTCTTAGCGCTTCACCTTTTCCGGTTGCTTTTCTCCCACGCGCTTGCTCACTTCGAATTTCATCTTGCCGGCTTTCTTGTCGGCATCGACCACGATGTGATCGCCATGCAGAATCTCGCCGTCAAGAATCTTCAGCGCCAGCGGGTCCTGGATCAGTTTCTGGATCGCGCGCTTCAGCGGACGCGCGCCGAAGTTCGGATCATAGCCCTGGGTGAACAACAGCTCCTTCGCGCCATCGGTGAGCTCAATCGAGATTTTGCGATCGGCCAGTAATCGGCGCACATCTTCGAGCCGCAGCTCGATGATCTTGACCAACTGCTCTTTGCCCAGCGGAGCAAAAATAATGATGTCATCCACGCGGTTCAGGAACTCCGGCCTGAAGTGGCCGTGCAGCACATTCATCACCTGCTCGCCAGCCTTCTCAAAATCTTCCGGCGTGCGCAGATTCTCGGCCTGCAGATAGCTGGAGCCGAGATTCGACGTCATGATGATGATCGTATTCTTGAAATCGACGACGCGGCCCTTGCCATCGGTAAGGCGGCCATCGTCCATGATCTGCAAGAGAACATTGAAAACATCGGGATGAGCCTTCTCGATTTCGTCGAAGAGCACTACAGAATACGGACGGCGACGCACTTGCTCGGTGAGCTGCCCGCCTTCTTCATATCCCACATATCCCGGCGGCGCGCCGATCAGGCGGGCGACTGAGTGCTTCTCCATGTACTCGGACATGTCGATGCGCAGCAGGGCGCGTTCGTCGTCAAATAAAAATTCAGCCAAAGCACGCGCTAATTCAGTTTTGCCGACACCCGTTGGGCCGAGAAAAATGAACGAGCCGATCGGGCGTTTTGGATCACTGAGCCCGGCGCGGGAGCGGCGAATGGCATTGGACACACGCTCCAATGCCTCGTCCTGCCCCACAACGCGCAGGCGCAGCCGGTCTTCCATGGTGACCAGCTTCTTCACTTCCCCTTCCAGCATCTTCGAGACGGGGATGCCGGTCCACTTGGAGACAATGCGGGCGATATCTTCTTCGTCCACTTCCTCTTTCAGCATGCGCGGAGCACCCGAGCCTTTGCCTTCGATCTTGGCAGTCAGCTGGTTTAATTCTTCTTCGGCTTGCCGCAGTAGTCCGTAGCGGATTTCCGCAACCCGCTGCAGATTCCCTTTGCGCTCCTCAGTCTGTTCTTCAAGTTTCAGCTTCTCGATTTTCTCCTTCAGTTCGCGGGAGCGCGCGATCAGCTCTTTTTCCTTTTTCCAATTCGCCTTGAGAGCGTTGGATTTCTCGCGGATTTCGGCCAGCTCTTTCTCGATGACAGCCAGGCGCTCGCGAGAGTTTGCGTCGTCTTCTTTTTTCAGCGCCTGTTTTTCGATTTCGAGCTGAGTGGCACGGCGTTCCAGTTGATCGATATCGGTAGGTAGCGAATCGATCTGGATGCGAATTGAAGCTGCGGCTTCGTCGACCAGGTCGATAGCCTTATCCGGCAGAAAACGGTCGGAGATGTAGCGATGCGAAAGCGTCGCCGCGGCCACGATGGCTGAGTCTTTGATTCGGACGCCGTGATGCACTTCGTAGCGCTCTTTCAAGCCGCGCAGAATGGCAATGGTGTCCTCGACGTTCGGCTCGCCGACAAAAACAATCTGGAAGCGGCGTTCGAGGGCCGCATCTTTTTCGATGTATTTGCGGTATTCGTTCAGCGTGGTAGCGCCAATGGCGCGCAGCTCGCCGCGAGCCAGCGCCGGCTTCAGCATGTTTGAGGCGTCAATCGCGCCCTCGCTGGCTCCGGCTCCGACCAAGGTGTGCAGCTCGTCGATGAAGAGAACGATTTGGCCCTGGGAGTCTTCGATTTCCTTCAACACGGCTTTGAGACGATCTTCAAACTCACCGCGATATTTCGCTCCGGCCAGCATGGCACCGAGATCGAGCGCAACCACTCGTTTGTTCTTGAGAACTTCAGGCACATCGCCGGAAATAATTCTCTGCGCCAGGCCTTCGACGATGGCCGTCTTGCCTACGCCCGGTTCGCCAATCAGCACAGGATTATTTTTCGTGCGCCGGGAAAGTACCTGCACCACGCGCCGGATTTCTTCGTCGCGGCCGATCACGGGATCGAGTTTGCCGCGGCGAGCCTGCTCCGTCAGATCTCGGGCGTAGCGCTCCAGGGCCTGATATTTCGCCTCCGGATTCTGGTCGGTGACTTTCTGCGAGCCGCGAACCGAAGTTAGAGCCTTCAGAATCGCGTCATACGTGGCTCCGTGACGGGAAAGGATCTGCTGGGCCATGTCCTGCTTCAGGTGCGTGATGGCCAGCAGCAGGTGCTCAGTGGAAACGTACTCGTCCTTAAAGTTAGAGGCCTCTTTGAAGGCTTGCTCCAGCAGCTTGTTCGTGGCATTCGAGAGCGTGGCTTGCGCGGCTTGGCCGGAAACTTTGGGCAGCTTCTCGATCTCGAGGTAGACATCGCTGAGAACCGCCTGCGGTCCGATGCCGATTTTTTCCAGGACGGGCGAAACGATGCCTTCTTTATCTTCGAGCAGCGCCGCCAGCAGATGAACCGGAAGCAGCTCCGGATTGCCGTGCTCGGAGGCGAGATCGTTAGCGCGCTGAACGGCTTCCTGCGCTTTTACAGTGAACTTATCCCAACGGATGGCCATGATGAAACTCCATTCATAATTGATGACTGTTAGTAATTTGATGGCTGTGTGATCGGGCAATTTGAAAATCGAGAATTGCGAGCTTCACATTGCCGGATGGCACAGCTTCTCAGTTGCAAAACTAAATGGGAGGCAGACTGTTCGCCGCCTCCCAAGATTCTAGTACGTCGAGCCACGCTCGACCGGGCGGACGAAGGCGTCCGCCCCTCCACGAGTGTTGCCAGGCTTACGCGGCTTTGCTGGGCGCCTTGCCTTCAAGAGTCTTGTCGGTAGCTTTATTGCTGCCGATATTCACCTTGATCTGCTTCGGCTTGGCTTCGGCCTTTTTCGGCAGAGTGACCTTCAACACGCCTTTGTCATAGTCCGCCGAAACTTTCTCGGCATCCACGGTCGCAGGCAGAGTAAAGGTGCGGGTAAAGCTGCCATACTGGCGCTCGACGCGGCGATAATTTTCTTCCTTCTCTTCCTTCTCGATCTTGCGCTCGCCATGTACGGTGAGGGAGTTGTTTTCCAGGCGAATGTCGATATCTTTCTCATCGATTCCGGGCACTTCGATCTTCAGGGTCACGTTGTGCTCGTCTTCGTAAACATCGACAGCTGGGGCAAAGCTGGATGCGGTCAGGGATTCATCCCGGCCACCTTCGTTATAGGACTCGCGAAACAGACGATTCATGCGGCCCTGCAGGGTGGAAAACTCACGGAAAGGTTCCCAACGGGTAAGTACGGTCATCGTAATGATCTCCTTTTGTGCTTTGGTGTTTTCAGAATTTCGACGTTGCCGTCCAGAGACTTAGATGTTCAAGTAAGCACAAGGGAAGCATAAAATATGAGTGCGTTATTGTCAATACATAATATACGCCCTATTTTCATTAGCTTACATTGGCTATAACGCACTTTAAGTAGGAACTTTCCGGCACATTCAGCAGGATGGGATGGTCTTTGGCTTGTCCGCGAACCTCGATCAACCGCACAGTACGGCGAGCATCCTGGGCAGCCCTGGCAACCATTTCCAGGAAGTCCGCTTGGCTGACGTGGTAGGAGCAGGAACACGAGACCAGCACACCGCCGGGCCGGAGCATTTTCAGCGCGCGAAGGGTGAGCTCTTTGTAGCCCCGCATGGCGGCGTCAAGGTCGCGCTTCGACTTAGCGAAGGCGGGGGGATCGAGAACGATGCTGTCGTAACGCTGGCCGGAGGCGGCGTAGTCTTTGAGCAGGTCGAAGGCGTTGGCTTCAATCCACTCGATCTCGCGGTGGTTGAGCGCCGCATTCTGGTCGGCGACTTCGAGGGCTGGCCGCGAACTATCAACCCCCGTCACGCGAGAGCAGCGCGCTGCCAGATGCAATGCGAATCCTCCCTGGTAACAAAATACATCGAGCGCCTCGCCGTGGGCATACTGAGCCGCCGCGGCATAGTTTTCGCGCTGGTCAAGGAATGCGCCTGTTTTCTGGCCTTCCAGAGCCTCGAACTTAAACTGGACACCGTTCATCGTAAAGACGGTGGAAGTCTTCTCTCCCTGCCGTAAGCCTGAAAAAAGAAGCGGCAATTCTTCAAGCTGCCGGACGCGCGCATCCACGCGCTCGACGATTGAGGCCGGATGCAGCTGCTCCGTCAGTTCTGAAATCAAAGTGGCGCGCACGGTTTCGGCATCCATGGCCTGGGTGAGGATCTGGATGGAGAGAATGTCGTTGTAGCGGTCAACGATCAGCCCAGGCAGAAAATCCGCTTCGCTGAAGATGACGCGGTACGCGTCGGTGTCATGAACGATCGGCCCACGGTAGGAAATGGCATCTGCAATGCGCTGGCGAAGCAGCGCTGCAAAGTCTGTAACCGGATCACGAGAGATCAGACGCACGGCGATCTGCGAAGAGCTGGAATAAAGCGCCGTGCCGAGAAACTCTCCGCGATGATCGTTGACTGCGACCAGCGACCCGGCAGGAACTTCATTCGCCGACACGACTTCAGACCGGTAGACCCAGACGTGGCCGGATTTCAGTCGAGTGGCACCGCGAGGAGAGATTCTGACTGTGGGGATATTGGACAGGAGCGGCGTCGGGGGCATGGGGACATGGTAATGCCTGGCGGCAGGTCGCGGGCGTTAAGCGAATGCGGAAACGACTGTACGGCCAATGACCGCTGGCGCTGTGTTGCCTTAATCATTCAAAGACAGCGTCGTCGAAAACTGGTCCGATTCGATGTGGGGAAGTATTTTCCCGGCCTCTTCTGGAGAAAGTTTCGCGCCAACCAACCCGGCAGCCTTGGCCAGCGCGGGATCCCGCTCGTTCGCCAAATCCTGGCTGGTTGGTAGAACCACAATGTCTGGCTCTACGCCCACGTGTTCCAGGCTCTTACCGTCCGTCATCACCAAATCGGCACCTGTAACAGAAATGGCATAAGAGACGATCGAATCCGAGGCGACCTGGTGAGGATAAAGCCTCGCTTCCATCACGCTACCCGAACTCCGATCGCCAACAATGAAGCCCCTCCTCTCGAGCTGCACCACACGGGCCAGCAGCTCGGAAGCGGAGGCCGACTCGCTATCGATCAAAACCGCGAAGCGGCCCGTAAAAGCGTCGTGATGACGGCCGGTTGCCGACACCGACTTCGTGGCGTCGCGGCCAACGCGATCAAAAATCTTGAGATCGTTTTGAAACAATCCACCAAGCAGGCGGTAGAGAGTACCCGCGTAGCCTCCGGGGTTGCCCCTGAGATCCAGAACGACGCCTCTGTGTTCTCTCATCTTGCCAACTATGTTGTCCACTTCCAACGCCGAGAACGCGAATTCAGGAATTTTGACCACAAGGAGGTCGTTGCCTTCCTCAAAGTAACGAGGGCGGAGAATCTCACGCCTCGCATCGGCGTCGCGCACCAGCACGTTAATTCCCTGATGCAGAAAATACCTGCTGACGGTTGATGCTTGAAACCTTGTCATCACTTCCAACTGCCGCTCACCACCGGCCGCGTCCGCGAGAGTCAGTCGAAGCTCTGGCTGCGGACGCAACACGTTGACGATGTACACGAGCCTTCGAAAATCCTTGCGTGAGACGGGATATCCGTTAACCGCCCGAACTTCGTCGCCCTGCTTGAGACCTTTTTTCTCGGCATCGCCTCCGGCACGAACTCGAACTACATAGCATCGATCGCCAATCATCTCCATTTGGAAGCCATAATCGTGGACTTGCGTGCGAGGCGGGAGAACGAGAGACGTATGCGAATCGTGCAGGCTGTCCAAAAGAGCGGCGATCTCCGATACCGCATCATCCATGGAGCGAGCGGTTGCGATGTTTTTCCTCGCCTCCTGCACGCGCGCTGGCCAGTCAATGCCGTGGAACTTCGAATCGTAGTAGTGCTTTTGCACGTCTGCATCGGCGTCTTGCAGCATGGACTCAGCGAGTCGGCGATCCGACTTCGCGTACTGTTGGCACCATCCAGCAACTGGCGCCAGACCGCACACAATCGCGAGAATAGCGAGAAGGCAAAAGCTTTTCCACGTCATAAGATGCGCCGGAGTTTACACCACGGATGGTGACTATCGCCATAGCACTTATCGGCCTTGCGGCGAATTTCGGAGGTAGGAATCTGCCACCACCCAGGCACCTGCCGTCTACCCAGGCTCGCGATACGCATCGCTCTGTCCTCTGGCGGTGTGTCCGTTGAATCGGGTACTTAGCTGGCGGCTTGGCCGGTTGGAACTGGGGATGAGCTATCAGTTCTTGCAGTCGTGCGGGAACTCATTTCATAGCGGGCAGCGTCAAGATCAGTATGCAGAGAGTCCAGGGCGGTCATGGGCATTTCAGTGCCCCAGGTTTCCATTTCACTTTCTGACCAGCTTCCGTTGAGGCGGATGGCGCCGGTGATGTCCTCTGGAAACGCATGCCGGTAATCGCCTTCGCGAATCAGGATGTCGCCGATAAGCCGTCCCGTGCCCATGTCGAAGATTCGCCGGCTCGCCTGGCCCCCGGCATTCGTTAAGCACAAGAAAACCTCGCCGGCATCGCCATATTCGGCTCGGTAGTACCAAGCTTGTGAAGCGTCGATCTTCGGATGATGACGCCGCGAGCGTTTATGTTCCGGCTCCAAAGCCTGCATTTCGTTGGCAGGATTGAAATACAAAATGCGCTGGCAGGAATCGCAGACTACAGTTTGCTGCCCGGTGCGAACGTCATTGTAGATCTGCGGTCGCAGCATGACCTGGCACGCCATGCATTTGTGATCGCGAACTTCGGAGATGCCGCTGCCGCGGAATTTGGAAACTCGCTCGTAATGACGCAACAGGTCTTCGTTCACTCCCGCGCGCATGGCATCGCGTTTCCCTCGCCATTCCGTGAGTTGCTTCTCATCTTCCGCGGTGCGCTGGCGGGCCTGTTCTTTTTCTTTTTCGATCTCCGCCGCTTCCGCCTTCAGCTCAGCCTGCGCGGCTTTAACTTGTTTGTCACGAGTGTCCGCATTCACCATCAACTCGAGAATCTTATCCTCATTCTCGGCAATCTCTTTTTCCGCAAACTGGATTTCCTGCAATAACGCCTTGTATTGCTCATTCGTCTTGACCGCCAGCGACTGATCGCGATATTTAGAAATCTTGCCGCGCAGGTCGGTAATCGCGGTTTCGTGTTTCCGGCGGGAGGCTTCATCCGCTTTCACGGCGGCCTGAGCTTTTTCCAATTGCAGTTTGGTATCGGCCAGCTTGTGCTCGATGGCCGCGACGCGTTTGGGGAGTTCAGCGATTTCATCCTGCAAGCGGCGAATTGCCTTATCCGCTTCTTGCAGGTGCAGCAGGTTTTCTATCTCTGGGAGCATCCTAAGGGAACTCAGGTTTGATTCTAACACGCGGAAACGCGGGTCCTGACGGACTATTACGGCAAAGCGCTGACGAGAGGCCGGTTCGGGTGTAAACTCTTTCGTTCCGCGTTACTTCATTTCTCGCTCCGGGGTCTCCTAGTGAAAAAGGTTCGCTCTCTCGCTACCACTGCTGCCGTTCTCACCCTTTTATCCGGCTCGTCGACTGTGCTTCGAGCACAGACGTCGCCAGCCAAACCGCTTACCATCGAGGCCATCTTCGCGCCGGGCGGTCTCGGCGGACGCGGCCCGGAGACTCTGGAATGGAGTCCCGATGGGACCAAGCTTTCCTTTGTGCAACGCGATGACCAGGGAGAACAAGGCGAACTCTGGTATGTGGACGCGGCCACCGGCGAAAAGAAAGTCCTGGTCAGCGCCGCCAAGCTGGCTTCGCTCGCGCCCGACTATACCAAGGTGAAAGACGAGCGGGAAAAAGAGCGGCTCACGCGCTATCACGTCGCCGATTACCTGTGGGCGCCGGATTCGAAGCACCTGATATTCGATTCGCAGGGACAACTCTGGATGTTTGATTTGAATACGGACACGGCCGTGCAGTTCACTTCCGCGCCTGATCCCAGCGTCGATCCAAAATTTTCCCCCGATGGCAGCCGTGTTTCCTACGTGCGTAAGCACAACCTTTACGTCAGGCCGATGGGTGGTAAGGACGAAAAGCAGCTCACCAGAGACACGGCTGACGACCTGTTCAACGGCGATATCGATTGGGTATACGCAGAAGAATTAGCCGTGCGCAGTAACTACTTCTGGTCGCCGAACAGCAAAGATATCGTCTTCCTGCACATGGATGAAACCCGCGTTCCGACTTATCCCATCTCTAATCTGATCCCGACGCATCCTATCGTGGATAACGAGAAATATCCCGATGTTGGCGATCCAAATCCCGTCGTGAAGCTCGGAGTAGTCGACGCGGATAAAGGCAAGGTCCGTTGGATTTCCTTGACTCGCGATGCGACTGACGATGCGGAGTACATTCCGCGCTTCGGCTGGTTGCGCGATGGAATTATTTGGGTGGAAGTTCTGAATCGCAACCAGGACAAAATGGATTTGTACTTTGTCGACGCGCGTTCCGGAAAGTCAACGAAAGTTCTGACAGAGACGGCTCCCGACGCCTGGATCAACGTGAATGACGACTTCCGTATTCTCAAGTCCGGCGATCGTTTTCTATGGTCGAGTTGGCGCGACGGGCACACGCATTTGTATCTCTACAGTTTCGATAAGCAAAATCCTCTGGCCGGCGAGGCCAAGCTGGAACGGCAACTCACGCAAGGCGACTTCGAAATGCTTGGAGTGGAAGGAATCGATGAAAGCTCGGGAACAGTTTTCTTCTCTTCCAATAAGGACGATCCCCGGCAGCGGCACATTTTTTCCGTCAAGCTGGACGGCAGCGGAATGCTGCCGCTCACCCATGAAGAAGGAATGTCCTTTGGAAACTTTTCCGAAGATGGCAAACATTATGAACTAAGCTTTTCAGGGCCGGTGACGACCACCCACATGTCGTTGTGCACCGTGGGCG
The DNA here is from genome assembly GCA_049693675.1 of Candidatus Sulfotelmatobacter sp. Classification (GTDB taxonomy): domain Bacteria; phylum Acidobacteriota; class Terriglobia; order Terriglobales; family Acidobacteriaceae; genus Sulfotelmatobacter. The sequence goes on along the minus strand of JBAVQD010000086.1, from coordinate 36,293 downwards.
GCGCATGTTCGCCCATTTGGGCGGCGCGCGATGAAGCCGCCGAGTATGGCCTGCGCGCTCCGCAGTGGTTGGAGTTCAAGGCCGAAGACGGCACAACGCTATATGGCCGTCTATTGCTGCCTCCGAATCCCCCGGCCAACGGCAAGATTCCGCTGATCGTGAATATTTATGGCGGGCCTGCGGCGCAAATGGTTTTGAAACAACCGACCAATCCCTTCGATGAAATCCTGGCGCCTGACGGCTTCGCGATTTTTTCCGTCGACAATCGCGGAACTCCAGGACGCGATCGCAAATTCCAAACCGCGATTCGCCACGAATTCGGAGCGATCGAGTTGAAAGATCAGCTGACATCGCTCAATCAACTCTTCGCGCAATTTCCGCAGCTGGATAAAGATCGCATGGCAATCTGGGGATGGTCCAACGGCGGCTCCATGACGCTTTATGCCATGACCCACTCCGAACGTTTTCGCGCCGGAGTTGCGGTCGCGCCCGTGACGGATCAGATTAATTACGATTCCATCTATACGGAACGTTATATGGGACAACTCAAGGATGATGCGGAGGGTTATCGCGAATCCGACGTCACGACCGCGGCCGCGAACCTGCACGGCGCATTGCTCATTGCCCATGGAACCGGCGATGACAACGTGCATTTTCAAAACAGCATTCAGATGGTGAATGCCCTGATTAATGCCGGGAAGCAATTCCAGCTGATGATCTATCCCAATAAAACCCACAGCATCGCGGGCAGCGAGTCCCGCGATCACCTCTTCCACATGATCGAAGATCATTTCAAGAGGGAGTTGAAATAAAGAAGAACTGAAGCAGGGAAGAGTTGGAGCAGAGAAGAGTTGAAGTAGGGAGGAGTTGAAGTAGCAAAAGACAAGCGCAAGTGGCGAGACGCCTCGCCGGCGCTGGCTACTTCTTTTTATCCGGTTTACGCGACGAACTTACCCGGTTCAAGCTTGTCTTTCTCGAGTCTTCTTTCGAACCACTGCTGGCCGAAGAACTCTCCTTCGACGAAGAGTCTTTGCTTGAACTCTCCTTGGATGAAGCATCCGACTTGGACTTCTCCGACTTTTCTTCTTTCTTCGAATCCGAACTCCCGCCGTCGGACGCAGGCGCGTGAGATTTATTGGCATAGTCGGTAACGTACCAGCCCGACCCTTTGAACTGCACCGCGGGCGCGGAGATCATCTGCTCGACTCGCCCTCCGCACTTCGGACACTTCTTGACCATGGGGTCGGAAAATTTCTGAATTTTTTCAAAGCGATGACCGCACTTTTCGCACTGATATTCGTAAAGAGGCATGGGTTCTTAAGACGATCGTGGGGATGAATTAGCTTCAATTTGATTCTAGGGTGCAGGTTGGATTGCGTCAATTCGCGGGGGCGCGGGGCTCGGCCAATCCGCGCTAACTGCGGGCTCGAGGGATTGTGAGCGCAATCGCGCCTGTTAACAATTGTTACGGACGTAATCTGAGAATGAGCACCCATCGGTGTCTAATAAAGTGCCGGCAAGGGGAAAATACTGTGAGCACGATCTGGAGTAAGTTGGTCTCGTACAGGGCCAAAAACATATATCTCTGGTTCTTTGCCATTGTTTTCACCGCTGCCATCGCATTACGCGCTGAGGCTGCAATCTTCGCAAGCCGAATTGCTTCCGTCGTGGCCGGGCTCTCCACTTTGCGGCTTGGCGAAACTTCTAAGGCCGAGACACTGCGGCGAATACCCACGTTACAACCTTCCAATACGGGACCTTACGGCGCGCCTCGCTGCAACGCCGACGAATGTTTCTCCGGCGGCGTAGTAAACGGCCTGCCACGCCAATTGTTGTGGAGAACGGGAAACCCCGTTTTTTCCGATCTCTTTCGTTGGTGGGGCTTTCGTGGGGAAAGTCTTGATTTCTACGTCAGCTTCACATCCGGAAAGGTTTCGTATTTTGGCTATCACTTGATGGTGTCGGCGCCGGGCGTGCCCGCATCAATGCCCCCTCCCCCTCCAGACGGGAAACTTGGCGTGGTAGTGATTGAAGTGGACTCTCAGAGAATGATCACCGCTAGACACCCCAGTCCGGCAGTCGAAGCGCATCCACCGTACCTGATCAACCCGTCCCGGGCAGGGCCGTCACAGAGCATCGGAATTACTCTGACCCCCTATGCCCCTGAAGAAATCATGCGCGCCAGCTTCGATTTGCGGCTTCACTGCATGTGGAGATTCGGAGGCTGTCGCCGGTGGAATCAACTCCTGCCATCCGTTGAACCAATGGCGGGGAAGTGACTCGTGATAAATCCCCATACGCTTATTGATTCGCTCTCCTTTGTGCACCTTAGTGCCCTTCGTGGTAAAAGCCCTCCCCGGCGCGAGAACAACCCGCCAGCCACAGTGGTAGACTCCGGCCATGAAAGATGCTGGCCGCAAACTTGAGTCCAACGCAGCCGCCTCCAAAACCGTTCAGCCGCAACCCGAATCGTTGGCGCCGCGGCCCGCGCTCTATCTGGTCGCCACTCCCATCGGCAATCTGGAGGACATCACGCTGCGTGCCCTGCGCGTGCTGAAGGAAGCCGATGTGATCGCCTGCGAAGACACGCGGGAAACGCAGAAACTGCTCAACCACTACGGCATTACCACGCGCACCGTCAGCTACCACGAACACAATGAGATGACGCGCGCCGCGGAACTGGTGAAAGATTTGCAGGAGGGCACCAGCGTCGCGTTAGTCACAGACGCCGGTATGCCCGGAATCTCCGACCCCGGCTATCGCTTGATTTCGCTGGCCATTCGGCATCATGTGCCGGTGGTGCCGATTCCAGGAGTGTCCGCATTCCTGGCGGCTCTGGTGGCGAGCGGACTTCCCACGGATTCCTTCCGCTTCAGCGGGTTTCTTCCGGCAAAGCGAGGCGAGCGCCGCGCCGCGCTCGAAGCCGTGAAAATCTCGCCGCGCACCCAGGTTTTCTACGAAGCGCCCCACCGCGTCGTCGAGGCGCTGGTGGATGTGGTTGAGATCTTGGGAACAAACCGGCATGTGGTGATCGCGCGCGAGGTGACCAAGCTCCACGAAGAATTCCTTCGCGGACGCGCGGGCGAAGTTCTGGAGATTTTAAAATCTCGCGATGGAGTGAAAGGCGAGATCACGCTACTCATCGGGAAAGCGGAAGAACAAGACGTCCGTGTGGAGAGCGCCGCTCCCGCCCGCCCTCCGATTCGTCAGAGAGTGAAGGACATCATGGAAGAAGAGAAGCTCGACGAAAAAGCCGCCTTAAAGAAAGTGGCGAAAGAGCGAGGGATTTCGAAGAGCGAAGCCTATCGTGAGTTACAGCGGAGCAAGTAACGGGAGTCGTCGACTTCGACGATATTCCAGCGCGCGCTTTTACGGGAGGGTGTTGATTCGGCTAGATCCAGTCGCCCGAGACGGACATGCCGGCGATAAACAACGCGCCCCATACCAGCACTTCCTCAAGGATCACGATGCTACTAGCTAGCCAGCGCAATCCCTTCATGCGATAAATCCAGAACAGTGCCATCCCCAACGAAAGCAGGGTTAGAGCATCCAGAATGTGCTCCCCGAGCAAATTGGGCCGACGGGGGTCAAGCGGAGATGTGCTGGAGGCCGGGAACGAGGCTCCGACCGCAATGGCCAACGGAAAAAATACGAGCTGAGTCAATACGAGCCAATAGGAAGTGCGCCAGCGATTTCTAACCTCAGGAGAGCGAAGGCTTAAAACGAGGCTCGTTAAGGACGCCAATCCGATCATCAATAGCGGTGGCAGCACCCAAGCTTGCAATCCCCACAGGAAGTAGAGTTGAAATCTGCTCCAAAACTCGGGATCACTCATCCGACTCTTCCCGCCAGCTCCCGCTTCACCGCCTCGCTCACTACTTTCCCATCCACGCGCATCCCCGCGCCGTTGAAACGCGCCATGGCATTCTTCATCACCGCGCCCATATCCTTCATGGTCGGAGAGCCCATCTCGGCGATTACCGTTTTCACTCCGGCAACAATTTCATCTTCGCCCGCAGCTTTGGGCAGATAGCTCTCGATAAGGACAATCTCGGCGGCTTCTTTGTCCGCCATTTCCTGGCGTCCACCTTTGGTGAACTGCTCGACCGATTCTTTGCGCTGCTTGATCAGCGTGCTCAGTACAGCCTGAGATTCTTTCTCGTCGAGCGGCGCCATTTTTTCGATCTCGCGATTTTTCAGCGCGCTCTTCACCATGCGCAGCGTGGAGAGGCGCTGCTCCTCGCGCGCCTTCATGGCCGCGGTAATGTCTTGTTGAATCTGGTCGATCAGGCTCATTCATGAATTATAGACGGTGGTCGTCGCCGCGCGGTCGTGACCGCAATCACGCACAAGAAAGCTTCCTTCCAGTAAACTAATCATTACTCCGCTTATAAGGATCGTCACGAATGTTGCGCAAGAATCGTCTGTTTACTCCCGGCCCCACTCCTTTGCTGCCAGCGGCGCAAACCGCCATGGCATCATTCGCCGCTCACCACCGCACCGCAGACTTCCGCGCGTTGTTCCAGCGTGTCCTCGCGGACATGAAGGAATTCATCGGCACGAAAAACGATGTACTGGTTCTGGCTTGCTCGGGCACGGGCGTGATGGAGGCATCGGTGTCGAACCTGACGTCCCCGGGCGATAAGGTTTTAGTGCTCACCGCCGGAAAGTTCGGCGAGCGCTGGACCGGGCTGGCCAAGGCTTTCGGCTGCAATGTCGATGTTCTTTTCGCTCCGTACGGCACAACATTTTCGCTCGATGACGTTCGCGCGAAGCTCACTTCCGACGTGCGTGCCGTTTTTGTGCAGGCTACGGAGAGTTCCACCGGAGCACGCCACGACATAAGAAGCATCGCAAAAATAGTCCGCGAGCACGATGACGCGCTGCTGATCGTCGACGCCATCACCGGCCTGGGCACAACTCATCTTGATGTCGATGGCTGGGGAGTCGATGTGATTATCGGTGGTTCGCAGAAGGCCCTGATGATTCCTCCGGGGCTCGGCTACTGCGCGGTGAGCGAGGGCGCCTGGAAGCGAATGGATTCGACGACTTCTCCGCGCTATTACTTCGATTTGCGCAAGGAACGAAAGGCCGTGGCCAAAGGCGAATCGGCCTACACCCCAGCAACGTCGCTGTTTGCGGCGTTGGGAGCGGCTCTGGGGTTTATACGCGAGATGGGCGGCGGCGATCTGGCCAAGGGACGCGAAGCTCTCATCGATAATGCTGAACTCTGCGCGCAGATGACGCGCGCCGGGGCGCAGGCTCTGGGACTGAAACTTTATGCATCTTCGCCCGCCGCTGCGCTGACGGCAATCTCCTCTCCCGACGGCATCGATTCCGGCAAGATCGTAAAAGAGTTCCGCGAGTCGTTCGATGCCGTGGTCGCCAACGGCCAAGGCGAAATGAAGGGACAATTATTTCGCGTGGCGCATATTGGTTACTACGATTACCTGGACACGATCGGCATTCTCGGCGCTCTCGAACATGTGCTTGCGCGCGTCACCGGGAAAAACGTCGAGTACGGTGCGGCCGTACGAGCGGCCCAGGAAGTTTACGCGCGCGCGCAATCGAAGCGTGCGCAGCTCGTGGAGGCTTGAGGGCCACCAAATACGCGGCCTGGTTTTAGTTAACGGTAAAATTCATTGCGGCCGACGTTTCTGCCAGCGTAGCGCCAGTGTTGTAAATGCCAGTGCCAGCGATGCCCGGATTAGTCACAGTAATCGGCACCGTGGCCGGAGTTGTGATATTCGACGCAGCGATGGTGGCAGTAAGTTGGTTCGCACTCACATGATTCGTGGCCTGCGCCGTGCCATTAAAGTTGATGGTTGCAGTGCTTGAAAAATTACTGCCGTTCACCGTCAGCACGAATGCAGCGCCGCCTGAATTCACGCTATTCGGCACGAGGGCCGCGATGGTAGGCGTAGTCCCGGCCACCGGGGGCGAAGCGGCTTTGGAGCTGTAACCGCAGGCCACGGTGAAAGCGGCCAGAGCGACGAGTAATACGGTTGACAATATTTTCATGACGATTCCTCCGAGGGCGTTTGCCCATGAGTGGAGTCTAGGAAACTCGGGATGAGGGCGTGTCAGAGGCGTGTCAAATGTCTGTCAAGGTCTTGTCTTACGGGATTTGTCGACGAAGTCTCGCCAGTGAGGTCATAAGAAAGGGATGAGCGTGTCCGTGAAAATTGTCATCGCGGAAAAGATCTCCGCATCGGCGGTGGATCAACTTAGAGAACCCGGGTGGGTGGTTCTGACGGCGGACCAGCTAGACGGCAAACTCACAGCCGAGCTGGAGTCTGCCGACGCGCTCATCGTGCGCTCCGCGGTGCAGGCCGATGCTGCGCTACTCGCGCATGCCAGCAAATTGCGCGTGATCGGACGTGCCGGCGTGGGCGTCGACAATATCGATCTGGATGCGGCCACGCGTCAAGGCATCGCGGTGATGAATACGCCGGGAGCGAATGCCGTGGCAGTCGCGGAGCAGGCGCTCGGCATGATGCTCGCGATGGCTCGCCATTTGTGCCGCGCAGATGCGCTGATGCACGCCGGCAAGTGGGAGAAGAAATCTCTGCAAGGTTCCGAACTGCGCGGCAAGACGCTGGGAATTGCCGGCCTGGGCCGCATTGGCATGGAAGTGGCGCGGCGGGCGCGGGCGTTTGGGATGGAAATCGTCGCGCATGATCCGTTTGTTTCCGTCGCCGTAGCCAAGGAACTTGGAATTCGCTGCGTAAGCCTGGACGAGCTTTACGCGGCGGCGGATTACATCACTCTGCACGTTGGCCTGACTCCGCAAACCACGGGAATGATCAACGCTTCCGCGCTTAAGAAAATGAAGAAGGGCTTTCGCCTGGTGAACTGCGCTCGCGGAGAATTGGTGAACGAGGCCGACTTGGTGGAGGCGCTGAAGCAAGGCCACGTTGCAAGTGCGGCGCTTGATGTTTTCAACGAAGAGCCGCTAAAGAACTCGCCGTTTCAGGCCATGAACAACGTGATTCTCACTCCGCATATCGGCGGTTCCACACATGAAGCGCAGGAAGCCGTGGGTGTGCAGATCGCCCAGCAGGTGCGGGAATATCTGAAGCACGGCGTCATTCAAAATGCGGTGAACGTGCCTTCGGTTTCCGCCGAAGAGTATGCCGAAATGCAACCCTACATCGTGTTGGCGGAACGCATGGGAGCATTTCTCGCGCAGATTTCCGCCGGCTCGATTGAAGAAATCTCGCTGCGCTACAGCGGACACATCGCCGAGTGGAAAACGGAACTGATTCGCAACGCCGCGATCAAGGGCATTCTCAACCAGGCGCTCGATGAAAAAACGAATCTGGTGAATGCCGCATCCGTCGCGGACCAGCGCGGGCTTCGCGTCCACGAGTCGCATAAGGCAAAGGCCTCTACCGGCGGCGCTGGGAGCGTGCTCTCGCTTTTCCTGAAGAGTTCCACCGAAGAGCACATGGTAAAAGGCGCCGTCCTCCACGGCACCGCGCCGCGTTTGCTGCACATCGACGACATCGACGTGGAAGCTCCGCTGGAGCGAAACCTGATCTATCTGCGCAATCGAGACGTCCCCGGCGTGATCGGCAAGGTAGGCACGATCCTGGGCGAAAACGAAATCAATATTGCAGACTTTTCGTTAGGCCGCCGCAGCGCGGAATCATCTGCAGAGCCGCGAGAAGCGATCGCCGTGGTCCACGTCGATGGCCGCGTCCCAGAGGATGTGCTAAGAAAGCTGGAGGAGATTCCCGCGGTGCGGCAGGCCAAAGCGGTGACGCTGTTCTAAAGATTGCCAAATGCCAATTTTCGATTGCCAAGTTTCACAATCCGCGCACTAACCAATCGGCAATTGGAAATCGTAATTCGGAAATATATTCCCGCAGTGGTCGGCCCACCTGGATCAGTTCGACCCATCCCGCCGCAGCTTTCGTCCCTCCGCCAGCAGAGACATCGAGTGCATCAAATTCTGCAGCGTCACAATGCCGACCAGCCGCTGATCCTCGACCACCGGAATGATGCTGAGATTGCGCGCCGTAAGTTTGCGGAAGGCGGAAGCCAGCGATTCCTGCCGCAGGGAAACCTCGAATAGTTTGTTCATCACGGCCTGAACATATCCGTTGCCTTCCGCGCGTAGCGCGTCCAGAATGCGCTGCCGGGAAATCACGCCCACCATATCGCTGCCGCGCACCACGGGAAAATCATCCTGCAGCGAGTGTACCGCCTTATCCAGCGCGTCTTCGAGCGTATCCGCCGGAGACAGCGTAGAAAAATCGGTGAGCATCACTTCTTCCAGCCGCACATTGTCCAACACCGATTGGAAGATAACCGCGCGTTCTTCGAGTTGCGCTGCCGAAAAGATGATGACGCCAACCATGGTAAGCCAGGTATTGCTGAACAAACCTGCGATCATCAGAACCATGGCCAGCGCGTGGCTGATGGAAACGGCACGGCGCGTGGCCGCGGAAGAGTCGATACTCCGCGCGAAGGAAGCCCGCAGAATGCGGCCTCCATCCAGAGGATATGCGGGCAGAAGATTGATGCCGGCCAAATAAATGTTCGCCCACACCAGGCTCCGCGGCAGATTGCTTGATGTCAAGAACGGCCAGTGCCAGAGATTTACTCCGGGAACCGCCGCGTAGATCACCCCTGCCGCAACCAGCGCAAACGCAATATTCACGAGCGGCCCGGTAACCGCAATGCGGACCTCCCGCTTCCAGATTTCTGTCGCGGTCTGCGGCACCGCCGCGTGCGATTCGTCATACACAGTTACACCGCCGAGCGGCAGAAGGATGACCGCCTTGGCAATCAATCCTGCGCGTCGGGCAACAAGCATGTGGCCGATTTCGTGCACGGCTACGCAGGCCAGCACGATTCCCACCAGCGCCAGATCCCGCGGCCCATTGGCCGAGGGATGCACACTGTACTCCGTCCAGAAAACAAACAAGGGCAGGATCAGGAACGTCAGGTGGATGCGAACCTCCACTCCGAACAGCCGCCCCACGTGAACTGAAAAACTTCTCATAGGCTTTGACTACTACTCTTATTTTACATGGTCAGATATATTGGCCTCGGTAACCGAAAGTACAGAGCCATGCGCGTCATCGCCGGCAAATATCGCGGACATCCTCTGCGGGCGTTGCACGGGAAGGATACCCGGCCTACCTCCGACCGCCTGCGCGAGACGCTTTTCAATGTGCTCACGGCGGGCAATCCGGCAGTCCTCGCGGGTACGGTATGGTTGGATTTATTTGCCGGCACCGGAGCAGTGGGGATCGAAGCGCTCAGCCGCGGCGCCAAGCAAGTTTTCTTCGTAGAAACTTCGGCCTTCGCGGCAAAAGTGATCGAGCAAAATCTCCAAAGCCTGAAAATCACGGAAGGCTACCGAATTCTGCGCGAAGATCTTTCCGGAGTCCTCTGGCATCTGCAGCGCGAACACGTCACTGCCGACGTTGTATTCCTCGATCCGCCTTATCGCATGCACGAAACCTACGAAAGTACGTTGATTGCGCTGGCCGATTCCCCGCTGGTGTGGGCTATGTCTCTCGTGATCGCGGAACATGAAAAGAAGTTCGATTTAGGACCTGAATTTGAGTCGCTGCGAAGAGTGCGCAAGCTGGTGCAGGGAAACAGCACGCTTAGTTTCTACCGCATCGGTGGACGGCCGGACCTGAACGAGAAATGAAGCCGCAGCCTACATCAGCAATTCGTTCGCTCGGCGCGTAATGGGATGCTGCATCTCCTGCAGGTCGTTTTTCACCATATTGAGGCCGTAAACACAGCCTTCAAACTCGCGTGAAAGATTCGCAAAAAGCGGCGCCACTTTGGCATATTCGAAGTGTTCGAACTTCGACACAATGTAATAACTCTCTTTCCCAGCCTTTACCCACTCTACGAAATTTTCCAGGCGCTGATGGCGCAGCCGGAAGTGGTTGATGCTTTCGGGGAACATCCCCGCGAAAAACAGAGCGTAGTCTCCAATGTGCTTTCGCACCTGGCGCTCACGATCAAAGGAAGGCGCAGGTCCATAGATGGGGTCAGATTCCAGCATCATTTCCCCCAGATCGTTCAGCGGCCGGTCTGCCGCGTCGTGAATCTTGAACAACTGATCGGCTTCACAGAATTCGGTGAGCAAGTGCGAGACATAAGCCACGACCTGCGGATCGCGGATGCCGATCTCCTCGGCATAATGCCGCCCCACCAACTCCTGGAAAAGCTGACGCAGTGGATGAGATTCCGGAATCATTTGTCTGGCCCCCCTTGTAAATCGCGTTATTACTCACTCCCTCACAGTGTTAAGTAACTAGTTACCTCAGTCGCGCTCCAAAAGCAAATGACTTTTGTGTATCGAGCGTATTCTTTTCATCAATCGTTAGAGGACACTGGCACGGTAGAGTTTGCCGCCCTATTTCTGCTGGCACACGCATGCGTTGGCTGCTAATTCCATCGCGTTAGGACGGTAGAATGAATCGTCGAGGAGGAAACCGACCACAATGAAACGAATGAACATCTCGAGCGGCGCACCATGGGAGCCGATCGTTGGTTACTCTCGTGCGGTCAGAATTGGACCTCATGTGCATGTTTCGGGCACGACAGCAACAGGAGCAGACGGGAAGATCGTAGGCATCGGCGACGTCTACGCCCAGGCCGTGCAGATCATGAAGAACATCGAAAGCGCGTTGCACAAGGCTGGAGCCAGCATGAAAGACGTGGTGCGCACCCGAACCTATGTAACCAACATTGCCGAGTGGGAGAAGGTCGGTAAAGTCCATGCCGAGTTTTTCTCGGACGTCCGTCCTGCGGCCACAATGGTGCAGGTCAGTGCTTTGATCTCGCCGGAAATTCTGCTCGAGATTGAAGTCGATGCCTACGTTATCGAAAAGTAAATATGGAATTCGCCGGTCCGTGACTTCGCGATGCTGACTCTCAGAAATCGCAGGCAAAAGACCATCCTGCGGACCGCCAAGGAAACGAAATTCTGATCCGGGCAAGATAAAGATTTGTTGAATTTTGCTCCAATTTCCTTGACTTCGCCCCCGCCGTGAGCATAATTCATCAATCCGATTTTCGATGCCAAACTGGCTTTGCGGAGCCAGAGGGAGTTCTTATGAGCGTGCTGGAACTTTGTGACCGGGAAATCGCGGCGGTTCCGCTGGATGCCAGCGTGGCTGACGCCATCAACAAAATGCTCGACCACCACGTGGGTGCGGTCGCCGTGGTCGACTCCGAATACCGGGTGGCGGGAATCTTCACCGAGCGCGACGTCCTTCGCAAGATGTCGCTTACCCACACCGATCCGCAGACCACGCCGGTCCGCGAACTAATGACCACACCAGTCGAGATGGCAACTCGCCGCACCGGTGCTGGCGAAGCGCTGAGTATTATGCTGGAGCGCCACTTCCGCCATCTTCCGGTGGCCGAGGACAATGGCAAGCTCCTCGGGATCCTTTCCATTCGCAATCTGCTGGAGTGGCGCGTCGACGATCTCAGCCGCGAACTGGAATCGCTCGAACAGTATGTCTCCAATGACGGACCCGGCGGCTAGTCGAATCTCGCGCCCCGCGCACTCTGCGGACGTTCCCTGCGTTCTCTGCGTTTCAGGCTTTTTCTGCGCCAAGCGGCGAAAAGGCTGCCAAGCGTCGATTTTCGGAATGTAGTCCGGCCTGTGGCACACTATCTCCATGCCACAGCTCACTCTCGGCAACGTCGAACTCAGCGTTTTCTCCGACGGTACCTACCCGCTCGATGGCGGCGCGTTTTTCGGCGTGATCCCCAAAGTCATGTGGTCGCGCAAAGTAGCCGCGGACGAGAGAAACTACGTGCAAGCGGGATTGACCTCGCTCCTCATCCGCACCGGAAAACAAAACGTCCTCGTTGAGACCGGCATGGGCAACAAGCTTTCGGAGCGCATGATCAAGTTCTACGGGCAGCCGGCGAAGCTGCTGACGAATCTCGCTGCCGCCGGAATTGCGCCGGAAGACATCGATGTCGTCATCAACACGCACCTGCATTTCGACCATTGCGGCTGGAACACCGTACGCGGCAAAGACGGCAAGATCGTCCCAACTTTTCCCCGCGCAAAATACTATGCGCCGGAAGGCGAATGGCAGTATGCGCGCAAGCCTAGCGAACGAGACTCCATCAGCTACATCCCCGACAACTACGACCCGTTGGTGGAAAGCGGCCAGATGACGCTGCTCAAAGGCGGCGAAGAAATTGTCCCCGGCATTAAGGTAAAACAATTCCCTGGCCACACCGCCCACATGCAAGCCGTCATCGTCGAGAGTGGCGACCGCACTGCCTGCTACATCTCCGACCTCATGCCCACCACCGCGCACATCGATATCACCTGGGGCATGGCCTTCGATCTTTACCCCCTGCAGACCATCGAGAGCAAAAAGCAGTACTACGCGAAAGCAATTCCGGAAAAATGGCTGACGGTTTTTACACACGACGCGAAGGTACCTTGGGCTTATGTGGAACAGGATGAGTCGGGGAAGATGGTGGCGCGCGGAATCTAGGCCTGATATTCAGATCTTTTCTTTCTAGTCCTGGGGGCATTGATTAACGCATTCATTGTCATTTTCCAGCCGATCCAAAAGGAGAATGGGCAAAAGACAGTCATATATAGGTCTGCGCCTCCGAGGCTCCACGAGCGTAAAGCGACGATAATCTCTGCCAAGCCGACGCAACCAAATGTCAACGCAAAAAGCCCTGCGATCAAGGCACCGACCCGTTGCGGCCCGTTAAGGTGGCGGCTACCATTTATCAGAGTGCCTTGGAATAGTGCAGCGTTCGGAATCCGCCTAATGGGATCGATATTGTCCTGCCGCTGAGCGACCTCTTTCAACCACTCTTCTCTGGATTTCATACACCGATCCCTTCAACATCCGACTATTCCCAAAATGCGGAGATTCGAAAAGATGCCGAACGTAACAGAACCACGGAATTAATGACGAAGCAGAGCTTCTCAGCCTTAGCGCGCGAGGGCGCCCTCGCCGCACAATCTAGCCTCGAAGAATTCTTCCACACGCCCCAGAATCTCTACCGCGCTCTTTGATTCGTAAATCGCCTTGCGCAGCCCCGCTCCACCCGGCACGCCGTGCGTGAACCAGGAAGCGAACTGCTTCATCTTGCCGACTGCGTCGGGAAGTTCCTCCTCGATCAGCATCTGGAAGTAAGTCCGGATCATTTGGTAACGGTCAGCTTCAGTGGGCTCGTCGTACGCCTTGCCGGCTGCCGAAGTCTCCGCCAATGCCCATGTGGGGACAGCCGCCCTCGGCTGTCCATCGGGCCGAAGGTCCGAGTCGCATACATCTAGTGCGCCGCCGTTAGGAAAAGCAATCGAGCTTCGCTCGACTGGACAGCCGGGGGCGGCTGTCCCCACATGGACATTTTCCAAGCTTGCGCAATATTGCTGAATCTGTCTAAAGATCCACGGATTCGACGGCGCCGTGCGTCCAATCATCACTGCATCGCACCCCGTCTGCGTGACCATGGCGCAAGCGTCTTCAGGGGTGCGGATGTCGCCGTTGCCGATCACCGGAATCTTCACGGCATCTTTTACCGCAGCAATCCACTCCCAGCGCGCCTGTCCGCTGTAACCTTGTTCGCGGGTGCGCGCGTGCAGCGCGACGGCCGCCAGGCCGCACGCTTCCGCCATGCGAGCCAGTTCCACGCAGACGATCTCATCATCACTCCATCCCGCGCGAAACTTTACCGTGAAGGGAATCGTCACCGCAGCGCGCACCGCCTCGAAGATCCTTCCGATGGCAGGCAGATCGCGCAGCAGTCCGGAGCCTCCGTTGCACTTCACCACTTTCTTCGCCGGGCAACCCAGATTCAGATCGACGAGGTCGAAGCCGAGGCCTTCGACCATGCGCGCCGCCTCGGCCATTACCTGCGGATTGCTGCCGAAAAGTTGCGCGGATATGGGATGCTCATCTTCGTAGAAATGCAGATAGCGCTTGGCCTTCTGATCTTTCTTGCGCAACACGCCGTCGGCTGAGGTGAACTCGGTCATAATCAGGCCGCAGCCGCCAAGATTGCGAATGAACCGGCGGAAAACTGTGTCGGTGACGCCAGCCATGGGCGCGAGGACCGTAGCGGGAGCTATGGAGACGCCGCCGATCGAAAGGCTGGCGGGGACCGGCTGCACAGATGGACCAGCGGCACCGAGGGTCCGCGAGCCGTTTGCCGCATTGTCCCAAGCTTTTCGCATGGAAGCTCTAGGGCCGAATTTCCATGTCGGCGGGCCGGGTCGCCGTAAATTTGTCGACCTGCTTGAAATAGGAAGAGTCCAGCCGGAAGCGCTCGGGGCGAACTATGAATTCGGCACGAAGCTCATCAGCTCGATTCTCCCGAACTTGAATCACTCCAACTCTCCCCATGCCGTCGGGAGCATACAGAGATTTATCGGATGGATAGAAGCTGGGGTTGCCGAACAGGGCCAAGTACTTGAAATGAGCAGGCACCCCGGCAATCCGCCGGACAGCATCCCCTAGGTCGCTGCCTCCTACCTTGACTTCAACAATGTGAACCTCACCCGCACCGGCGCGATCAACCGCCAGGACATCCACTCGGCTCCTTCGCGACGGCCATTGGGCCTCAAAGAAAATCTTTGGGACGATCAGCTCACGAAATAGGAACTGGGCCACAGCGTTCTTCGCCCTGGAGTGCAGCTGTCCCTCACTAAGCTCCGACCGAATCATGAAGGATCTCCTTGAAATAATTGTATGCCCAAGCGTGAAATCTCTCCGCTCGACTGATTGACAAAAGAACCAGGCTATCATCCAGTCGTTCATTGCCGTAAGCGATTCGGGTTTTTTCCGCGAGCAGCCCGCGAAATTGGCCAATACCGCTTCTGTTTTCGATGTGGTGCTCCCGGGATATGCGTTCCAGTTCGGTGACCGCATCCAAGTGGCCTTGGTGCTTGCCTCTTTTGCCCGTAACTCCGGCTGTGATTGCGTCATTGAGAGAAATGGCGCTGTGGACGGCAAGCAAGGCTATACCCGTGCGATGGGGAGCCAGTCCCAGTACCGCCAATTTCTTCATCGCCCGTAGAAAGTGATCCGCCTTCTCGATATACTGCTGCGTCGTGATCGGATCGAGGTTCTTCAAAAGTTTAAAGCTCCCACCAAAGATGGGAGCTTCTCTCAGATACCCGGATTCAAGGAGCCTCTTAGTTCTTCGACGCCTCGGGCTTCGCTGGCGCGGGCATATTCTTGGCGTACTTGCGGCGGAAGCGCTCCACGCGGCCCGCAGTATCCATAAGCTTCTGCTTGCCGGTGAAGAAAGGATGGCAGGCGGAGCAGATTTCAACACTGATGTCGCCCTTATGAGTGGAACGGGTAACAAAGGCATTTCCGCACGCGCAATGCACGCGAATTTCGTTATAAGCGGGATGAATAGCTGCTTTCATGGCGTTTTAGACCTCGATTCGAATCCTTAGATTCTACCGGAACCCGCCGGGATTCAGCAAACCAATCGGGGGTACGCGCACCGAGATCGATTAAAAGCGGAACAGATACGAAACCTTCACGAAGAACTGCCGACTATCGTTCGTAAAACCTTTAGCGGTATACAGTCCCGCCAGGCCGGCTGGATCGAACCCAAGATTATGGTCAAGGTTCTGCAAGTCGCTGTTGTAGCCCAGGTAAATTGCCGTGCCCGGATGCACCAGATACGTGAGCAAGAAATCGGCGTTGAATTCTTTCTCGGTGGGCAGATAGGTATACGGATAAATCGTGTTACCCGGCGTGTTGGCCAGCAGCGAGTTGTATTGCAGAATCACGCGCAACGAAAGCTGCGGCGTAAATTGCCAGTTCCACTTGCTACGGATGATGTGATCGTTGAAAATGCCTTGGCCAATATGAGTGCCCGGCAGCTGCGACTGCGCCAGCAGATACTCGTTATGCGTAGCCCGCAGGCGCTCGAAAAGATAAGTGTTCTCGATCTTCAACGGTTTCAATGGACGAAATGTGAGCGTGCCCGTAGCTGTATCCTGGCGCGCGACAAAGGGAACGTCGAGCGGAGGCGGAGCGCCGGGAGACGCGACAAAATTTGCGCCATCTCCCCAGTGATAACTCGCTGCGGCTGTGACCTCGGGCAGAACACTGGTCTGAATCGATGCGCCGCTGCTGTGTTCGTGATAATCCTGCTTCGGGGTCTCACAGGAGAAACCGAGAAAGCAGAAATCCTGTGGTCGCAAACGCTCGCGCAGTTCCTCGTACGGAAACAAATAGATTACCGTTTGCCCGCGGCCCTGGATCGCAAGATAAGGCTGATAATTGGTGTCCAGGCGATTTCCTTCGTGATCGAAGACATAGCGCTGGATGATGGAAGGTCCCCAATCAACCACCCAGCCTTTTTTCGGACGAAATCGGTAATCGACGGTTTGAAAAAGTTCGCGGACGTCCACCCGATTTACGAATCCGGGCACGGTCACAAACCCGGGACTGATGTCGTCGTAAATTCCTTCGTAAGTAAAGTGCAGGCCATCGCGTTTCAGATCGAGCTTGTCCGCAGGGCCGGCGTAATGATTGTTGTTGCCGACGTTGCCGGAGCTGAATGGGTACAGGTTGTACTCGCAAGTAGTCTCCAGATTCGTTGCATTAAAGCCGAGCAGGTTGCTCGAACTGGTTACCGCCTGACCGTCCAAGGACCAGTTGGCATTAAACTTTAACCGCGTATCGAGGCCACCGACGCGGTTAAACTCGCCGGTTGTGGGACATTCCCAGTCCGTATAAATCGCGCCCACACTCGATTCCTTAAAGATGTCACGGTTCACGCGTGCAATGGTGAAATACGAACGGATTCCGCTGAGAATGTCGGAACAAACAGGAGAAGTCGCGGGACAGAAGTTCGGCACCGCCAGCCCCGGGGCGCGGTCGTCGGTGGACATCAGGCCGACGGAATATGGCCCTTCCTTTCCGGTGAGGCGAATGCCGGCCGAGAGATCCTGAATATTGCGAGTGAAAAACAAATCCAGCGGCGTGCGGAAATAATCTTCATTCTCCAGAAAGAACGGACGCTTCTCCGGAAAATACACTTCGAAGCGTTGATTGACTGTGATCTGCGGATCCTCAGATTCCACCTGGCTGAAGTCAGGGTTGGCGGTTAAATCCACCACAAAGTGATCGTGGATCACAAACTTCGCGTCCATTCCAGCCTGGCCCTGCGCTACCGCATTTTGAAAATAGGGATTGTAGGGATCGCGCTCGTCGAGCCCGCGGAAGCCGCGCATGATTCCGTAGGGAATCAGCTCGATGCTGCGGCCGGGCGAGATTCCTTCCAGCCCGAAGAGCGTCGCCGCCTGCCCCAGCCGCCCCGCCAGTTTGTAGGAAATCTGCGGCCAGAACGCATCTTCGTTCTTGCGTACGATTCCGCGATACAGAATGATGCCCCAAACCTGATCTTTGGTCGAAGGAAAACGCAGGCTCTTGAAGGGAATCGCCATCCAGGCGACGAATCCCTGGCTGGTAACTTTTCCCTTCGAATCCCAAACCGTATCGAACGAAGTATCAAAGTTGCCGCTGATCTCATCCCGCGTGGCCTCGCTCCAGATGGCGTCCCACTGCACGCCAAGTGGAGTGGTCTGGAATGCATAAGCGCGGCGCCGGTCGTGAAACGTATCCAGCATAACTTCCACTTGGTCGTCGTCATAAACGTCTTCGCGGCTCGACAAGCGCGCCCGCACCTTTTTCGGATCGTCGAAGCACACGAATACAACATAAAGATTTTTCTGGTCGTAGCCGAGATAGGCTTCGGTCTCCTCGGAAACCTTGGCGCCGTCGTGGGGATTGCGCTGCACAAAGCCCGTGACTTTTGCCATCTCCCGCGCAGCCTGGCCTTCCGGCTTCATGCTCAAAAAATCTTCGAGCACAGGCGCCCCGCTCAGCCGGGGAATGGTAAGAGTCGGCGTCCCTGCCGCCTTCTGCGCAGGCCGCACCTCAGGATTCTTAATAGCAGGCTCCGGCTCCTGCTCGGCAGGCGGCGGTGTCGTCTGGGTGTTTTGTGGACTCGAAGTTTGTCCCGAAGAGCCAGAGGAAGTGCCTTGCACAACCGACCTGCCGACGTGACTTCCGTTAACCTGAAGCCACGAAGCCGCTGAGCCTGCGCCCGCCGGCAGCAGAACTGCCAACATCGCTAACTTCACAAGCTGCGTTATGTCTCGCCGCCGCAGAACCAGACTCAATCTTCCCGCTCCCGACAGGGAACTGAGGAAGATACACTATATTCGGCTTAACGAAACAAAAAACAAATGTTTGTCACGAACTCCGAAACAGAGTTTTCGTCGTTTTGGTCGTAGGACGACTGGGCTGACTTTCTAAAATAACGAACTTTGCCGCCGGCTCGGTGTGATTCTGAAATACTCGTACGCCAACTGTGTCGCTACGCGCCCGCGCGGAGTGCGGTTCAGGAATCCAATCTGCATCAGGAAAGGTTCGTAAATTTCTTCGATCGCATCTGGTTCCTCGGCCAGGACTGCCGCCAGCGTGCTCAACCCTACCGGTCCACCCTGATATTTCTCGATAATCGTGAGCAGCAGCTTGCGGTCGACTTCGTCGAAGCCGTATTGATCCACTTCCAGCATCTGCAGCGACGCCTGTGCCGTGGGCAAATCGATTTTGCCAGCTCCACGAACCTGGGCGTAATCGCGCACTCGGCGCAGCAATCGGTTCGCAATGCGGGGAGTGCCGCGCGACCGGCTGGCAATCTCAATCGCTCCGGCATCGTCGATCTGCACTCCCAGGATCTCAGCCGAGCGTTCCACAATCACCCGCAAATCTTCCGGAGTATAAAACTCTAGCCGCAACACAATACCGAAGCGCGAACGCAGAGGCGCTGAAATCAATCCCGCTCGCGTAGTCGCGCCGACAAAAGTAAACGGCTTCACTTCCAGCGTGTGCGTGCGCGCCGAAGGCCCCTGGCCGATGATGATGTCGAGCTTGTAATCTTCGAGCGCGGAATAGAGCAGTTCTTCGAGCACCGGCTGCAGGCGGTGAATTTCATCAATGAACAGGACTTGCTTCTCCTGCATATTCGTAATGATCGCCGTCAGATCACCCTTGATCTGCAACAGCGGCGCTGCCGTCGGCTGGAAGTGCACGCCTAGCTCATTGGCAATGATGTTGGCCAGTGTCGTCTTTCCCAGCCCCGGAGGCCCATACAGCAGAACATGATCCATGGCCTCGCCGCGCGACTTGGCTGCCTCGATCGCGACCGCCAGATTCTCTTTGACTTTGGCCTGTCCGATAAACTCGCCCAGCCGCTGCGGACGCAGCTTCAGCTCAAACGAAGAATCGTCCTCGACCGCCGCGGCAGAGACCAGGCGCTCCGGAGCATAATTCAAATGAGGGTTGTTCTTGGCGGTAGCCACTCGCCGGATATTAACACGAAGCGATCCACAAATCCCGATCATGCAGCAGTGGAAAGAACCATGGTAGAATTATATCTATAATGGTATACTGTGATGCATATGGCGATTAGTATCAAAAGCATGGAGGCTGAGCGATTAGCTCGGGAGATTGCGGCAAAGACTGGAGAGTCCTTGACTACCGCCATCCAAAGAGCCTTAGCGGAACGGTTAGACCGCCTAAACAATCACCGCCGCAAGCAGGCGCTGACCGCGCAAATAGACGACATTTTGCGCCGTGTGGACGAAATGCCTACCGTTGATTCCCGTTCTGAAGATGAGATCCTCGGCTACGACGAGCACGGTTTGCCGCATTAACCGAAACGGTCATGGTCGTTGACAGTTCTGCCATCGTTGCTATCTTTTTCGGGGAACCGGAACGCCGGCGCTTTCAGGAAGCGATGGTCTCTGCCGAAATTCGCCTAATTTCGGCCGCCACTATTCTTGAAACGGGCATAGTTCTTGAATCTCGTCGGGGCGACGCCGCTGGGCGAGAGTTCGATCTATTCGTTATCCGCACGAATCTGCAGGTCGTACCAGTGGATTTCGAACAAGCAGAGCTCGCTCGATCAGCCTGGCGGAAGTACGGCAAAGGACGCCATCCAGCGGCTCTGAATTTTGGTGACTGTTTTTCGTATGCGCTCGCCAAGTTTTCCGGCGAGCCTTTGCTCGCAAAGGGAACGGATTTCGGCCTCACTGATATTCGGCTCGCATGAAAGCCGCAGCGTGCCAACGCGAGGGATTCAAGATTCGCTACTCTTCCTCTTCCTTCACCTCGCCCCGCGCCGCCTTCGCCTTCTCCACAATCTTCTCTTGCAGCGCCGCCGGCACCGTGTCGTAGTGGTGCATTTCCATATTGAAGCTGCCGCGCCCTTGCGTCATCGATGTCAAGTCGACGCCATAAGTCAGCATCTCGGCCATTGGCACCTCGGCCTTCACGATCGTGTTGCCGCCTTTGTTGTCCATGCCCTGGATGCGTCCCCGCCGGCTGTTCAGGTCACCCATGATCGATCCCGCAAAGTCGTCCGGCACCGTAATCTCGACCGACATCACCGGCTCAAGCAGTGTCGGCTTCGCCTGCTCCATCGCTTTTTTGAAGGCGATGCGCCCCGCCATCTGAAACGACATATCGTTAGAGTCCACGTCGTGATACGACCCGTCATAAAGGATCACGCGGAAATCCACCACGGGATAACCAGCCAGATAGCCGCGTCCCGCCGCATCCTTGATTCCTTTTTCAATCGCCGGAATATAATTTTTCGGAATCGCGCCACCAAAAATATCGTTGACGAATTCAAACTGTCCGCCGCGCGGCATCGGCTCCATCTTGATTTTGCAATCGCCATACTGGCCGTGGCCGCCAGTTTGTTTTTTGTGCCGCCCCTGCACGTCAGCTTTCCCGCGAATCGTCTCGCGATACGGCACTTTCGGAGCCTTCAAAACTACTTCCGTGTGGTAGCGCTTTTTTAGCTTCGCCACCACCACTTCAATATGCTGCTGACCCGTGCCAGCAATCAAAAATTCCTGAGTTTGCGCATCGCGGAAGAACCGCAGCATGGCATCTTCTTCCATCAGCTTGTGAATTCCCGGCCCCAGCTTGTCTTCATCCGCGCGGCTCTTCGGCTCGATGGCAAACGTGATCGCCGGCTCCGCCAGCTTCACTCGTGGATATTGAATCGGCGCCGCTTTATCTCCCAGCGTGTCGCCGGTGAGCGTATCTTTCAATTTCGCGACCGCGCCAATATCTCCCGCATGTAGCTCGGTCACCGGAACCGCAGTCTTACCCTGCATGATGGAAATGTGCGACAGCTTCTCCGCCGACCCGCGCGAGAAGTTCTGCACGGTAGATTCGTTCTTCAACACGCCGGAAAAAACTTTGAAGTAAGAAATCCTTCCCGCGAAGGCATCGGACACAGTCTTGAACACATAGAGCGAAACTGGCTCCGCATCCGTTTCATGCCGCTTCGGCGCATCTCCGTTGCCCGAGGACGCCGCTTCACCCTGCACCCACTCATGCTCCGAAGGCGCGGGCGTGTAGTCGACGATGAAATCCATCACCCGATCGGCGCCAATGTTGCCCAGTCCGGAAGAAAAGATCACCGGGAAAAGTTTGTCTTCACGAATCGCATTGTGCAGCGCGGGAATTAAATCTTCTTCAGGAATCGTTCCCTTCTCGAAGAATTCCTCCATCAGCTTGTCGTCACCCTCGGCCACCAGTTCGACCAGTTGTTCGTGCGATTCCTGCACTTGCGCCCGCATGTTGGCGGGAATCTCCGTCTCCTTTCCCTTGCCGTTTCCGCCCAATTCGTAGGAGTAGGCCTTCATGCGCACCAGATCGACTACGCCGGTTAAATTCTTTTCGCTGCCAATCGGCAGTTCGATCGGAATCACATTTCTTCCAAATGCATTGATCAACGATTCCAGTACGCGCTCCGCATTCGCCCGGTCGCGGTCCATGCGGTTCACCACAATCAGCCGCGGTGTCTTGTATTCGTCGCAGTCCTTCCACACTCGCTGGGTCACAACTTCCACTCCAGCTACGCCATCCACCACAACAATGGCCGCGTCCACCACCGGAAGCACCATCCGGGCCTCGTGAACAAACATGTTGAACCCAGGGGTGTCGATCACATTGATTTTCGTCTTGCCCCACTCCACATACGCGGCGGACGCCGCAATCGACATCTTGCGCGCGATCTCTTCTTCGTCGTAATCGGTGGTCGATGAGCCGTCGTCGACCCGCCCCAGGCGCGGGGTTGCGCCGGCCGTGTAAAGCATGGCCGAGAGCAGCGTAGTTTTTCCCGCGTGCCCGTGTCCTACAATCGCAACATTACGAATATTTTCTCCGGCATAAACTTTCACGATAGGCTCCTTCGCAGGCGTGCAAAACGAGAAGGCCCAGAAGAGAATCGGTGCAGTAGAGAGGCCAGCCCAACATCACCCGCCAAAACTTAGGATGCTACCACGCGGCAAGCGGAAGCCTCAACCGGGTTAAAAGCTGGCCCCTGATCCTGCATCCGGGATTCAACTTGCGGGATGCGCAACCGCCGCCACGTCCTGGAGCAGGTCCGCAGCCTGCCAGTCGGCCCCGTGATACCACTTAACAATTTTCCCATCCGGAGAAATGACCGCAGTGCTGAGCGAATGCGTGATCAAGTCGCCGTCTTGTTCGTAAGTCAGAGCGAAATAATTGGCGAATGGCGGCAATTCTGGCTTGGGAATCGCGGCGAACTCCCAGCGTTTAAACACTGAAGGATCTTTGTTTCCCGCGCAGGAAAGTCCGTAAGCGCGCAATACTTTCGGCGTGTCATGCACGGGATCGAAACTGATGCTGAGCAGATGAGTTGCGCCATAGCGAGCGGGATCGGCGCGGATCTGTTGATCGATCGCCGCAAACTCGTGGCTCACACGCGGACAGAAATCGGGAAACGGGCAGCGCGTGTAGATGAGAGTGAGAAGTAAAGTCTGACCGCGATACTGATGCAGCGAGATCGATTTTCCATTTTGATTGACCAGTTTGAAATCAGGCACAGCATCACCCGGCTCAGGAATGTGCAGACTCGCGGCAGGCTTCTCGGCAGGCGCTTTGGAATGCCCTGTAACTTTCACATTCTCCAGCCAGTACTTATCGGAATCGACGACAACACTGGCCGTGATGGAATCCCCACTCTGAAGCTGATCCAGCGCCGAAGCGGGCTTGATGTTGTAAGGCATGATCATCGCGTCCATAAAGCCGGCGATGGGCTCGTTGCCGATATTGGCGGTGCCGGCGTTCTTGTCGACCGAAACAACCTTGCCCTCGAGCGAATACCGCTTGGCGCCACTCGACGACCCAGATTGTTGCCGATTGCACGCTGTCGGAAGTGCTAGCAGAATGCCGAGGCTGATGAGGCCAATAAAAAGATTTCTACTTGAGGACATATTTTGCTTCCATTCTCCGATAGCTCCATAGCTTCATTTCAACATAGAGGGCACTGAGGAACACAGAGGACTGCGCACCGTAAACAAGCTCCTAGTTATGGTGGATCGAGTCTTTCGCTTCACCGATCTTGACTTCGGTTGCGTGCAGCATTTCTCCTTCCGGTTTTGCGTGAATGACCACGCGGTCTCCGACTCTTACGTCTTGCGCGGTAACTGCAGCGCTTCCTCTTACGAACTTCGTGGTGGGAAGGACCATGACCGTCTTCACTTCGCCAGTCGTGGTTTTTACTGTGATCGATCCAGGGTCGATCTTTGTGACTGTGCCCATCACATGTTGCTGATCGCCATGGGCAAGAACGATTGTCGACAAAATCAGAATTAAGGCGGCGGTTGCGATTGAATACCGGAGAGCTTGCCGGTTAGTGATCATGTCTTTCCTCCATCGTAGTTTTTCCGTTCAAAAAATCTTCTTCCTGTTGTTCTTCTTCTCGTTCCATCGCGCTCTTGGGATTAAGCTTCTCCATCGCTGTTTCCTCTGCGGAGGTGAGTTTGGGCAAGTGGCGGATGAACAGAACAAGCGCCCAGCTTTCCGAATCCAAATCTCCGAGATCAGCATTGCCCCATGCGGGCATGCCAGTCCAAGGGACGCCGTTGCGAATGATGTAATAGAGTTCGCCATCGCTAAGCGATTGCGTACGTGCGCCTCGCATATCGGGAACCCTAGGATACAAGTTCCTTCCTAACTCGGTATCGCCGCTGCCGTTGTTTGCGTGACAGGTGGCGCAATGGTCCGCCCAGTGATCCCGGCCTCGCGCAACGAGCAGTGATGAAGGTGGCAGTGGGTTTTCCAGTTTCCGCGCCTTCACGGGAATAGCCAACACGCGAGCGTGGTCCGCCAGGAAAGACTCAAGAGAAGACGGCTGATTCCGGGCGCTCAGGCCATGTTCGCCGAGACGAAAGATCAGGATGACGCCGGTCGCTAAAATAGCCAATACGATCCAGGCCCAAAACGGAGTAGCCCTGGAGCGCGTTTTCTCAACCGTGGAGAGGCGGCTTTCGTCCCAGCGTCTCCAGTTTCCGACCGCAAAAATGATCGCGAGTACGGAAATCAAGCTGATGATCGTCAAAGAGGCTACACAAAAAACACACCAGACTTTCAGGACGTACGCTTCCACGTATGTGAGATAAAGGGCGAAGCCGAGGCCCATCAAGACTACGGCGGCCAACCATCGAGCCTTGCGGCGGAGCGCCAGCACCGCGATCACACCATACCCCGCGATCCCGATCGCGGCGACCGGCACTCCTCCCAGAACTGCATAGGGACTCTGGTTGACCACGCCGCAGTCCCACTTTTCGTTAATGCTGCACGGGGATGTATCGGTGCGATAGTGCTCGCGCAGAGCCAGAAAGGATACAACGATCCCCAGCACCGCCAGAACCAGTACTCCCAGCCGCAGTAGTTTCATCGAAAACCGTCGTGTGTAACCATTAATAATTGAATCGATAGCGCAACTCCGCATAAATTTGTCGCGGGTCATTCCAGTGGAAGCCGCCGAACGTCAGGCTGTTGTCCAGCTGGACGCGGCGGTTGGCTACGTTCAGCGCATCGACGGAGATTGTGTATCTCTCGGCGAAGGTTTTTCCCAGGGCAAGGTCGAAAGTGGTATGGCCCGGCAGATACTCGCCGGGATACTGCACGCCGGGCAAGCCGTTGGTGAAGCCTGAGCCGTAATACACGTTGGTTGAGGCATAAGCGTGACCTGGCAGGTTGGTGTTGAAGCCCACGTTTAATGTGTTTCTCTGGTCATGATCCACGGGAGAAAGTCCGGGTGGAATGTCGAGTCCGCAGGCCGGCGTTACGGGGCTGGGGCAGATCAAGCCGCCCGTAATTGGCGAGGTGGCCCGCGCGATTTGATTCGCATAAGCAAGGTGAAACTGGCTGCGATGCCAGAGGTTGGGCGAGCGAAGAGTAAGTTCCCAGCCTTGAATCAATGCGTACTGCCAGGTGACCGGCCAGAAGAGATTGGAGTCTCCGATGTTATTGTGGTCGAGCCAGTTCTCGGCGCGGGTTTCATAATTATCGGCGCTGAGATTCCAACCGTGAAACGGAATGGTGACGCCATACTGCCATTCGATATCACGCTCGCCCTTCAGGGGAGAGAAAGTAAAACTCTGGCTGTTAGCCAAATCGAGCAGCGCGCCGGTGGCAGTGACCAGGGGCGGGGCCTGATAAAAGTAACCGTAAAATCCACGAAAAACCCAATTCAGGCCAGGAATTTTCACGGCGACGCCAAAGCGCGGATCGGTGGCGCTCTCGGAAATGGCGGAATCGAATTCCGTTTGGCGAAGACCCGCGATCAAGGTCAACCAGGAAGTTGGCTTGAACTTGTCGTTGATGAATAGGGCCGCAACCCCTCCATTCACGCCGATTGAGGAAGCGGGGAAATTCGCTTCGCCGTCGTTGAAGAAATTGTTGAAGTAGTTGTACTGGTGCTGGCCGAATCCGTAGACTCCGGCTTGCAAATCGTTTTTCCAGAACGTGGCGTTGAAGGCGACTTGCGCGCCGGCGTAGTTGGCATTCTCCGTCACGGTTGAGGCCACCGGATAATCGTTCGGGCTGCTCTTATAGTCGGCTCCGTTGTAGTGATAAAAAGGAGAGACGGTGAGCAGCATGTTCTCATTGAAGGTGTGCACCCATGAGAAAGTGGCGTAGCCATCGGGCTCCCGCTCGGCGTCTCTTAGTCCGTAGCTGGGATAGTTCTGATTTCCGATTGAATTGGGACCGGGATCGATCGGGATCTGGTAGTAGTCCTGGCGCAGCGACCCGACCACTCGGAACTGGTTTTTAGGATTGGGATTGAAAATAAACGAAGCGAAACCTCCGTAGCCGTTGTCGGCATCGCGAACGACTTGCGACACCGGCGTCTGCAGGCCGTAATTGCTTCGATTTCCGTTCAGGCTGGCGTAATAGGCGAAGCGCGCGGTGTGCCCGCCGCAACTGAGTTGGTCGTTGCTCTGATAGTAGTTTCCGGCGCTGATCAGCAGATCGCATTCCCGGTCGCGTTCAAAGCCCGTGCGCGGCGCGATATTGAAAATCCCGTAGGTGCGGTCGCCATAGTCGGCGTCGTAACTCCCTCGCTGGACTTCGAGGTAGTCGATGTCCTTGGGATCGATCTGCGGACCTAGATTGGCTGCGATATTGGTGTTGGGGATCGGGACCCCGTCAATCAACCACTCAACCTGATGGCCTCCCCGTATGTGCAGCAGATCGTGCGTCACATACGCCGCAGGCACGTAGTCTGTGATCATCTCCAGCCCGTTGGTGCGGTCCGCTCCGGGGGTTTCCTGAATGTCTTCGCGGTTCACCATAGTTGTCGGAGTCACACTGTCTGTCGTCGCTTCCACTGGAGTTCCCGAGACCGCGAGTGTTTCCTTCCCGCCTGCGACAGCCAACTGGTAATGCAACACCGGACTCGTGTCCGACTGAACAATCACGCTCTGCTGCGTTTGCTGGAAACCCGGCGATGAGACTGTGACCGTGTAACTCCCGATGGGCACAGAAGTAAATTCAAATTCTCCTCTATCGTTGGAGTTCTGGGAGTGCATCCAGTCCGAGTTTTGTGCCTTCAGCATCACCATAGCGCCTTGCACGGGGCGATGCTGAGGATCGTGAACGACGCCGCGAACGGAACCAAAAATCGTGGCGAATGCGATGGCACCTAAGAAAAAAACAACCGCGATCATGCCGGTAACTTGCCTCATGAAAGGTCTCCAATTCTCCACGGTGACACTTGACCGCACCGCTCGTCCGTGGGAAGGATAGAGAGCGGCGCTGTCAGAGTGTGTCGCCGATTTTGCATAAGGCGACACGTTCCCGCGCTACAGCACGCGTGTCCTGGTAGATTGAATCAAGCAGGAGGGGTTCAGCGCGCCGGCGGCCCGCGCGTGGATTGGAATTCAGCAGAAGGGCTGGCGGGGAAGTCTGTTCGAAATCCTACCGCATGCGCATTGATATTTTGCAGAGAAACAAAATCAAGCCGCTGTTGCGGATGGGCCCACTGCGCCGTGGTAACCGCGCGACAGCACTCGTGACCGCAACAATTGGGGCCCTGGATGACAAGCTGCCCGGAGCCCGAAGCCTGAGATCCATGGCAGTGATGAGCGGCATTGCGGAGACAGCAGGCATGCAGCGTCGGAGTTGAAATCGCCAAAGCTACCGGCGCGAGGTTGCCCACCAGCGCGAACAGCAGCAGAAATTTGGTGATACTCCGACTCATACCCACAGTCCCCAAAGCTTACCAACGTACAGATGCAGAAAGCAATCACGGTGCAGTTTGAAAAAAGATTCGTATCAAGGCATCGCTTCAGCGATGCCAACAACGGCTCACCGATTATCACGCCCAGCATAATGAGGATGAGCCGAGTACTTCAGGCTTTCCCGTGAATCTTGGCCCACCACCAACGTACGCCCACAAATAGAAATCGCCAGTCTGAGAAGAATTCAGGCGGTTTGCCCTCAAAAGCATGGCCCACGAACTGGAAGATCCACCCGATGACGAACAAAGCGAGCGCATAAATCCAGAAGCGACGAAAGTGAAAGAAAAGACCAATAATAAAAATCAGCACCGCCAGCAGGATGGTCGGAATGCCGAGTGTGTGGCAAGCGCGGTTCACCGGATGCTGATGGCTGGAGGCGTATTGCGCGATCCACTGCTCGCTGGTGCGGTTCCCTAGCATGGTTACCGGGGCATAATACACCTGGCCCAATTTCCGTGCACATGGCTTATGCAATCGAAGCGATGAAGCCGCGGGCGCCCTCGTCCGCATTTATCCCCGCAATACGAAATTGACTCACCGCCCAATACCCCCTAAGATGGCTCGACCCGCGTTAAGCAGCGTGGGCTGCAAGACCCGCTTCGTCCATGATCGGCCAAACTGTCTCTCACTACCGCATCGTCGAACTCCTCGGTGGCGGAGGGATGGGTGTCGTCTATAAAGCGGAAGACACGCAGCTTGGCCGCTTCGTCGCCCTCAAATTTCTTCCCGATGATTCTTCCCAGGATCCCCAAGCCCTCGAGCGTTTCCGTCGCGAGGCTCGGGCCGCCTCTTCGCTGAATCATCCGAACATCTGCACTATCCACGAAATCGGCCAGCACGACGGACATCTGTTCATCGTGATGGAGTGCCTCAGCGGCCAGACGCTGAAACATCTGATCAATGGCAGGCCGATGGAGTTCGAGCGTCTGCTCACGCTCGCGATTGAAGTGGCCGATGCTCTCGATGCCGCGCACGTCCGAGGAATCGTTCATCGCGACATTAAGCCGGCAAATATATTTGTTACCGATCGCGGCCACGCCAAGATTCTCGATTTTGGACTGGCGAAAATTTCCCGCGCCGGCCGCCCCACCAGCGGCGATTCGCAAACCCTCGCGGACGCCAGCGGCCTGGACCTCACCAGCCCCGGAACCGCCGTTGGCACCGTTTCCTACATGTCGCCGGAGCAGCTGCGCGGCAAGGAACTCGATGGACGCACCGACCTTTTCTCCTTTGGCGTCGTGCTCTACGAAATGGCAACCGGCATCCTGCCCTTTCGCGGAGAAACTTCCGCCGTGGTTACCGAGGCGATTCTCAATCGTCAGCCTACGTCGGCGGTCCGCCTGGTTCCTGAGCTTCCCGCCAAGCTCGAAGAGATCATCAGCAAGGCTCTGGAAAAAGACCGCGACATGCGCTGCCAGACGGCGGCTGAACTGCGCGCCGATCTCAAGCGTCTCAAACGCTCTATCGATTCCTCGCGTACTTCGGTGGTAGCTGAGCCCGCGCAATCTTCGTCGTCAAGCGCTGTCTCGGCGGCCGCAGCAGCGCCCCGTCCCCGCAAAAAATCTGCGGCTGTTCTCATTTTTGCCGTCGGCTTGCTGCTAGCCGCGGCAGCGGGTTTGTTTGCTGGAAAAATATTCTTCGCCAGCGCTCCTCCCGAACCACCTATCTACCGGCAACTCACCTTCCGCCGCGGCAGTATTCGCTCCGCGCGCTTTGCTCCCGACGGCCAAACAATTCTCTACAGCGCGGCATGGCAGGGAAATCCCGTCGACGTATTCACCGCACGGCCAGAGGCGCCCGAGTCCCGCTCCATGGGCCTGAGCCGCACTCAGCTGATGTCGATCTCTCCCAGTTCCGAAATGGCCGTTTTGCTGCACAGCAAAGCCATCGGCGCGTGGGTAAGCATGGGCACTTTAGCGCGTGCTCCGCTCTCCGGAGGCGCTCCACGCGAAATGCTGGAGCAGGTGCAGTGGGCCGACTGGTCACCCGACGGCACCAATCTAGCCGTGGTTCGCGATATGGGCGGCCGCAATCGTCTCGAACTTCCCATCGGCAAGCCGCTCTATCAAACCGGCGGATGGATCGGACATCCTCGCGTCTCGCCCAAAGGTGATCTCATCGCGTTCGCCGACCATCCTCTGCAAGGCGACGACAGCGGTTCGCTCGCGGTCGTCGATCTGGCCGGCAACAAAAGAAATCTCTCCGGCCAATGGTTCACCATTCAGGGCTTGGCCTGGGCTCCCGATGGCAAAGAAATCTGGTTCACCGCCAGCAAATCCGGCACAGATCGCACTCTCTACGCCACATCGCTCGACGGCAAGCAGCGCATCGTCGCCCGCCTGCCCGGTGCACTGATGCTGCTCGATATCGCGAAAGACGGGCGCGTGCTGCTGGTTCGCGCCACCTGGCGCCGCGAATTGCTCGGAGTCTTCGACAATGATCCTAAGCAGCATGAACTCTCGTGGCTGGATTACACCTATCCCTCCGACCTCTCCGCCGATGGTAAGACGCTGCTGTTTGACGAAGAAGGCGGCGGCGGCGCGCTCGACTATTCCAAGTCCGGCGGCTTGACCTATGCCGTCTACATTCGCAAAACGGATGGCTCCCCCGCAGTCCTGCTGGGCGAAGGCGGTGCAGTAGCTTTGTCTCCCGACGGAAAATGGGTGATTGCGCAGACCCAGGAATCCCCTTCGCAGTTCAGGCTCCTGCCTACCGCAGCCGGCGAACCCAGAGACCTCACCAAAGACAACGTCAATCACAGTTGGGCGCACTGGTTTCCTGACGGAAAAAGAATTCTCTTCTCCGCCGATGAGCCCGGCAAGGGAGTTCGCTTCTACATCTATGACATGGCCTCCGGCACCAGCAAACCAATTTCCCAAGAAGGCGTGAATGGCACCGCCTTCGCGCTCTCGCCTGACTCTCAGGAAATCGCCGCCATCGGTCCCGATGAAAAAGGATATCTATATCCCGTCGCCGGCGGAGATCCTCGCCCGATCAACGGCATCAACCAGGGCGAGCAACCCATCACCTGGAGCGGCGACGGGCAATCCCTCTACATCTACCAACCCGGTGAGTTACCCGCCCGCGTCTACCGCCTCGACCTGAAATCTGGCAAACGCACGCTCTGGAAAGAACTCATGCCCTCCGATCCCGCCGGAGTAGAAAACATCGGCCCCATCTACATGACCCCCGACGCAAAAAGCTGCGTCTTCGGCTACCACAGAATGCTGGCCGATCTGTATCTGGTAGAAGGCCTGAAATAATTCCATGGAGGGACGGACGCCTTCGTCCGTCCGCCAAGCAAAGCGAGGCCCCAACCGCAGCAGGAAAACAACGAGAGATTTAAGCCCCGGCGAGGCGTCCGACAATAGCCCGGCGCTCTCAGCGCCGGGAAAAGTCGTATGACGACACGCGTCCCGGAGGGACGCCCGAAGTCCTCACACAGATCCCAAAAAGCCCCCGAAACGCTACTCTCCGCACTTCCCCAACCCCCGCCGAGTCTTCCCCAGCAGACTCCACGCCTCCCGGTAACACTCGTAGCAATAACTCTTTTTCTTAGTCGGCGCCCCCACCGGGCTCAGCATGACGCAGCTAATTCGCCGCTCCCCCAGCACCAGCGACGCTGGAATCAAATACCACGCTCCAACCGGAATCACGTACGCGGCGAACAGATCAATCTGCTCCAAACTGTAGTCTCGCTTCTTCCCGTGGTTAGGCGTTAGCTCACAGCAATAGCCGTCCCCACGCCGGTAGCTGCTGGACTTAACCTGCACCCGCAAAAAGTTCGGACCATGTTCAATCCCCACATCATAGGCCCGCGTCTCTCCCCAAGGCGTGCACACCGCAAACCGCCGCCGCGCCGCCTGCGCCATAAATTGCAACTCCACCCACTCGCCCCGCTCCTTGTAAGTACCAAATCGCTCCCACGCCTTCATCCCTGATTCCTCTCAATCCTGCATCTACCCAATCGCTGTCATTCCGACCGGAGCCGGACCCTCAGCAAAGTCGAAGGGCGCAAACTTTCTTTGTCATTCCGACCGGAGCAGGAGCGTCAGTGACGGCGCAAACTTTCTTTGTCATTCCGACCGGAGCAGGAGCGTCAGCCACGGCGCAAACTTTCTTTGTCATTCCGACCGGAGCAGGAGCGTCAGCCACGGCGCAAACTTTCTTTGTCATTCCGACCGGAGCAGGAGCGTCAGCGACAGCGCAAACTTTCTTTGTCATTCCGACCGGAGCAGGAGCGTCAGCCACGGCGCAGTGGAGGAACCTGCTTTTCCCTGCCTCACCCCTCCGCACGCGCCCAAAGCAAAAGGCGCGACCCGTAGGCCGCGCCTTTCTTTCAAGTTATTATTCTACCTACTATTATATCATATTGAATAGGTAAATTGTGACATGAACCCCACATTTATATTCGCCGTGTTTCCTTAACGTTAGACCCGATCGCGTAACTTCTACATATTGACAAGATTTTGTCGGAACCCAGGTTTTCGTCGACGAGCATGATTTTGGGTGGCGCAGCGCTTCAGCGCTGCGATCGACGAGCTAATGAAGGAAGACGAGATCGGGAAGGGCACGACTTCAGTCGTGCCGTAAACGTCGCGACTAATTTCGGCTTCAGCCGCTGAGGGCCGCCGTCGAACACTCTCCGACCTACATGAACGCCCGACGCCAGCCGGCATCTTTCGGCTACCACCGTGTTCTAGCGGATTTGTATTTGGTACAAGAGCTGAAATAAACTTCCACTGAAGAAGAACCGAATATTGAATTGCGGATTCCGTCAGGAGGCATAATGGTCGAAACTCCCGAGACTGAAAAACGAACCCTGGGAATCCGGGCCCAAGAACGGCACGTCTACTGGGCAATAATGTCTGGCACTAAGTCGAGCCCATGCGTACACGCCAGCGGGCAAGAAGATGCTCCAGGCACCTTCGACGAGGCGGAAGCCCTCGCCTTCTTTCGCAGCCGGTTGATTCTGATAATAGACAAATACAAGCCAGCCAAGGTCGCCGTTCGCTACCCGGAAAGAAGCCCTGGGGCGAACAAGAACGAAGCCAAAGCGCGATGTCGTGTAGAGGGAGTTGCTCTTGAACTGTCCAGCTCAAGGGGCAAGTAGCTGATTACGGGCACACTCAACAGTATTACCAAATTGCTCGGAAGCACGTCGGCGAAAAACTATCTGAAGTCAGGTGACTTTAGGGGGATTGACCTGGAAAATTATCCAGAATACGTTCAGGAAGCGATTGTGTGGGCGTGTGCGGCCCTACCCTAGAGCACTGATATGGAAATAGTGCACGGACGAGTACCGTACGAGCGAGACGAGCGGATCGGCGTTGGAGAGGGCATGAACTCGTCGGTTTTCCGTGCTCGAGACCCGCGCCTTGAACGCCAAATTGCTGTTAAGGAGATTGAAAAGGCTAGGCTGGGAAACGACATCGGGAGATACTTTCAGGAAGCTAAAACGATGTCGGAACTCGACGACCCCAACATCGTACCGATCCACTACGCTTGCGACACCGACGAGATGATCGGCCTTGTGATGCCATATTTCCCAAACGGCTCGCTCAGGCCCCGCATCTCCTCCGGCCCGACGTCGGTCAGGGAGCTAATTAAATTAGCTCAAGGCGTTTTCAGTGGAGTCGCGCGAGTGCATAGTGCGGGTTTTGTCCACCTAGACTTGAAGCCGTCGAATGTACTCTTCACCGATGCAGATATACCCATGGTGGCCGACTTCGGCCAGTCACGACAGCTAGGCCAAAATAACACCGTCCGCGTTCCTCCGATGTACCCGTGCTCAATTCCGCCCGAGGTATGGGATACCTTCACCGCGATTCCGCAATCCGATATCTACCAATTAGGCGTTCTCCTCTACCGGGTAGCAAACGGCGATCCCGTGTACAACGCCCAGCGTAGCGTAGTAACATCACAATCGGACCTGAGACAAAAAACACTGTCCGGCAAGTTTCCGAATCGCGAGTTCTTCCTGCCACATATTCCACGAAGGGTAAGGACAGCGATTCGGAAGGCCCTCAAACGTCACCCGGAGGAACGGTTCCACTCCGTGTTGGACCTGGCAAATGCTCTTGGAAGGGTTCCGTCCGGACTGGACTGGAAGATCCAATCCTTGGGCGGCGGCGCTTACAGGTGGTCTGTCGACAGGCCTGGGAAGAAGAAAGTGGAAGTGGAGCTAGCCTCAGGCTCCGAAAGCGCTTGGACATCCAAAGTCTGGACAACCGATAACGGTCAAAGACGCGCTAAAGGGCGCCGCAATTACTGGGCAAGCGGCCTAACGTACGCGTCAGCCCTAAAACACCTCACTGAAGTCTTTTTAGATCTAGAAGCGTAGGCCTTAATACGCCGCCGCATGGAGCCCAGGAAAGCATTCGGGTTTCGGATGCCGCCTTCTCCATTCTCTCGCGCAAGCACCGCCCGCAGTACGGATTCAGCTCATAGCTCAGTGAGGCCACTCTCATCTCGTGCCCGCAAAACTTGCATCTGCAAATGCGCTTTGTGAGCTGAACCACCGCGTCCCCGCCTCTCGCCCTCGATGAGCACTTTCGTAACTTAAGTTGTATAAAAACTTATGTTGAATTACAACTTAAGTTTTATTAATCTTCTTGCTCGCATAGTCCGCCTATGAAACAAACTGCTGAGGACCGACAATTTGCGAGGCTCTTCGCACAAGCGCTACGGCCGTATGTGGAAAAGGAACTCGACCGGGGTGAGTCGATGGGGAGAATAGGAGCAAAGCTGGGTGTGACCGGACCAGGCCTTCAAAAGTATCTGGATGGGAGGACGGTTCCGAGCCTACGGACAGTTGTCCGGGCCTATGTCGAATACAAAATATCAGTTCGTTATGCGGGGATCGAGGTGGCGCGAGAAGCAGCGAAGAAGAGAAAGAAACAGCCGGCCAACGACCAGTTGTTTCTTCCATTCGAAATCACCGCCCCGGGTCCGCCAGAACGCCTTACTCTCAGACTCCGTCCAACGGGAGTCCGGAAGTACCGACTGCAGGTCACCCTTCGGGCGGCTCAATAAACAGCTAAGGCGGCGCGCTAGATATCCAAATTCTTCACGTCCAGCGCATTCTCTTCAATAAACTTCCGCCGCGCCTCCACGTCCTCGCCCATCAGCGTAGTGAAGATGGTCTCGCATTCGGCGATGTCTTCCAGCTTTACGGAGAGAAGAGTCCGCCGCTCCGGATCCATCGTCGTCTCCCACAACTGCGGAGCCGTCATTTCACCCAGACCTTTATAGCGCTGCACATCGTAGCCGCGGCTGCCTTCTTTTTTCACGTATTCGAATAGCTCGCGCGCGTTTGCCTTCTCCACCGGCTCGACGACAGCGCGGGCCTTCGGCGCAGCCTTGGCCGTCTTCTTTCCGGACTTTCCGTCCGTGTCCGCCACGTCATCCGCGTCCTCTTCCGCGGCATCGCCGTTGCTGCCCGCAACGCTGGCCTTGGTTACGGCTTCGACCACGAATGGCGGTTCCAGATAAGGCTCGATCTGCTTGAACTTCGAAATCAACTGCCGGTATTCCGCACTGGACACCAGCTCCCAGCTGATCACGTGCTCCGATCCCTGCGAGCTGACAAACCGCACCTCCCACAGGTTGTGCTCTTCGTCAAAGACCGCGTTCACGCTCTTGAACTTCCGGTCTTTTTGCAGCCGCTTCAATTCTTTTTCCAGCTTCTCGATTTTCTTCGGCGGAGCCTTCTTGTCGCCTTCGAAATCCGCATGCTTGGAAAGATCGAGCTTGGGCAACAGTTCGGTAACGCTCTCATCGCGCAGACGCTTGTTCACCTTGTCGAAGAAGTTGAGATACTCCTTCAGCACGCTCATGAACCGCGTCAGGTTCGCGCCCTCCAGCTTGGCCGCGCCCTCGCCGTAACGCACGATCAGCCCGTCGGCCGCGCGTTTCAGCATCACCTTGTCGAACGCGTCATCGTCTTTGATGTACTGCATCGACTTGCCCTTCTTGATCGAGTACAGCGGCGGCTGCGCAATATAAATATTGTTGCGCTTGATCAGCTCCTGCATGTGCCGGAAAAAGAAAGTCAGCAGCAGCGTGCGGATGTGCGAACCATCCACGTCGGCGTCGGTCATCAGGATGATTTTTCCGTACCGAACTTTCGTCGGATCGAAATCATCCTTGGCAATGCCGGTGCCCAGCGCCGTGATCATGGCGCGAATTTCTTCGTGCGCCAGCATCTTGTCGTAGCGCGCTTTTTCGACGTTAAGAATTTTTCCTTTGAGCGGCAGAATCGCCTGGAAGCGCCGGTCGCGTCCCTGCTTCGCCGTCCCGCCTGCCGACTCGCCCTCGACCAAAAACAATTCGCAGCGGTTCGGATCGCGCTCCGAACAATCCGCCAGCTTGCCCGGCAGCCCCCCGGAATCCAGCGCTCCTTTGCGCCGCGTCAAGTCGCGCGCCTTGCGCGCCGCTTCGCGCGCCCGCGCCGCATCCACGGCTTTGTTGATAATCTTCCGCGCCACAGTCGCGTTCTGCTCAAAAAACGCTCCCAACCGCTCATTAATAAACGCTTGGACTACACCCGCTATGTCGGAGTTTAGTTTGCCTTTGGTTTGTCCTTCGAACTGCGGCTGCGGCAGCTTTACGCTGATTACTGCGACCAGGCCTTCGCGTACATCATCGC
>JBAVQD010000085.1:0-2345 GCA_049693675.1 Candidatus Sulfotelmatobacter sp. | reverse complement strand
CAACCGCAGCGTGCGCCTTGGCGATATTTTTTCCTTCTTTTTTCATTTGCTTTTCCTTGTCTTCCACCGCTCATCGTTGATCCGGTGAGCCGTGGTGATTTCGACTTGAGCTTCAATGTGGGGACGGCCGCCCTCGGCCGTCCGCGGAGCGGAGCTCCGCTGCTATCCAACCACTTCAATTCCCATCGACCTTGCAGTGCCGCGGACGCTCTTGATCGCAGTCTCAACCGAGGCGGCATTCAAATCCGGCATCTTCTGCTTCGCAATGTCTTCCACTTGCTTGAGCGTTACCTTGCCGACTTTATCTTTATTCGGCGTACCCGATCCCTTGGCTATGCCCGCGGCGCGCTTCAACAAAATCGAAGCTGGCGGCGTCTTGGTGATGAAAGTGAAGGAGCGGTCACTGTAAACCGAAACGACGACCGGAATAATCAGCCCTTCCATTTCCTTCTGATTCGTCCGTGCGTTGAACTGCTTGCAGAACTCCATGATGTTGATCTGCGCCTGACCAAGCGCCGGTCCCACAGGAGGAGCCGGAGTCGCCTTGCCTGCCGCGATCTGCAACTTTACGAAACCTGTTACTTTTTTTGCCATAATCTCTTCTTAAGCTCCTAGCTTCTAGCTTCTAGCCTTGCTGTAAGCGCCAATCCGAGCGTCGGAACCAGCCTCTTCCGAACCGGATCGGCTGCGAGGCCCAGCCCTTCAATCGTGTGCACGCCGATGAACTCCATATCGTTGCGCTCAGCAATGACCACTGTGTCGGGGCCCGTAAAACCGTTACTTCCTACCCAAACCGCCGCCGTGTCGCGTTCGATGATCGAGCCATCGATAGCGCGAAATCCCATGCGCCGCAATACCTGCGCTCCTAGGCGCTCGATGCGCTCACGATGAATCCAAGAGAATGCGGCACCGGTATCGACCATCGCTTCAATCTCTTCCGTTTTTTCCGGAGAGATCGGATTCCACACTCGCAACTTGGCGCTGAAACTGCCCATCATTACGCTACTTTCTCCACCTGGTTGAATTCCAACTCCACCGGAGTCGAGCGGCCGAAAATTGTGACCATCACTTTTAACGTCTCACGATCTTCGTTGACCTCATCCACAATTCCCTGGAAGGTCGCGAACGGCCCTTCGGAAATGCGCACGGTTTCGTTCTTCTCGAACTTGACCTTCAGCTTGGGCTTCTCGCGGCTGTCGGCTACTTTGTAGACGATGTGCTGCACCTCTTCGTCGGAAAGCGGCGTCGGTTGCTGGCCGGTGCCGACGAAGCCAGTCACGCGCGGCGTGGACTTCACCACGTGCCAGACATGGTCGTCCATATCCATTTCAACCAGCACATAGCCGGGATAGAACATGCGTTCGGAGGTATATTTCTTGCCGCCGCGCACTTCGGTGACCGACTCGGTCGGGATCAGCACCTTGCCGATCTTTTCCTGCAGGCCGAAGGCCGCTACGCGCGACTCCAGCGATTCTTTCACCTTGCGCTCAAACCCGGAGTAGGAGTGGATGATGTACCACTTCATATTCGGATTGCGAGGCGGCTCGCCGCTTGGGCCAGCGCCATCCGCGGTCGGCGGTTGCTCAACACCTGCTGCCGCTTCGTTCTTTTCTTCGTCCTGCATGATCAAGTTAAACTCCGGTGCTGCGTTCTGACTTAGTGCCCGAAAGAGCCGTACAAATAGGAAACGCCCTTCTGCAGTACGTTATCGACGATGAAAAAGAACACGCCGAAAATGAATACTGTTACGACGACGACCGCCGTGGTGGCTTGCACTTCCTTCCACGACGGCGCTGTAACCTTACGGGTCTCGGTGCGCACGTCGTTATAAAACACCTTCACCCGCTCCGGCCAGGATTTAATCCGGTCTCCAAAGTTGTCGCCGGCGGATGCGATTGAGTTTCCCATTTTCTTTGTCTCCACTCTCATGCTTCAACTTCTCCTCACTCGGTTGCTGCGGCCCCTTCCAGCATCTCTCCAAAATCTGGCAGGGGCGGAGGGATTCGAACCCCCAAGTCCGGTTTTGGAGACCGGCAGTTTAACCGTTGAGCTTACGCCCCTAAAACCATTGCTGATTGTTGATTTTGTGATTGTTGATTGGCAATCAGAAATCAGAAATCATCAATCAACAATTATTTCACTTCTTTATGCGGCGTATGCTTGCGGCAACGGTTGCAGAACTTTTTGAACTCCAGCCGTTCCGTTGTCGTCTTCCGGTTCTTGGTGGTCGAATAATTGCGTTCTTTGCAATCACCGCACTGTAACGTAACAATCTCTCGGGGCATTGCTCACTCCGTATTTCCTGTGTGGCGCGGGCGCCCTCGCCCGCGAGCCTTGATCGATAC
>JBAVQD010000084.1:0-25492 GCA_049693675.1 Candidatus Sulfotelmatobacter sp. | reverse complement strand
AAGGATCAACTGGAAGCGGCAGTGGGATTACAAAGCCTGGGACTGGCGCCGGGCGACAAGGTTGCAGTAATCGGTGATGGATCATTCGCGATTTGGGCGCGCCTGGCGCGACTCAAGATTGTTTCGGAGGTTTCATCCTTGGAGCCGGGAAACCGCGATTTCTGGGCCTCGTCATGGGAACGTCGGAGCTTGGTTTACCAGAAGCTTCGCGACACTGGAGCAATGGTGGTGGTGGTCTGGAGCCCGCCAGCGAATGGCATGGACCCAGGGTGGAAAAAAGTCGCCAGCACTAACTACTACACACACTTCTTATCGAAGTAGCGTGAGTGGGTAACAAGCAGCCCTACGAATGCCCGGGCAGCCAAAGAAAATCAGAGTGCCGGTATTGCTCGAAGTTTTTCACCGGCTTTCCCGTGATCGCCGAGTAGCAGCGATAGCTTAATTCCCCAAGCAGTTGCCACGCTTGTTCGCGGCCGATATCTGAGCATTCAACAAATAGGACAGGCCGGGCGGCGGCAATTGTGCGGCGCATACCCTGTAAAACACTACCCTCTGCCCCTTCAACATCAATTTTCACGAAGCTGGGATGCCCAAACTCGCCTGCCTCCACGAGTTCGTCGATGACCGCCGTACGAACGTGCAGCTCAGTAACCGAAGGCTCGTTTCGATGCCACACCAGGCTTGCCGTGGCCGAGTTCTCAGTCATTCGAATCACTGCCTCGCCAGATTTATCTGACGCCGCCAGATTCAGCAGCTGAACGTTGGTAATTCCATTGATCTCGATGTTTTGTTGAAAGGCCTGGGCACTGCTCGGAATTGGCTCGAAAGCAATCACTCGGCCCCCGGTTCCGACACGCTTGGCCAGTGACAGGGATACGTAACCTACATTGGCGCCGATGTCGTACACCGTGTCGCCGGTAACGACGTACTTCCGGATCGCCTTTTGCAGGTGGGGTTCGTCGGTTCCTAGAAGGTATCCAAGCTTCTCGGCAGGCGAAACATTGATCCGGTAGCCCGATGCGAGTCCTCGAACGATGGTCCGGGGCCTGGATTCACTTCCCAACAAGAAGATTACGCACGATCTGGTAAACCTGCGAATCACTGACATGCGGTTCAATTGCCTTGTATCACGCGGTGTGTAGAGCTCGCAACCTGGCGTGATGTCGCGCATTTTTCGAGCATAAGTAGTACCGAAACTCGCCCGTGTTCCTGTTATGATTCCGGTACTCAAAACAAGTAGACGCTTTTCCCGGATAAGGAGTCGTTGTGGCGGTTGCCCTTAGAGCAGAAGTGGATCGTCAGCCGGTTGGGTCGCCGGTAAAAGGTGTCGAGGCAATCGAAGTGTCCGTAGTAATGCCCTGCCTGAACGAGGTCGAAACGCTCGAAGCCTGCATCGTGAAGGCGCAGCGGGCTCTGCAGGAAGCTCACATTGCGGGCGAAATCGTTATCGCCGATAACGGCAGCACCGACGGCTCGCAGCAGATTGCGGAACGGTTGGGCGCTAAAGTCGTGAATGTGCAGGCGAAGGGCTATGGCAGCGCCTTGATGGGAGGGATAGCGGCCGCATCCGGTCAGTACGTTGTGATGGGAGATGCCGACGACAGCTACGATTTCGGACACATCCCACGATTCATCGAAGAGTTGCGCAAGGGCGCAGACGTAGTGATGGGCAATCGTTTTAAAGGCGGAATCCAGAAGAACGCAATGCCTCCGCTGCACCGTTATTTTGGCAATCCCGCGCTAACCAGGCTGGGGCAGCTATTTTTCAAGAGTCCCGTCGGAGATTTCTATTGCGGCCTGCGCGGCTTTCGCAAGGACGCCTACGAGCGCATGGCCTTGCGAACCACCGGAATGGAATTTGCCACGGAGATGGTGGTGAAGGCCACGCTGCTCGATCTTCGCATTGCAGAGGTTCCGACCACGCTTTCCCCTGATGGACGGAATCGTCCTCCTCATTTACGGACGTGGCGCGATGGCTGGCGCACTTTGCGCTTTTTTTTGCTGTATAGTCCGCGCTGGCTATTTCTTTATCCCGGCATCGCACTGATGCTGCTGGGCACAGCGCTCGGTCTATGGCTCTTGCCCGCATCACGCAAGCTCGGCGGAATCACCTTCGACGTCCATACCCTGGTATATGCCGCAGCCTTTGTGCTGCTGGGGTTTCAGGCAATCGCCTTCGCGTGCTTTACAAAAATCTTTGCGATTTCTGAGGGACTACTGCCTCCCGATGCTGCACTGGATAAACTTTTCCGCTATATCACGCTTGAGCTTGGGGTAGCCGTGGGCGCGGCGCTGACGATCGCCGGATTCGCTGCTTCCGTGTATGCGGTCAGGGCGTGGGGCGCACAGCACTTCGGCATGATGGATTATTCCCGAACGATGAGAATCGTAATTCCGGCGGCGTTACTGCTAACGCTCGGGGCGCAGACCATCTTCGCCAGTTTCTTCATGAGCGTTTTGGGATTGAGGCGGAAATGAGTTTTTCCCGACCGCGACCTTCGCCAGCGAACGGATCCGACCGAAATACTTCTATCCAGACTCTTTACTCAACCTCGGCTCAAAAGCGTGATGAAGTGCAGTTTGGCTCCGAATAACCAGTCAATGGGTTTGGGATACAGACCGATCCTGGTCACCGTTTGTTCCGGCTTAAGACCGATTACTCGCCAGGCGTCGTGCCACTGGCGCTCGGCCCAATAATTGTAGGGCAGTGCTACGCCAAATCTCGCGTTTCCCACCCAGTCCATCAAGCGCAGGCGCGGGCCGGCCAACAAGCCATTACGATTGTGGTCCTTGATCAGTACGTTCTGGCTCGTCACGCGCCGAGCCTCGCGTAACAGAATCGCTGGATCGGACGTATGGTGTAAGACGTCGGAGAAAAGAACCACGTCAAACGACTGGTCGTCGAAAGGGATAGTCGATCCATCGAACATATCAACCGGAATGTGGGTGTGGCTGCGGGGAAGAACATCGATTCCCGTAATCACAAGATCGGTCCGGCGGGATTGTAGAACGGCCGCAATAAGCCCATCACCGCAGCCCACGTCGAGCACCCGAGCGGACCGCGGCGCCAGCTGCGCGAACCAGCCTGCAAGGATTTCTACCCTGCGGTTGAATACGAGCTTCTCGTGCAGCACTCCGATCGCGCTCATGCGTTAGGCATCCACTCGCAGTTTACAACGGTGGAAGGTGAAACCTTTTCCAGGCACGATTAGTCACGGTCAGAGATGAGTGGAACGAAACGGACGGAATCTCGGAGCGAGATTACGGGCTGGCCATTGTGTATGCGGACCAATTGGAGTTGCTGTGACTCCGGGGAGCCGACGGGGATAATCATCCGTCCACCTTCGCGAAGTTGAGAAAGTAGAGCGGACGGAATCTCGGTGGTGGCGGCCGAAACCAGAATAGCGTCGAACGGGGAATGCGCGGGAAGGCCCAGCGTGCCGTCGCCCGTAGAGATTTGCACATTCGCATAACCCAACCGCGCTAAAACCTCGCGTGCATGAGAGGCAAGATCCGGGTGGCGTTCGATGGAAAAAACTTGAGCAGCCAACTCCCCGAGAAGCGCAGTAACGTATCCAGAGCCGGTGCCGATTTCGAGGACCGTAGACGTCGAGGCGAGTTGAAGTGATTCCAGCATTACAGCCACCACGTAAGGCTGAGAGATCGTCTGGCCGTCACCGATGGGCACAGGATGGTCCTCGTAGGCCTCGGCGCGCAGGGTCTCTGGCACAAATTCGTGGCGCGGAACGCGCAGCATCGCGTCGAGTATTCTCCCGTCAGAAATGCCGC
Organism: Candidatus Sulfotelmatobacter sp.; assembly: GCA_049693675.1. Classification (GTDB taxonomy): domain Bacteria; phylum Acidobacteriota; class Terriglobia; order Terriglobales; family Acidobacteriaceae; genus Sulfotelmatobacter. The sequence goes on along the minus strand of JBAVQD010000084.1, from coordinate 21,703 downwards.
GGGCGCAAAGTTGCGAATCTACCATGCGCTGGCGGGCGGAGCTGAAGTCGATCATATTCGTGCTTGAGCTTCGACTTTCTAGACAGAATTAAGATCCATCACAGGCAGAATAAACGTAAAGCTCAATCAACTTTATTTCTTCCGCTGACGGACTTGAAGGTCAAAGCTGACCACGCCGTTCTGGTCGCGTGTTCCAACGACCGAAAGGTTGCGATTGAAATAGTACTCGCCCTGAATGATTTGCTGCGAGCTTTGAGAGACGTTGGTGGAGTAGGTGAGGGACACGTTATTGGCAAATTCCTGTTCGATGGTGATCTGTGGGCTGTTGCTGATGGGATTAGTTTCGCTGACGAGTCCCTGGGGATCAATCTTGATGTTGCTGGCGCCGAACAACCTCTGGAACCGGCTGGTCACGGTACTGTTCAGAGCCTGGCTCAGGATAAGAGCAGTCGCCTGATCGGAAAAAGCGCTCTGGCCAGATTGCTCCTGCAGTTGTGCGGATTCATCACCGGTTCGCCCAAGTGCCAGCAGCGCAATGATGTCAGATTTCGGCAGCGGAGGTTCAGAGCGGTAATTAATATTCAATCCGCGATCGGGTGTACCGGTGATGGTGATGTTCAAATCGTAATTGCGGACGTGGGTGGAAGCCTGAAGATTGAGTTGGGGCTCGATAGAAACCGGATTGGCGAAGCTGATGTCGCCGCGCTCGAGGGTATAACGTGTGCCGTGAAATGTGGCTTGGCCTTCCAGAATGTCGACCCGGCCAAGGACCGCGGGACGAGCCACCGAACCTCGCAGCCGAAGGTCGGTATCGCCCGATAACCGGGCGATGGCAGTGCGCATCTGCAGTTCCGGCGTGGTCTGCACATGAATATCCAGTTTGATGTTGTTCAGCGGAGAGTTCGCAACCGTCAGGCTCGCGCCCTGGCGGCCGCGTTCCAGGTAAGAGCTGAAATCGAAGCCCGGAGTCACGGCGATCTTATCAATCGTGATTTGGCCGGAGACGTTCGAATCGGAGCGCGTCCCCACCCAGTGCAATTCGGCGTCGGCCGTGGAACTCACACCCGGGGGATAGCGCAGGCGAACGTCTTTTCCAATGGCAGTCAGATTGAAATTCAGTTGTCGGTTGAGGTAAGTGGCATCGCCCTGAAAACTCAGAGTGCCTCCGCCGGTGCGGGCGGCCAGCGATTCGATGTGGGCGTGATCACGAGTGAACACCAGAGTACCGTCGAATCCGTTCAAGCCACTGGGCAGCGTCGCGTAAGAGAACGACCCGTTGGAAAATTGCAGCCGGCCCTGAGGCAAAGGATCGTCAACAGTTCCGCCGACCGTCATATTTAGGGTAGCGAGTCCGGAGGCGGCAATGTCAGGGTCGAAACCAGAAAGCAGTTTGAGATCGAGATGCCCATCCGCGGCCAGATCGAGGCTGCGACTACCCGAGAGCTGCAGCGAACCATGAGCACTGAGGTCAGTTCCCTCCCCGAGCATGTGCAGTCGTTCGATTTTGATGAGTTGATTCGCCAGGACCAGGCGAACCGGATCCTGATTTTGCAGCTTCACATTTTCCAGGTCGAGTGAGACCGCACTGAGATCGGCATTCACGCGCCATTGTGAAAAATGAGAGAGTGGACCGTGAAGATCGAGGGAACCGGCTACCGATGAATGTCCAGTGAGTTGGTTGCCGAGATAGGCGTGCCACAAGGAATCGAGGTCGAGCTGATCCATCTGCAAAGAAATGTCGGCGGGATAGCCGTCGCGCATTTGGATATGGCCGCCAATGAGCAGAGAACCCCGCTGCAACTCGGAAGTACCAGAAAGCTGTAGATCGCCACCTTGGCCGATGGCTTGCAGATTAAGGCCTCCCACGAGTTCGTGATCGAGCGTGAGTTGGCGGAGGTGAACGTTCGCATCGATGACGGGCGTCTGCGCTGTGCCGGATGCCTTGAGGCTGAAGTCGGCGCGACCTTCGAGGTCGAGACGATTCGGGGGAATCTGGTGGATATGCGCAAGATCGAAATTACTTCCGGCCACGTCGAGACGAAACCTGCGCGTCGCGGGAGTGTAAGCGGCGCTGCCAGTGAGTACAGAATCGTCGTGGAAGAGATGGATGTTATCAAGCGCTAGTTCGCCGTTAGAGAAGTGAAAGGCGGAATCGAACTGCTGGACCGGCTCGCCATAAACGGTAGCGTGGTTGAGATGAATTTTGCCGTCACCGTGAGGATCCGAGGCTGTGCCCGCGGCCTGCAGGAAGATATCGGCTGCACCGCTTACCGGATAGTTGGATCCGGTGAGCGCCTGCACAGTCGCAAGATCCGTATTTTCAAGGTTGGCGCGGATTCTGAATTGACTATCGCCGGTGAAATGGCCATGGTCGAGGGAGGAAGAAGCCTCAAACTCCGCGGACGTGTCGTCTCGACGCAGATTCGCACTGCGCAGAGCAATGGCATCGAAGGAGAGCTGTAACGAAGTCGAAAGAGAATCCCACTGGGTTTTGAGCGCGTGGGTGTTGGCCGTCGCGGGAATATTAACTTCGAAATCTTCGACCTGCAGACTTCCTCCGAGTTGGGGCGAAGACAAGGAACCGGTCAAGTTGCCGTTAAAAGTGGCGCGTCCGTTTAGAACCACGGGGAGCAGCGCGGGTCCGCGCACCGCAGCGACCACAGGAAGCCAATCCGCCAGACTGGAAGCCGAAACGGATAGCCGAAGTGAGGAATTGGAAGACAATTTACCCGAAGCCTGAACATGGCTTGTCGGCGTGGTCAGGTTGAATTGTGGAAGATCGAGGGTATCGGTCCCAGCATAGTAAGTACCAGAGGCGTGGGCATTGACAGGAACTCGCGCAGGCAGAGAAATCGGCGGCGGATTGACGTTGAGAGCAAATTGAATTTCGGCGTCCCGGCGAGTTCCCTTCCAACGGGCGTCGACAGTGCCCGAAGCTAGCCCGGCAAGACGGAAATCCGGGAGCGGATGAGCGGGAGCATTCATGGCAAGTGCGAATTCCTCGCTTGAGATGTCGCGCAGTCGAAGGTCGATCAGAGCACTTTGGATGGCCTGGGCCTTCGGTCTGGAAATTGGCTGGCGGGATTTACTCAACGGAGGAGCTGAGGAAATCACCGCAGTCTCAAATGTTTTTTTTGCCGCAGGCGAAAGGCGCTGCTCGGAGGCGAGCCACTGATTCAGTTCCGCGTCTCCGCTGACGTATCCTCCAAAGATCTTGCCTTGCAGCTTGGACAATTTGAGTTGCTGATCGGTAATGGAATAACCGGTGGTTAGAGCGGCCTTCGAAAATGCGATCTGATCGTCCTTCCACGCCAGGTCGTTCACTGTGAGCAGACCGGTGGAGGCAAATTGATCGAGCGACCAGTTCCCTTCTCCTTTGAGGTCGAGAAATCCGGCGCGAAGGTCATGGCGCCGCGCGATCAATGCCGCTTCGCTGAGGTCAAGGTGCGCTTCGTATGTGCCTTGCACATGAGGGCGACGAAAGTCCGTTATGCGCCCTCTGGCGAACAGGTTGGAATGGCCGGAATTCCATTTGAGAGAATTGATATCAGCAGAGTCCGCTCCCAGACTGAAGTCCGCCGAACTCATCCAGGCGAAAGGGCGGAAATCATGCAGTTTCGTGTCTACCAAACCAACCAGAAGGCGCCCATTGTAGCGCGCGTGAAGATAGGAGTAATCCATCTGCAGCCAAACATCGCGCGCAGCCAGGTCGAGGGGCACGATCTGGTTATCCCAAAGGATGCGTCCGTGGCGAATTTCGAGGCGATTGATCGAAAGCGCGAAGAGTTGTTCCACCGTAGTCTGAATAGAAGACTGCGATCCCGCGCGCTGCGGAAAATTTGTAGTGCCGTCGGGATAGAACGCCAGATGAACGACCGGCTGATCCAGCACGACTTCCTCAAAGGCTAACTCGGAACGCAGCAAAGAACTGATCTTCAAACGCGCGACAATGCCATCAGCATGCGCCAGAGGAACATCGGATGCGGATTCACGTCCTTGCACCGTGATATTCCGAACCTCGACCTGCATGCGAAACGGAATGGTATGGAAGGCACCGATCTGGGCGCGCCCCCCCGTGATCCGTTCGATCTCGGCCACCAGACGACGGCGGACCAAGGACTGAAACGAATCTGTGGTGGTATAAACAAGCAATCCTGCGACGAAAAGGAACACAATGGCCGCAAGCGCGAGTAGATATTTCCACCACCGGCCAGTGGGATTGGCGGCTTGAGCGATCACTGCGATCGAACTCCCGGGTCATTGGAGAAAGGAGTGACGCCGGGTATACGAATCTGACCTTCTGAACGCAAAGTCTGCAACCAGGAGACAAGCATCTCGTTGACTTTTTGTTCGGTCAGCAGTTCGCGAATCTTCCCCGAAACTTCGGCGAGAGGAACTTCCAAGGAGCCTGCCTGCTTTAATTTCGGGACGAACTGATCGCGATAGTAATCTTCGATCGACCTGGCATCGATTTGCACGGCGGGGCGGAGCCGCGCATCGACCAGGCGCATCACATCGATCTCTTGCCGGACGTGAGCAAAAATATCTTTTTCAGTGATGTTGTAACGCGCCAAAAGAGCCCGCCAACCATCATCCGAAGCGCCTTGCGGATATTGTTTGCGGGCACTGGCGATCCGGGCCGCCACCTCGGCGTCAGAGGCATGGCGAAATTCTGCCGATTTCATCTGCTCGCGAAGCAACTCCTGGTCGATAAGACGATTGAGCACCGCGCGCCGGTCGGCGGCGGAAAAATCAGCCACCGAACGGTTACTGAGGAGCGCCTCGTAGCATAACGCTTCATCCCAATCGGATTGCAGAATGACGCGTCCGTTCACAGTCGCCACAATGCGATCGATCACCTGAGGAGTAGCACCTGAACTGGGAACGACAAAGACGAACACGAACAGCAGCAGCAGCGCGGACGCCGCAGTCATCGTCGTTTTAGGATGAATTCTCATTAAAACGGCTGCCCTATGCTGAAAAATACGTTGAAATGCTGCAGGCGTTGCGGAGTAAACGCCGACGTTGGAGCCAGTTGTGTGCTCGGCGTGTAGCCAGTGGGATACAGCGTCGGATTCAAATTGTACCCGAAATCGAAACGCAAAGGACCAATGGGTGTCTTATAACGCAACCCCAGGCCAACCGCGTGTGAAGTGTAGTCATAACCGGAATTGTCGAAGCTGGTCACGCAATAGTCATAGGCCGCCGAGGCCGTCACCGGACTATATTGCAGGCACTGCGCGGGATTCTGCTGGTGCCAGCGCAGCAGGCCTTTCAGCATGTCGTGTCCAGCAGTAAAGACATTGCCCATATCGTGAAAAATCGCGAAGCCGAACCCTTGGCCCAGGTAGGGCAGGCTGACCGAAGGAAAGCGCAGCTCCTCGCTATTCACAAACAGAGCGGAGCCGCCGACGGGGAAACCGGAATCGGGATCGCGGGGTCCTGCTTGATTTAACCCAAAGCCGCGGTGAGAGTTGCCACCACCCGCAAAAAAAAGTTCTGGCAGCGGGATGATCGAAATATTCTGCTGACAGGCCGTCTGCAGGTTATTCAGCGGACAGGACCCAGGCGGCAGAATCCTGGTCCCTCCGTAAACTTGTTCCGCGCCTAGCGTAGTCGAGCGAGCGAAGACGAACCTATGATTGGGTCGGCCAAAGGCGTAATACGTGGAATCTTGGGAGAGCGCGCGGCCGTAATCCGATTGCGAGCCGACATAGCTGGACGCGGCAAATGCATCCAGCGTAAAGTATTGCCCCTTCGTGCTTTCGAGTGGGTTATCCCGCTGGTCGCGGATGAACGTGAATCCCGGACCGCCCACGTGGGCAGGCAGAGAAAACAAACTGAATTCCGCGGGCGAAAAATCCGACACGATGTTACTCGCTTTCACCCGCCGGTAGTCGAAGCGGTAGGTGATCGAGGTGGAATGATTCACTTCCTGCCTGCCGATTTGCTGCCGCAAATCGATCTTGCCCTCCAGCCTCTGCGACGTGAAAGTGGCTACGTTAAGACTATTGTCGTAGAAAATTGTAAAAAAGAGCTGGAAGCGGTCATTGTTCAGGATTTTGGGAATTTCGTAACCGATCAAGCCGCGCTGCTGCAGGGTTCCGACATGCGACTGGAAGGTGAGAGTTTGGTTCCGTCCGCCGACGTTGAGACGGGTAACGTCCAATGCCACGCGTGGACTGACGCCCGTCTCACCCCCTGGAGCCTGCTTACCAGCAGGCAGACCGGTTTCGAACTCCAGACCCGCACCGTAAGTAAAAGTGTAGCGTTTTGCCTCCCGCACTTGAACCAGAACATTTTTCTCAGGATCCGTGCCGCTGGGATTCTGTACTGCCGTGTCGACCTGGCTAAAGATGCCAAGATCGTAGAGCTTGCTCTGCGTGTCGAGAAGATCCTGTTGACTAAGCGGCTGCCTGGAAGCCACTTGCACTTCGCGCTGCACTACGTAATTCCGCGTGTGCTCGAGCCCGGCGACCAGCACCTTGTTAACAACAAATTGTTCTCCCTCGTGGATTGTGTAAGTAATATCTTCGCGATCGGGCGCAGCCGGAACAGCACTGGCCATGATATCTAGTGTGGCGTTGGGAAACCCGTGATTGAAGTAGTAGTTGAGTATGGCGTCGCGATCCGTAGCTAAATTCTGCTCTGAGTAAGGCTGGCCAGCGGCAGTATTCAATTCCGGAAATGCTTTGGCGTTGATTTTCTCGTTGCCGATAATGTGCAGCGCAGCCACCAGGGTTTGCGGCCCTTCGTCGATTTGAATATGCACCGCGAGATGATTTTGCCTCTGTCGATAATTGTCGTCCACCTTGGTCTGAATCTTGACCTGACGGAACCCGTTGGAGACATACAAGGCCTGAAGACCGACAACGTCGCTCTTGAGCAAAGCTTCGCTGTAGCGTCCGGGAAAAAAGAATCTGCCGGCAGGCTGAATCTGCAGGCGTTGGCGGAGCATTTTGGTGGGGAAATACTTATTGCCGGTTATCTCTACGACCTCGAGTTTGTGCACTGGTCCGGGATCAATATGGTAGATTACGCGGACCACGTCAGGACTGGTTTCCTTTTGAAAGCTAACTGACGCATCGAAGTGCCCGCGGGTCTGCACGTAATTGAGCAGATTTCGCTTGCCTTCGTTGAGCAAATCGTCGTCGACCGCGTTCTCCTGATAGACGGGTATCTCCCGTTTTAAAACGCCGCGGCTCACAGGAAAGCCCACGGCATACACCACCACCACCGGACCGGGCTGAATGAGATACGTATAGTCGACTGCGTTCGATTCCGGATGGTAGTTCTGCACGGCGATGGAAACCTGAGCCAGGACTCGATGCTGCTTCTGAAGTTTTTTGCGAAGGCGCTGTAGAGAATTGGTAACCCGGGAGGCCGTGATCCGGTCCCCAGGGTGCATCCCGGCAATGTCCTCAACCTGGCTCTGCGAGAACTCCGACTGTTCGCTAACTTTAATCTCGCCCACATGCGCCGGCTCCTTGGCTGCAACATGAAACACAATATTCGCCTCTTGCGTAGTGGAATTCGAAATGCTTTCCCCAGTCACACGCGCGCGGTAGTATCCATTCTCCTGCAGCAGCTGGCGAATGTTCTGCAGAGCACGGTTAAGTTTGTCGATCGTATACAGTTCTCCGAGTTGGAGTTTCGCGGCGTTCACGATCTGGTTGTAACTGGGATGGCCCGGAGCCCCCTCCACATCCACGGCGCCAACGAACAAATTCGGCGACGTGGTGAACCTGAGCACAACTGTACCGTCCAAAGCAGTGACCTCGGCCTGAATGTCAGCAAAGAGGCCGGTGGAGTAAAGAAGCCGGATGCTCTCGCGCACTTCATCCCGGTCCAGAGGCTGACCTGGTTTTTGCGGCAGCATCTGCAGAAATCTCTCAGCGTCCTGAACACCGGGGAGTTCTACGGATCCAACGGTGCGTCCGAAATAGGCAGCCATCCCCGGTGAGGATTGCGCCTCCTGCAATAAAGGGGAAACGCGAGGTGACCCGGCATGAGCCACCGAGCCGAGCGAAACCATCATCGCAATGACGAATGCGGCGTACCTTCTCAACAAATAATTTCCTTAGGTCCGTTTCCTATTTCGATGAGGCGCGGAGGACCCTCGTTGTCCCGCGTACGGATGGCGGAGCGATCTCACTATAATAAAGGTTTTACGGGAAGGAACCGGTGACCTCCTTGAGGCAGGGCTTGGAACAAGCAGGTGCAACAGCAAAAGACAAGTTCGACGAACGCTATTCGCGGCAGATTCTGTTCCGCGGAGTCGGAGCGAGAGGCCAGCAGCAACTCGCCGCGGGTAGAGTCGCCATTGTGGGCTGTGGCGCGACCGGGTCGGCGCTCGCTTCGTTGCTGGCGCGATCTGGCGTGGGCGAACTGCGGATCATCGATCGCGATTATGTAGAAGCCAGCAACTTGCAGCGGCAGTCGCTGTTTGACGAGCAGGATGCGTCCGAATCTCTGCCCAAAGCCGTGGCCGCCGCCCGCAAAATTGCGCTGTTCAATTCCGACGTAAAACTTGAGGCGCGGGTTGAGGACGTGGTTCCTGGAAATATTGAAGCTCTGCTTGAAGGAGTTAACGTAATTCTTGATGGAACGGATAATTTCGAGACTCGATATTTGATAAACGATTACGCCGTCAAAGCCTCCGTTCCCTGGATTTACGCCGCTGCCGTCGGCAGTTATGGAGTGACTTTAAATGTGGTTCCCGGCAAGACCGCTTGTTTGGTATGCCTGTTTCCCGACTCGCCACGAGGAATGGTGGAGACTTGCGAAACATCCGGAATATTGAATACCGCGGTGAATGTAGTTGCGTCGGTCGCGGCCTCTGAAGCCTTGAAGTTGCTGTTGGGTGGCGTGGCGCTGGAGTACTTGCGGCAGACTCTTTGGTCCTTCGATGTTTGGACCAACGATCACGCCGAAATTGCAGCGGGAAAACCGCGAGCAGGCTGCCGGGCCTGCGGCGAGAACGATTTCGAGCATCTGGCCGGCGAAGCGCGTCCTCACATCACGATGTGCGGAAGAAATTCGGTGCAGATTCACGAGCGCGCTCGGCCGATCGATTTCGCGGAGATGCAGCGGCGATTGGAAACCCTTGGAACAGTTCGGCACAACGAATTCGTCCTGAAGTTCTGGCGCGAACCCTATGAAATGACGCTATTCCCCGATGGCCGCGCCATCATCAAGGGAACGACCGACGCTGGCATCGCACGCAGCTTGTATGCGAGATTCGTCGGAAGTTGAAGGGCCGCCATCACAGCGTTCGCCTGCCATGGATTACGGCCGCAACTGTAACTCGATGCGGTTCGACATGGTAGATAATGCGATAGCTATAAACGATCCACTCCCGGATGCTTTCGTCGTCAAATTCCGGAACCTTGCGACCGGACATAGGAAATTGCTCAAGAGACTTGGTTGTCCCGAGAATTTTTCTGACCACGGCATTGGCATAAAAGGACGAATCTGCAGCGATGTATGTTGCAATCGCTTCAACATCGGCCACCTCGCGCGGCGACCAGACTACTCGGTAAGCCACTGGCTTAGACGCTTTTCGACATCGTCTTGTGAGATAGTTCCCTGCTGCTTCGCCACTTCTAGTCCGTGGCGGACCTTGTCGAGTACATAGAGATGGTATTGAATGTCTTCCAGCGAGCAGTTTTCGGGAAGTTTGTGTAGCAGCGATTCGACTTGTTGTTTAGCGGTGGACATCGCCGGATTCGTAGCTAATATATCACCTTGCAGGCCGGGCGAATCGCTTGTCCCGGCACGGCGGTTGATACATGGTCTCGACGAGATACTAAGACATTTAGTATCCAAAACAAAGCATGCTCGCCAAGCAGCTCCAGGGAAAGACGGCAATCATCACCGGTGGCGCGGGCGGCATCGGCCGGGCCACAGCACTGCTATTTGCTCGCGAGGGCGCGGCGGTAAGCATCGTCGATCTTAATCAGGAAGCCGGAACCGCTCTCGCAAGCGAAATTTCCACAGGCGGAGGCCGTGCAATTTTCGAAAGAGCGGACGTAACTCGCGCCGCGGATTGCCGCCGCGTGATTGAACGTAGCACTAAACAGTTTGGCGACGTTCACGTACTCTTCAACAATGCCGGCATTATCCGCAGAGCCTCGGTAGTCGAGATCAGCGAAGAAGATTGGGATCACGTGATGGCGGTCAATGTAAAATCCGTGTTCCTTATGTCTCGCGAAGTGATTCCGCTCATGGCAAAGGCTGGCGGAGGTTCGATTATCAATACCGCTTCCGGATGGGGCTTAGCGGGTGGAGCGCGCGCGGCCGCCTATTGCGCTTCGAAGGGCGCTGTGGTTCTGCTTACGAAAGCCATGGCGATTGATCACGGCGGGCAAAATATTCGAGTGAACTGTATCTGTCCCGGCGATACCGACACAGCCATGCTGCGTGCAGAGGCGCGGCAATTGGGCGAAGCGGAGAATAAGTTTCTCTCCGAGTCGGCTAAGCGTCCCCTGGGACGCGTCGGCACAGCCGATGAAATCGCACAGGCCGCGCTCTACCTTGCCAGCGATGCAGCTTCTTTTGTGACCGGAACGTCGCTGGTTGTGGATGGCGGAGGCCTCGCCGGCTCTGGCCAGAGAATTCTATCCCGATGAAACCAACGCAGATCCGTACTCGATCCGAGGAATGGTTTGCCCGCGCCCAGCAATCGCTGGTTGAAGGCGTAAATTCGCCTTCGCGTGGCGCTGCCGTTTACACGCCGGGACCCATCATGCTGGAGCGCGGGCAGGGATCGCGCGTTTGGGATATCGATGGCAATGAATATATCGACTTCATGATGTCGTTTGGCGCTCTCATCCACGGCCATGCTCATCCCTGGTTAGTGAAGACGGTTTCCGACGCGATGGCGGAAGGCTCGCACTTCGCGGCGGCAACCTCCGCGGAGATCGAGGCCGCGGAACGATTTCGCCGCACGGTGCCATCGGCCGAAGTAGTACGCTTCACCAATACTGGCAGCGAAGCCACCATGCTGGCCCTGCGACTGGCCCGCGCCCATACCGGACGGCGCAAGTTCCTGAAATTCGAAGGTCACTACCACGGCTGGTACGATCCGTACCTGCTGAACGCGCACAGCCATCCGCCGGAGGAATTAGGTACGGTGGAGAATCCGGCGCGCATCCCCGACTCCGAAGGAATTCCGCCGTCAACCTTTGATGACGTAGTGCTTGCGCCGTGGAATGACGAGGCCGCGCTCGAACGCATTCTGCATGAGCATGGAAACGAACTGGCTGCCGTGATCACCGAGCCGATCATGGCCAACATGGGTTGCATCCCTCCACGAGATGGTTATCTGCAGCGCGTGCGCGAACTCACCCAGAAGTGTGGCGCGCTCTTGATTCTCGATGAAGTGGTCACCGGCTTTCGCTACGCGCCCGGCGGATGTCAGGAATATTATGCCGTGGCGCCAGACATCAGCACATTCGGCAAGGCCTTGGGAGCGGGATTTCCCGTGGGCGCTGTGGCCGGGCCGCGTTCGATCCTCGAGCGCATGAAATGGAGCGACAAGATGGTTCTGCACTATGGCACCTTCAACGGTCATCGGCTAACCATGAAAGTGATCGCGGCCAATTTAGACATGCTCTCCGAATCCGCTTACCGACAAATGCACGCAGTTGGCAACGCCGCCATTGCTGGGCTTCGAGAGGTATTCCTCCGCCACAAAATCAAGGCCATTGTGCAGGGCTTCGGCCCCATGTTCCAAATCTATTTCACGGAACGCGATACCATCTCCGATTACCGCGATTACTGCAAGCATGTTGATACGAAGCTATACTCACGATTTGTCCACCGGATGCTTGATCGCGGAATTTATATGACGCCTTCGAACGGCTTACATTGGATCGTCTCGACCGCGCACACGGAAGCCGATGTGCAACATTTAGTGGAGGCGGCGGACGAGGCCTGCTTGGGGCTCGCGTGAAAGCCGCAGTTTTCCTGGGCGGAGGGCGCATCACCAGCGCCTTGGTCACGGGATTGCGGCTGGCGGGCTATCGCCAGCCGATCGTAGTCCACGACCGGCATTTGAAAAAGCTGCAAGCGATCAGGCGCAGATATGACGTGGTTGTGGAACCGGATTTGCGCCGTGCGGTCGAATCATCTCTCGTACTGATTGTTGCGGTTCGGCCGGAGTCCTTGCGCGAACTGTTGAAACAAATAGCAGGCTTCAAACTCAGTAAACCTGCGACAGCGGTGAGCCTGGCTGCGGGCATTCCCCTATCGATATTACGTTCCCAACTCGGCTCGCCTGTGAAGTGGGCAAGGGCCATGCCCAGCCCAGTCAGCCGCAGTGGCCAGGGCTTAACCGCACTGGCATTTGCTCAAGGGTTTCCGGTCGCAGCACGGAAGCGTGTTCGCGAACTGTTCTCGCTTGTCGGTACGCTGATCGAGATTCCTGAAAAGCAATTTGACGCTTTCACCGTTACCTATTCAAGCAGTCATGGTTATCACGCGGTCTCAGCATTGATTGACGCCGCCGAAGGAATCGGGTTGGATCGATCGACCGCACAGTTGGCCGCTGCTCATGCGCTGGCGGATGGGCTTGCCGCATGGCGCGAGGGCGATGCTTCACTGGAAGAATTGTCACAGGAAGCAGCCACCCCAGGCGGCGTCGCCGCTGCGGTCACGAGTGCCACCGACAGATGCGGTTATAAACAATCAATCGTGAGCGGACTGCGCGCGGGAATGAAACAGGCGCGAAGGAACGCGAGAGCATGAGAAAGAAGCTGGAAGGCTTGGATGATATTTCGGTTGCTGTGAAGCTTTGCGGCGCAGCGACAGCCGCGCCTTTCAAAGCAAAATTACTGGTCGCACGTTGCAAGCAAATTGCACTTTGAGCTGACCTGCTAGGCCGCTTTCTTTTTCCGTGGAACCCTGGCGCCCTTTTTGCGGGCTTCGGATAGTCCAATAGCAATGGCTTGCTTGCGGCTCTTCACAGTGCCGCCCTTGCCGCCGCGGCCCGATTTAAGCGTACCTTTCTTCTCACGGTGCATGGCGCTCTTCACGCTCTTGCCTGCCGCTTTCCCGTACTTGCGGCCGCCTGACTTTCTTCCCGAGCCCTTTTTTCTCGCTGCCATGTAGTTTCCCTCCTTACCAGTTAGACAATGAATCATCCAATCGGGTTGTCGCGATTCTGTGGGCTCTTCGGCGACTTTATTGAGGTAGCATCTCAGGTCAGCTCCTCTCGAAATGGGCGGCAACATCTCGGTGATGCGCGATCATCTGAAACACGAATCCGTGATTCGTACTGAAATAATTTCATGATTCGTATTGAGTTAATTTTTGTAGCATAAAGTGAGAACATTCATAGAAGATGCGGCGCTACGTTGCTGTGGGCAGTAATCGCATTCGTCGCGGCAAACTGATCGCGCCAGGAGAATAAACCATGAATCAGATTCCTTTACTCTCATCGCCGGAAACAAGAAACGGTGACATGCTCTACCGCACACTCGGTCGCACCGGAGAGCGCGTTTCCGTTATCGGCATGGGTGGCTTTCATATCGCTCAGCACGGACTCACGGAAGATGACAGCATCCGGCTGGTGCGTGCCGCCATCGATCGCGGCATCACGTTCATGGATAATAGTTGGGATTACAACGAAGGCCAGAGTGAACTGCGAATGGGGAAGGCCCTCAAGGATGGTTATCGTCACAAAGTTTTTCTGATGACGAAGATTGATGGCCGAACCAAGGACCTCGCCCGGAAGCAGATCGAAACCTCCTTACAACGTTTGCAGACCGATCACATCGACCTGATTCAACATCACGAGGTAATCCGGTTCGACGATCCCGACCGCATATTCGCGGAGGGCGGAGCCAACGAGGCGGTGCTCGAAGCGAAGCAAGCCGGCAAGATCCGCTACATCGGTTTTACCGGACACAAAGATCCTCATATTCATCTCTACATGCTGAAAGTTGCCGCCGACCACGGCTTCCACTTCGATGCGGCACAGATGCCGCTGAACGTGATGGACGCTCACTTCCGAAGTTTCGCTCACCTCGTTGTGCCCGAGCTGGTGCAACAGCAGATCGGAGTGCTCGGCATGAAGTCGATGGGAGACGGCGTGATCCTGAAAAGCAAGACTGTATCGCCGACGGAATGTCTACATTACGCCATGAGCCTTCCCACTTCGGTAGTGATTACCGGAATAGACCGGCCGACAATTCTGGATCAGGCAATCGAAGCGGCAAAAACATTTAAGCCCATGAATCGTGAGCAAGTGACCGAACTGCTGGCGAAGACAAAAGAGGTTGCAATGGCCGGAAAGTACGAGTTATTCAAGACTTCGTCGCACTTCGATTCCACGGCGAAAAATCCGGATTGGCTGGGCGGTGACACGTCTGCCGTCCAACAGCTCGCACCACCCGCCTAGTCATGAATTGCCACGTTCGCCCATCCTCGCGATCATACGTGTTCGGGTCTCCGTGCACATGGAGGAGATCGATAATTTAAATTGGACTGGGGCTCCGGCGTCACCTAAAGTAGTTATTCGGCTGTAATTAATCAACTAAAGACACGCACACTCGCTGCGCGAATAGCGGGTGTGTGCTTTGTCGTATGCTTTAATACTTCATGTATCCACCAAATGTTGGAGAAAGGACGACTTGCATCCGCCAGGGTCGAATTGAATGGAGCCAGAGAGTTTGGGATTGGAAGATAAACAGAGCGAGGTTCAAGACTTGGATCTGAGTGGACCCCAGCGCGAGGTTCCTGACGTTCTCACCCTGGATGAGATTGCCAACCTCGCCGCCGAGGAGGGGCAACCGGCCGAGACACTGATGAACGTCGTAGCTTTGATTGCCAAGCGTTTCGATACCGACGTTTGTTCAGCCTATCTGCTGGAACCGGATCGAGCCAATCTTGTGCTGGCCGCAACGGTCGGCCTCCGGCGGGAGTGTATCGGCCAGTTGCGCATGGCAATCCACGAAGGACTCGCCGGACTGGTGGCTGAGCAAGTGCGCCCGGTAGCTGTGGAGCAAGCTCACACGCACCCACGCTTTAAATATTTTTCGGAAGCCGGCGAAGATGAATACCAATCATTCCTGGGCGTTCCTCTAATCGACCGCGGAGTCTTGCAGGGCGTTCTCGTGGTGCAAACCATGGAGCCCCGGCTTTTCCGTGAGAATGAAATTCACATGCTGACCGAGGCGGCGGCGCAGGTCGCGCCGGTGGTAAGCGAAGCGCGAACTCTCGATCGCTTCATCGCTCCCGCGCAGGAACGCCTGTGGACTCTGGCCCGCAATCTGTGGTGGAGTTGGGATCACGATACCGCCAGTCTATTCCGCGACCTCGATCCCTTGCGATGGCAACAGCTGAACCAAAATCCAGTATCACTGCTGGCGGAGTTTCCTCTCGCAAGACTTGAGAAACGGGCTGCGGAACTGGTACTCCACAGCCGCATCAATTATGCCTACCGCAGGTTGCAGGAATATCTACACGCGGACCGCACCTGGGGAACACGACATGCGGGAGTTTTAAGGCCTCGTCCAGTGGCGTATTTTTCAGCGGAGTTCGGCATCCACGAATCGCTGCCGGTTTATTCCGGCGGCCTCGGCGTGTTGGCGGGAGACCACATCAAGAGCGCCTCCGATCTTGGGATTCCATTGGTCGGCATCGGCTTGTTTTACGGCCAGGGATATTTTCGCCAGCGTCTGGATCGCAGCGGATGGCAACAGGAAGAATATCTGGAGACGGATGTTACTCAACTGCCGCTGGAAGCCGCGATCGGCAAGAATGGCCGGCCTGTCGAAATCGAAATCGCTACTCGCAAAGGTTCGATTCACGCCAAAGTATGGCGAGTAGCCGTCGGGCGCTGCGATCTGTTCTTGCTTGATTCCGATGTGGAAGGTAATTCGGCGGACGATCGCCAGTTGACTTCACGCCTCTATGGCGGAGATGCACGCACTCGAATCCGCCAGGAGTTGCTGCTCGGGGTAGGTGGCTTCCGCGCTTTGAAAGCCATGGGCATCACTCCGGGTGTCCTTCATCTGAATGAGGGACACAGCGGATTTGTCGTTCTGGAAGCGCTTCACACCCGCATGCAGGAGGAAGGCATTGCGTTCGATAGTGCTGTTTCGCGGGTCTCAAGAGAAGTCGTCTTCACTACCCACACGCCCGTGCCTGCGGGTCACGATCGCTTCGATGCGGAACTGATCGAAGAACATCTGGGACCGTTACGCGAAAAAATGGGCCTCTCTCAAGAAAGCCTGATGGGGCTGGGACGTGAGAAACCAGGCAATCAACAGGAGACCTTTTGCATGACTGTGCTAGGCCTCAGGCTCTCGCGCCGCGCCAACGCGGTTTCCGCCTTGCACGGCGAAGTCTCGCGCGCCATGTGGACTGGCCTCTGTCCCGGCAAACCGGAAGATGAAGTCCCCATCGGCCACATTACCAACGGCGTCCACGTTCCTTCGTGGCTCGCACCGCAGATGTTCCGTTTATACGACCGTCATCTTGGGACGAACTGGCACGAGCACAGCAGCGAAGCGCGTATCTGGGAAGGCATTGAGGATGTGGATGACGGCGAACTCTGGGAGACACACCTCAGCCTGAAATCGCGGCTCCTCGATTTCGTTCGCCGGCGCGCCATCGAGCAAGCCAAGCGCCGGAACGAGCCAGTTGAGTCTCTACAAAGACTCGCCAAGGTGCTCAGTCCAGACGCCCTCACCATTGGATTTGCTCGCCGCTTTGCCACCTACAAACGGGCCAACCTTTTACTGCGGGATATCGAAAACCTGGCATCAATGGTGAACGATCCTAAACGCCCAGTGCAGTTCCTATTTGCGGGCAAGGCGCATCCCAACGATGAACCAGGAAAATTAGTTCTCCAACAGATCGCCGAACTCATGCGGAATCCCCGTTTCGCAGACAAGTTGGTCTTCATCGAAGACTATGACATTAACGTCGGACGTTATCTCGTGCAGGGAGTCGACGTATGGCTGAACAATCCGCGGCGTCCCTTTGAGGCATCGGGCACCAGCGGTCAGAAAGTAGTTTTGAACGGCGGCCTTAATCTTTCTGTTCTCGACGGCTGGTGGGCCGAGGCTTACGACGGAAGGAACGGATTTGCGATTGGCACGGGAAGAACGCACGCTGATATGAGCATTCATGATACCCGCGACGCGGAAGACTTGATGCGCGCACTGCGCGAAGAGGTGATTCCGTTGTACTACCAGCGCGATCGTGACGGTTTGCCGCGAGGCTGGATCAAACGCATGAAGCGAACCATCCGCACTCTGGGATGGCGTTTCAATGCTGATCGTATGGTGATGGATTACACACAGAAGGGGTACGTTCCCGCCGCCGGGGGCACATCCAGCGACATGAGATCCTCATGGTGATGGCACTGGAATCCTTTTGCTAACGCTACGTTCAGCGCCGCGAACACACTTCTTATAGCAACTTTTGATTCTCCCGCATGGCCCTGGCAGCTGCAAATTGCATCCTAAGCTTGGAAAAATCTCAGGATGTGAGCGGGAGACCTGAATGAGCTCCAAGCCTTCGGAACAGATGATGGATTTATTGCAGGAACTCGCCTTGCTCAAAGAATTGGATAAAGATCACAAAGAAGGTCTAGGATCGGACGTCCAAGCTGCCGAATCTGAGAGTCGGCAACGGCGGCGGCAAGAAATCGGCGATCAGATTAAGGCTCTCGGAGAATCGACCTCATAATCGCGGAGAGGTTCGGAGGGAAGGTAACAAGATGAAATTTGGCTGCCCCCCAGGGATTCGAACCCCGATAGCCTGCTCCAGAGGCAGGTGTCCTAGCCGTTGAACGAGGGGGCAATCTCAGAACTGATCTGCCATCAGCTCATTCTGATTCTATGGTTTTCTTCCGAGCCCGGTCAACAATGTTGCCGTTCTATTCTTCCCTTCCGCCGGAATAGAATCACGATTGACGTTCTAGCAGGAGGAGCCATGTCAACGGTTTTTGAAAACATCTCCACACCGGGTCGCGATTATTCCGAGGTAGCGCGGCAACCGCTCGAAGCCGATCGATGCGCTCTCCTGGTAGTGGATATCCAACAAAAACTCCTGCCTCCGATTTTCCAGAAAGAGCAGCTCGTACGCAATGCCAAGCTGCTGATCCGCGCCTCCGGCATACTTAAAATCCCCGCGATCGTCAGTACACAGTACGCCAAGGGTCTGGGCGGGACCGTGCCGGAAATCGCTTCCCTGCTTCCCGAAACCGAGGCGATCGACAAGAATCTTTTCTCCTGCTTCGGCAGCGATGTTTTCTGCACGTCGCTCAAGCGCCTGCCGGGCAATCGCAACACTTTGCTCCTATGCGGCATGGAGAGCCATATCTGCGTGATGCAGACGGCGCTGGCGGCGCTGCGTGAAGGTTATCTCGTGCATATCGCATCAGACGCGGTGAGTTCGCGCACGGAATGGAATTGGAAAATAGGTCTCGATCGAATGCGCGGGGCCGGAGCTGTGATCTCTTCTACCGAGATGATGATCTATGAGTTGATGCGATCCTCTTCGACGCCAGCGTTCAAAGAACTGCTACCGCATCTGAAGGGATAGAAATCTCCCGCTAAGCTTAGCTTAGCTTAGCTTGCTTCCGACTCTTTCTTTTTCACCCGCACAACTGTGATCTTGGCGAAACCTTCTTCGAACGTGGGCGGCTTCAGCTTAGCCGCCATGCGGCGCATTACGTCCTCCGGAACAACCCGGTCGCGGCGTTCATGGCGCTCAATGCAAACTTCCAGCGGTACATCGAAGAAGACGGCGTGCACTTCGTACTGATAATCCTTCGCCAGCTTGATCCAGTGCTGGCGTTCCTGTGGTGTAAGGTTAGTCGCGTCCACATAGTTTGTCGGGCGCTTGGCGATGAGCCGCGCTTTGAGCATCGAGCGCAGATTGGAGAAAACGAGATCCTGAAATCGCTGTTCGCGGACATCGTCGAAGAGCAACGCACGAACCATATCGCTGGAGAGTGGCACCACATTGTGCCGCTTGAACCATGAACTCTTTCCCGAACCCGGCAATCCGATGGCCAGCACAACCACCCCTTTGGGCGGACGTTGCGCAACTGCCGCAGGCGCGGGCAACTTAGGCGCCGCCGCAGCTGCGACTGGTTGAGCTTCTGCTTCTTTTTCTGTACCTGGCTCTCCTGCCTCCGGCATTTCTTCCTCCGCCGCTTCGAGAGGGAGTCCAGGAATCGACCCTTTCGCCGCTGCCGGAGTGAAGGCTTGAGCTACCGCCTGCACCCGTCCTCGACCTCCTCGCCCTCGCCCGCCCCGCCGCCGCCGGCTGCGGCCGCTTGCTTCGGAACTGCGCGGCGCGGACTGCGATGCTGCACGATCAGCTTCCTGGGAAACTTCTTCAGCACCGGCATCTGCCACGCGACCCGGTCGCTCTTCCCTTGGCCGGTCTTGGTGGAAAGGTTCATCTTCCGCAGAAAACGGTGGCGGAGCAGAAATTTCCGATTCGATATTCTCTCTATCGTCCGCGCCGGGGGACTGTTCCGCGTCAAAATACGCAGGCTGCAAGGGAGGCGGAGCCGGCTTATCGGAGGGCGCGGCGGGTGTCTTTTTGCGACGCTGCAAGCGGTCGCGCATCCATTTACGCATGCAAGGCTTTTAACACAGAAGAGAGTGCCGGATCAATCTGCGTCCTGCGAGGGAACCATCCGCGACAGCGGCTCAAAAATCTGACGCTATGCATCGCAAATTTGAGATCGGAGCCGGACCATGCCAGACACAGCAAAACCAATCCCGCCTACCATCCACGGTCAGAAATATATCTCTCTGACAACGTTTCGGAAGAACGGCATGGCAGTTTCCACTCCGGTATGGTTTGGAGAGGACACTGGCAAGTTGTACGTGATGACACGCAGTGTCATGGGTAAGACAAAACGTATTCGAAATAATACTCAAGTGCGGGTTGCGCCATGCACCATTCGAGGAAAAGTCACCGGGCAAGAATTTGCGGCCTCAGCACGCATCCTGCCGCTGGAGGAACAATCCCACGCTCGGCAGACAATCAACCGGAAATACTGGTTGGCCCGACTGACATCGATCTTTAGCCGGGCGGATGCCTTCCTCGAATTAACGATTTCATAATATTGTCAAGGATCGGCCGCACCTCATTCCGTGATCAGGAATAGAACTTGTGCAATCTGGCTAGCGATCATTTACGCCGCTTCCCGCTCCTGCTAACATCATTAGTTCCCTTATCAGGCTGCGTGGAATCTGCTGTTGCACTCATAACTCATCTGGAGGAAGCATGGCAATCAAAGTTGGCATCAACGGTTTCGGACGCATCGGCCGCAATGTGCTGCGGACTTCACTCAACGATCCTAACCTGGAATTTGTAGCGGTCAACGATCTCACCGATCCCAAGACGCTGGCGCACCTGCTGAAATACGATTCCATTCTCGGCAATCTGCCGAACAAGATCAGCGCGACAGCTGACAGTATTACCATCGACAACAAAACCATCAAAGTATTTAAAGAAAGAGATCCGGGTGCGTTGCCATGGGAATCCGTGGGCGCGCAAGTGGTGATTGAATCGACCGGACACTTCACCGACGCGAACGACGCCAAGAAGCACATGCGCGGCACGGTGAAAAAAGTGATCATTTCCGCTCCAGCGAAGAATGAAGACATCACACTCGTTCTCGGCGTGAACCAGGAAAAATATGATGGCGCCAAGCACCACATTATTTCGAACGCCTCCTGCACCACGAACTGCCTGGCGCCGATCGCCAAGGTGATCAACGACGCATTCAAAATTGTCAGCGGGACGATGACGACGATTCACTCTTACACAAACGACCAGGTCATCCTCGACTTCCCGCACAAAGACCTGCGGCGAGCGCGGGCAGCAGCGATCAACATGATTCCTACGTCTACCGGCGCAGCCAAGGCCCTCAAACTCGTGATTCCTGATCTGTCGGGAAAGCTGGATGGTTTCGCGATGCGCGTGCCGACGCCTAATGTTTCGGTGGTCGATCTGGTGGCGTGGGTGGAGAAAAAGACTACCAAAGAGGAAGTAAACGCGGCGCTTAAGAAAGCCTCCGAGAGCGGTCCGCTGAAGGGGTATCTCGGCTTCGAAGAGAATGAACTGGTGTCTTCGGACTTCAAAGGCGACTCCCGCTCTTCGATTGTCGATGCGCCGATGACTCTGGTAGTCGGCGGCAATTGCGTCAAGGTAATCTCCTGGTACGACAATGAATGGGGATACTCCTGCCGCGTGCGGGATCTGATTCACTACATCGCCGGCAAGGGCCTCTAGAGTTTTGTTGCCGGCGTTTCGCTGGCTTTTTGCCACGGCGGGCGGAAACGCCCGCCTGGCAAGCGCGGAGCCTGCCCTAAGCAAAGTCGAAGCAGCGGAGCTATTTCATTACATCTAAGGACGACCAGCCAATGTCCAAGCTTTCCATCCGTGATCTTCCACTCAACGGCAACCGTATCTTCATGCGCGTCGACTTCAACGTTCCACTCGAAGATGGACGCGTTATGGACGACACGCGGATTCGAGAAACATTGCCATCCATCGAGTACGCCCTGAGGCACGGGGCGAGACTGATTCTCGCCTCGCACTTGGGCCGCCCCAAGGGCAAGCCCAATCCGAAGATGAGCCTGAAGCCAGTGGCTGAGCGCCTCCGCATGGCGCTCGACAAGGAGTTGGCCCGCGGCGAGAACGTCGGATTCTGCCCGGA
>JBAVQD010000083.1:0-2078 GCA_049693675.1 Candidatus Sulfotelmatobacter sp. | reverse complement strand
CCAGCCGCTCGCCGCGATCGCCAAACGCGAGGAGATTCTTTACGTCTACGGACAAGAAAAAGATCCGGTTGTGCTCGATCATCACTCGCCGGTGCTGCATTTGATTCAGCTCATTCGGGACGAAGCTCATCGCTTCGCCGTAACCTTCCATCGCAAGCGCCGTCAGATGCGCGATCGTTCTACGGAACTGATGGAAATTCCCGGCGTGGGCGAGAGCACCACGCGACGGCTGCTCGAGCACTTTGGTAGCCTTCAGGCAGTCCGGCAGGCGGATGCGTCAGCGCTTTCGGCGGTTGTTACGCGAGTTCAAGCCGAGGCTATCAGCAATCACTTTCGGAAATAACAAATCCTATCGCAGAGATCGCTCTGAACTTCCGCAGAGAGCGCTATGAAAAGTTTTTCGTCCATGAGTTTCTCGGCGTTCTCCGCGGTCTTTCTGTCTGTCCTCCGCGTCTTAAGGTTTTGCCCTGCCAACAAGTTCCGGATATCGAGTGGTCAGTCTTCGCTTTCCTAAACTAACTCTGGTCGCTCTCTCCGGCCGCGTCGTACACCAACGACGCCATCCTCCAGATCAGCGAATGCTAATTCACTGCAACGAGTCTGAACGTTGAACTACTCCGCTCTGGCTTCCGGCGGGGAAGCGACCTTCCGCGCAATCTGCAGCGCACCTGCAACCGGTTCCACCACATTCGGGTTAACCTGCAGCCGCGGATCAAGCTTGCTGAGCGCGTCGCAGAAACTCTCGCGTGCCAAACGCGCATAGCGAAAAACACCGCCGACCAGAGCGAGCGGGATCGCGCCACGATCGCACAGAATGCCCACGGGGAAAAGCAACCGGACCACAATAGCGGCGAGGTCTGCCAATTCTTCCCCTGCTTGGACGAGGACTTTTCGAGCCACTTCATCTCCTGCCTCGGCGACGGTGACGACCGCGGGAAGCAATATCGCGAAGTCCGGATTCGTATTCGCGGTGCGCGCTAATTGATCTACCGATTCCACCTTCCAAATGGATTTCACCTCGCAGAAAAGTGGCGAGACGTAACGAGCCACTCGATCATCTCCAGATACATCCGCGGCGCGGAGCAACGAAGAGACTGCAGTACGCCCAATCCAATGCGCCGACCCTTCGTCGGAGATAGCGAAGCCCCATCCGCCTGCGCGGGCTGTTTTTCCTTGCGCATCGCGCCCGTAAGCAATCGATCCCGTGCCAGCAATGACGACCACGCCCAACTCCGTGCCCAGAGCCGCCTGCAGTGCAATCTGCATATCACCTACGACTTCGATTTCCGCCGGAATCACTTCTGCAATGAATTTACGAACGGCGTTGGCCACATCTTCGCTAGCAACTCCCGCCACGCCAACGCAAGCACGATGCACTTCACGCGGGTCGATTTTCGCGGCTGCGCACGCCTGGCGTATGGCTTGGTGCAGTGACTCGCGCGCCCGCAGTTCTCCCACGCGAACGATGTTGCTCGGTCCGGTCACGGCCGAGCCTAAAGGCGAAACCTCATCGCCTACAGTGCACGTCGTCTTGCTGCCGCCGCCATCAATGCCAAGGTAGTAAGCCACGGTTATTTCTATCACAGGCAGTTGTATGCAGAGCGTTGGCCAAGATCAAACTCTCAGCCCACGTCTATAAAGACGCACTCGCGTCAACTGGGAATTGCCTCCATAATTAAAGCCAGAAAAATATCAGCGCAAGGGACAGCGGCAGAACGCATGGGCCTCGACAAACTCGATCTTGCGATCATTGCAATTTACTTGGTCGGCATCACCCTCTTCGGATTGCACTTTCGCAAGCGGCAGCGTTCGATTCGCGACTATTTTCTGGCGGGCCGCGATATTCCCTGGTGGGCAATTGCTCTTTCGATCGTCGCCGCCGAGACCAGCACTCTCACCATCATCAGCATCCCGGGCCTCGCCTACGATACGAATTTAGCTTTTCTGCAAGTCGTAATGGGATACCTACTCGGACGCGTAGTGATCAGCTTTGTGCTGCTGCCCCATTATTTTCGCGGTGATCTTTACACCGCCTATGAATTGATTGAACGCCGCTTCGGCCGCGGACTGCGCTCTCT
>JBAVQD010000082.1:0-32702 GCA_049693675.1 Candidatus Sulfotelmatobacter sp. | reverse complement strand
GCCTTGCGCTCGGCGGCGACCTTCTGGCGCAATTCGCGGCTGTCGTCGGTCTCGCGGTAGAAGGTCTGCGCAATCGAAGCGGGCCCTCGCACGTCGCTGAGAAGCAGAACTTCCACTTCGAAATCGCCGCCTTCGTTGCTGATGCGCAGCATATCGCCGATGCGAACATCGCGCGCGGCTTTCGCGGGCTGGTGGTTCGATTGAATTCTACCGAGTTCACACGCTCGCGCCGCAAGTGAGCGCGTCTTGAAAAATCTCGCGGCCCACAGCCATTTGTCCATTCGTACGGAGGTCATGATCAGCTCTCGTACATTCTCCTATAAGTGGAGTGAGGGCGTAGCGATTTGGAGCCGGCAGCGACTTTTTGATGAACCACAATCGATGCGGTCTGTCGACTGAGCCCGCCGCGGAAGCTCGACCCGAAAACGATCAGAAGGTGAAACGCCCCCCGACCGTCGGAGCAAAGTTGTTGTCATTGATGTAGGGGACGCCGGGGCCATGAGGAATGGCGATGGCCAGACCGCCGCTCACGCAAGAATACGCAAATCCCGCAAAACCGTCGAAACGTTTGGTAAAGTGATGATCGGCATAGAGCGACACCTCGTTGAGGGTGCCCGCGCACGAAGCGCGGAAACCGGCTGTGGCCGAGCAGGTCTGCGGAACACGGAAGTCGTTCTGCCGCTGTTGATACCAGGACAAAGTGATGTCGGTTTTCCTATCGATGGCATATTTCACGCCCGTCCACCAGATGTTCAACAACCTTTCAGAATCAAGATTGTTGTCTTCGACGCCACTCAAGAAATAACCGCCCTGGTCCGAGGCCCCAACGCCCAACGGATTCGACGGGTTATTCAGCCAGATGTATTCATAGCCGGCAAAGAACTTGAACGGGTCCCACGTATACTTGGCAGCGACCATGATGGCGCGGTTGTCGGTCACGATGCCATAGACAGTGTTGGTCGTTCCGATCACATTGGGCCCGGTGATGGGGTTTGTATTGATGCTGTCGGCGGTCGACTGATATGGCTGCGTCAGACTCTGAGGCCCCAGCAAGGGGTTCAATACGCTGATTGCCTGGTTGTATTGTTGAAAGACGATGTCGGCTGAGAACTTGCCGTATCCTCCGCCAAGGTCGAATCCGTAAGCATTGTTATGTGCCGATTCCGGCGTACAGGTGGCGGCAGTAAAGGTTGCGGAGGCCGAGTAGCAGCCTCCAGAACCATCGGCGAATTTATACATCGCGCCGAAATGGACTGGGCCATAAGTGAGGCGATACTTCAGCGCGTCGTCCCAACGGCTGTCTTCAGTGTCGCCGCCGCCGGCCATGGTGCCGTTATACCCGATGTACGAAAACGCATAGCTGCCGCCCGCTGGATCGTAAAGCAGCATTGCATCGGTGCCGAGAGCGCGCTGACGACCGAAGGTCAGAGTGCCGAAGTGCGTGGATGATGCGCCTGCATAGAATTCGTCATTGAAGGGTTGGCCAGCGCGCGCGCCGTCGATGGCTATCGAATAGCTGCTCCTGGGATGCCCGTTGTTGATGGTGTCGGTGGCTGACGCGTTGGCGAGCAGCCCGGACTGTGGATTGATGCCAGTGGAAGCGTTGAACACAACCGACCAGCCGGGCCGGAACTCTTCCTTGCCCCTGATGCCCAGACCCGTCTGCGACAGGTTGTTTGGTGCGACGAGGAATCGATGTTGATAGCCGTTCCGGTTCACCAGAGATTCGCCTTCATAGTTATAGCCGTTCTCCGGTAAGCCGTGGCTGACCCAGCCGAAGCCGACGTCATACGCACCGAACAGCGTGATGCCGTGCCACGTCAGCGTGCAATCGGTGGTGGCGAACTCGTGGCCGCTTGCGCAGGCGTCGGGAGTACTCAACTGCATCCTGATGTCGACTGTGGCCTCCTCGCCAACCGTCAGGCTGATCCCTATGCGCGTTTCATCGGCGAACCCTTGTTTTGCCGCTCGAATCTCGAAGCGCCCCGCAGTCAGGCCGGACGCCTGATAGTGCCCTCCGCCGTCGGTTGCAATCGTGCGCGTTACACCTGTGTCGACGTTCTTGATTCTCACCGCGACATCGCGAAGGGCTGCTCCGGCTTGGTCCGTCACCACGCCGGAAAGGCTTGCTCCCGCTTGGGCCCTCACCGGCAACGCTCCCATCGCAAGCCACAAAAGCAACAAGAAGGATTGGGCCAGGAAGAAGAAATTGGACTTACGCATAAAGCCTCCGAATGAATACTGGTCGGTAGAAGAATCATGAAGTGTATATGACATACGCTTGCGATATCAATTACAATTCAGTTCACTACGGATACGGTTGCAATCTGGGGTGTCTGTAGCAAGGAGAGACCAGCGATTGACCATGTTTCGGGTTGCTTGTAGGATTTCGTTCCGATGCCAGGGAACGGACAATCCGGTCAGAAGAATGAGGAATTGCTGAAGCTGCGCGAAGCGGCTTTGCAGCTCGGGGTCAGCTTTCCGACCATTAAGCAATGGATCTACAAGAAGAAGATTCGCAGCATTCAAACCGCCGGTGGACATCATCGCATTCCGCAGAGGGAAGTGGACCGTCTGCTTTTCAGAACGCGGGGAAGAACCGAGAAGGAGCGCAAGCTGGTGGTTCGTCGCGTCAGCGGCCGGAATCAATTGGTGGGACGGATCGACTCGGTGCGCATCAGCGGCCTGATGGCTGAAGTGGCGATCTCGATTGGAGGTCAGCAGATTGTATCGATCATCACGGCCCGCTCTGCGCGTGAAATGCAGTTAAAAGCCGGACAGACGGCGGCGGCTTTGATAAAAGCTACGGAAGTAATGATTCTTCGTGTGACATGAGAAAGAGAGTTCGTTCTGTTTCCTACCTCGCCTGGCTGGCTCTGGCGGCAATCAGCTTTTCCTCCCACCTGTGCGCGGCGCAGGAAATAAGCGTTGCCGCTGCCGCGGACCTGCAATTCGCCATGCAGGATATTGCCTCCAGATTCCAGAAGGAAACCGGCAAGACAGTCAAGGCCACCTACGGTTCATCGGGAAACTTTCTGCAGCAGATTCAGAGTGGAGCTCCCTTCGATGTCTTTTTTTCCGCGAACCTCGATTATCCGAAAAAACTGCAGGCGGAGGGATTGACGGGGCCCGGAAGCTATTCCGAATACGCAAGAGGCAAGATTGTGATCTGGGTGCCCAGCGATTCCAAACTTGATTTGAGTCCTGGGATGAAGGTTTTACTCGATCCCTCGATCAAGAAGATTGCCATCGCGAATCCGTTACACGCCCCGTATGGGCAGGCCGCAGTGGCAGCTCTAAAGCACGAGAATATTTACGACAAAGTGAAAGACAAGTTTGTGCTGGGGGAAAACATTTCGCAAACCGCTTCATTCGTGGTCTCGGGCGCGGCGGAAATTGGCATTGTCGCACTGTCGCTGGCGTTATCTCCCAACATGAAAGACAAAGGCCGTTACGCCGACGTTCCCACCACGGATTATCCACCCATCGAGCAGGCGTGTGTGATACTTCGCTCCTCGAAAAACAAGAAAGTTTCAAAGCAATTCCTCGCGTTCGTGAAGACCCCCGCAATCCGAGATGTGCTGAGAAGCTACGGTTTCGATGTCCCGGAAGAGCCTGCCAAATGATGCTGCAGCGTTACATCAGCCGCACGCACCCTAGTCGTTCAATCCGGCACGGCGAAGCAGGTTTTGATAACGAGGATCAGAGCGAAGGTTATCAATCCGTAAATCAGACTTCAGATACCCGGGGGTACCCAACGATTTCTCCAGACAAGCTTTCTCCAGGAACGTGAAAGCTGTGTCTTCGTCCCCAAGAGTCGCATATAGCGTTGCGATCAAGTAAGGCGAAACGTAGACCTTACTCGATTCTCGCTCTAAGTCATGCAGGATCTTCTGAGTCTCAGCTTTTCTCCCCACGCCCGCATAAGCATGCGCCAGCGCCACGGTGGGATCCGGAGAGCCGCCCGAGTTCTCAATTGCCTTCTGGTACTCCGCGATCGCTTCCGGAAGCTTGCCGGTGCCTTCGTAACCGACGCCGAGAGCGTAATGCTGAAACCAATCCCCGGGGTCAAAAAGCAGCGCTCTGCGGCTTGAATCAATCAGGCTAGGGTAGTCACGCAGCTCGTAGTAGATCAATGATTCGGTATGTGCCGCACTGAAACCGTAGTCGAGCTGGTCGATCTTTGCGATCTCGGCCAGGGCTTCGGCTCGCCGGCCAACCAAAGCGAGAAGGATGCCGCGATCTTCATGCGCGCAACTATAGCTCGGCGCCAGAGCGATGGCGCGATTGAACTCGCGCTCGGCAGTCGCGAAATCCCAGTCGAAAGAGGAACTCAGCGCGCCGAGTGTGTCGTGGGCTTCGCCGATGCTGTCGTCCAGTTGCAGTGCTTTGGCCAATGTATTCTTGGCCGACCGGTAGGCCAGATCTTTTTGCAAAGCTCCTGCATACGCCAGGAAGACGTAAGTGTCTGCGAGTCCCGCGTAAGCAAGAGCGAAGTTTGGGTCTTTCTGGATTGCATCTTCGAAGTAGTGCTGGGCCTTCTTGAGCGAATCAGGCTTGGTGAACTCATTGGTAAAGTAAAGGCGTCCCCGGAGGTAGTCGTCGTACGCCGCCGGATCTACCACATGGGCTGAACGAAGCTGAGACTGCTGGTTTGGAGTGAGTTGTGCGCGGACTTGCTGCGCGATCGCTTGTGCCACTTCGCTTTGCATACTAAGGACATTGCCAAGGTCACGCTCGTAAGTCTCTGCCCAAAGATGTTTGTCGGTGGGGCCGTAGAGCAACTGGGCGGTAATCCGCACTCGTTGCCCGGAACGAGTCACTGATCCTTCGATGATGCCATCCACGTTCAGTTCTTTTGCAATTTCCGGTAAGGACTTCTTCGTGCCCTTGTAGCGCATTACGGACGTGCGGGAGATCACTCGCAGGGCGCCAATCTTGGCCAGGTCTGTGATCAGCTCATCCGTCATGCCGTCGACGAAATATTCCTGGGCGGGATCCCCGGAAAAGTTATCGAGCGGCAGCACTGCGATGGAGCGCACGGAAGGTGTGGCAGCTGCGCGACGCGAAAAGAAAGTTATCAGTGTCAGAACCGCCGCGATCGCAACCGTAATCGACAGCGCAACCATGAGGATCGCGCGAGCTTTGGCTTGAGGCGGCGCAACCGGAGCTTCTACAGACGAACCGGCTGGCGCACTGAGTGGGGCGTTCTCGAGGCCCACTCTCTCCACCGTACCTATGAATCTGTACCCTCTACGGGGCAGCGTTTCGATATAACGCGGAGTGCCCGCGGAGTCTCCCAGCACTTCCCGAATGCGCGCGATTGCGTTGTGCAAGCTGTGGTCAAAATCGACAAAGGTTTCAGCTGGCCAGACTTCCGCTCGAAGCTGCTCTCGGGTGAGTAGCTCCCCCGCGCTATTCAGCAACGCCGCCAGTACTTGTATCGGTTGTCCTTGCAAGCGGAGTTTAACCCCAGCCTTGCGCAGCTCGCCGGCTCGAGTATCGAGCTCGAAGCCATCAAATCGCAGAACGCCCGAGGCCGGAGCCGCTGCCAGCATACGAACTCCCGTAAGACTAAGGCTACCCAATTTCCTTGCGGCTTAAGGCTACATTGGCTAGACAACTAAGTCCAAGCTTTTCTTGAATTTATGAAATGAGGAAACTTTGGGGAACGAAGGAGGCCGCATGGATTGCCCGCTTTCACAGTTCATGCAAGATTCCCCTCAGTCCGCCGCGCGAACGATCGCGGCCGACAATCTCAACAAGAATCAATAAAGGAAAAACTATGACAGCGCCGATCTCCCAGCTCATCCAGAAATCAATACTGCGAACCCTTACTCTGGGTTTGCTCAACAGCCTCATCATTGCCAGTCCGCTGCTCGCTGCCCAAGAGTCCTCCAGTCATGCGGGCGGTCATCAGGCCTCGTCTTCAGCCCACCTGGTGCAACTCGTTCGCGAGGGAACGAAGCGGTATGTTGATGTCAACAATGCCACGGCGGCCGGATACGGACCGTTTCTAGGTTGCGTCGCTGGTACCGACCACGGGGCAATGGGCGTGCACTATGTGAATGGCACCCTGCTCGGCAATCTCACCCTCGACCCCTCGCAACCGGAGGCTCTCATCTACGAGCCCTCCTCCAATGGAAAGATGACGCTCGTAGGCGTCGAGTTTATTCTGGACTCGGCCAGCTGGCTCGCCGCCAATAACAACACTCCTCCGGTGCTCGACGGACAGGTCTTTAATTTCGTCGCAGCCCCGAATCGCTTCAACATCCCTTCATTCTTCGAGCTCCACGTGTGGGCTTGGCGCGAGAACCCGCAAGGTTCGTTCGTAGACTGGAACAACCGTGTGACCTGCGAAGGTGAATAACTGAGAAACTCGGAAAGAGGCTGTGATTCCGTGCTACGAAAGCTGGCGAACTTTAACCTTTCCCACCCTTAGCAGCTCCGAAGGGTGGGAAAGGCACCAGCCTCGATCACAACGTTCCGGTTTAGTAGCTGTTAGTTGGCGGGTCCAGCAAACAGCAGCAGATTCCCGTCCGGATCCTTGACGACGAAATTCTTGGCGCCCCAAGGCTGCTTTTTCAGAGTCTGGTGAAAGGCAACGCCAGCGGACTGAAACTCGAGAAAGAGCAGCTTGATTTCGTCTGCCGTAGCGACAGTCATCGATACCGACAACAGTTCCTCCCGATCACGGACCCTCGACTCGATTACTGGTTGCTCGACACATCTTAGATTGAGACGCGCCGCGTCGCGCCGCACCTGGGCATAGTAGGGAGGTTTACCGTAACTGAATACCAGTGAAAAGCCCAACTTCTTGCAGAAAAATTCGCATGATCTGTTGATATCGGCGACGAACACTTGCGGCTCTGCACCCACAATCGTTGCTTTGGATGTCGAAGATTTCACCTTCACCTTGTGCGAGATGGTCGAAAGTCCAGTCTTCAGGGCTTGCCAACTATCGAAGCCCTGCTGTCTGGCGACCATTTCTTGCGTATCGCCGAGCTTAAAGCTCGCCGCAAGAATCTCCGAGTCGCGCATATTCAGAAAACGAGGCAAATGCTTGCGGATTTGTGCGGCGACGGGATAGTGACGTTCGCGATGCCACCGCAATATGAGCTTGGCTTGCTTCTTAAGGTTCTCTAGATTGGGCATGTACGCCTCCACGATTGAGATCGTAGGTGGGCATAGCCCTTCGGCGGCGTGCCGTTGCATCCTACATGCGCAGATCGCAGTATCTGCAATCCTGGCTGCAGTTGTCAATTGAGAACGGTGCGGCGCTACGCCTTGTTGGGTCGCACTTCATATTGTCGTGTCACGGACAAACCCGAATCACTTTCGCTAAAAAGCGATCTTACTCACTATCACCTCGAGTGCTGAATCCCGGCCTACCCTCTTCTAACGCGCCACGCGCTGCAATCCCTCTTGCGCCGGAGCGAAAGTATGGGCCATGGCCAGGGCCGCGCGATATTGTTCCGCCGCGGCGTCGCGCTCGCCTTGTTTCTCGAGTAACTGGCCGAGGAGATAGTGCGCCTTGAAAGCGGGCCATTCCTCCACCGGGCCGGAGGCAAGATAGTGGCGCACCAGGCGAATGGCCAAGGGGTAATCGCGGCCCGTCCGAAGTAAAAGACTGGCTCCATCCATGAGTGCGGCGGGCCAATCCAGCGGACACGACTCCACGGTACGCAGGGCCTGCTCCATCTCATCCAGGTGGCCGGTGTGCCGGTAGAAGCCCGCGAGATTCACCCAGGCTCGCGCCCCTCCGTGACTGGCATCGATCGCAGCACGATATTCCTTTTCCGCCATCGCATTGTCTTTTTTCTTTTGCGCGATGCGGGCTCTTACCCAATCCGCCATGGCAGGATTCATCGAAACAAGCAGGTCGGCCTGTGCGCGAGCTTTGTCTTCTCCTCCGCCCACGATGCCCGGCGCTTCCACATAAAACTCGGCGAGATCCGTGTGCGCTTGCCAGCTCTTGGGGTCGAACTCGACCGCGCGCTCAAACTCGGAGTGCACTTTCCTTGCCAGTCCTGCCGCCTTCAGGAATCCGGAACGATCCGCCTTCTCACCATAGATTCGACCGAGCCAGAGGTGGTAAAGCCCATTGGCGGGCGCAAGCGAGACAGCTTTTTCGCAAGCGGGAATTCCAGCGTCCCAATCGTCGAGCTCGAAATCGGCGCGACAAAGCAGGTTGTAAGCTTCCGCAGTCGGAGAACTATGGATGTGCTGTTCGAGCACTCGCAGCGCCTGGTCGACGTGGCCGCCGGCGAGAAGATCCTGCGGCGTATCTGCCGCCGCTGGAAGCACCACTAACGTAAGCGCGATGACAAAGCAAGCCAAGCGCGCAATCAGGGTGCCACAAAAACCGCGCCCCACTTCGATCCTGTTTTGCTGACCAAAAACATCTCCGGAATGAAAAGCGGAACCTGCGAGATACTTCATGACTTACTCAACCACCTTCACACGGGCGCCGTCGGTCAACGGCTTGGTGTCGGCAGAGGAGAGAGCGACATGGGAATGCTCCGGAAGCCCGGCAGTGATCTGCACTTGCGTGAGGTTTTGCAGGGAAACCTCGACATCGCGGCGTTTCAGTTCGCCATCGACCACCTGGTAGACATAAGGCTTGGTGTCATCCATCCGCACCGCTTCCCGCGGTAGCGTGAGCACGCCGCTATGTTCTGCCGTGATGATGGTGACGCCAACGTTTACATTGGGCAGAAGCCGGCGATCGTGATTGTCCACTGTAGAGGTGACTTCGCCCACATTGCGGGCGCCGCGTAATTTTACGGTGGCGGGAACCGTGCTCACCGTTCCATTCCAGACGCGTCCGGGTACAGCATCCCAGGTGACTTCGATTTTCTGCCCGGTGGCCAGACGTCCGATTTCAGGCTCATCGACAAAGCTGCGTACCAACATCTTCGAGAGATCGCCGACCTGCAACAGCAAGTCTCCGGTCTGCACATAAGAGCCTTGCTTGACAGGCAGGGTGTAGACAATACCATCGAAAGGTGCACGCACGCTGGATTTGGCAAGAGCATCTTCCGCCGCGTCATAAGCAGCCTGCGCTTCGGCGCCTTGCGCCCGAACCTTTGCCACTTCGGGTTTCGAGTAGCGCTCTTTCCGTTTTTGCTCCAGCAGGGTGGCATCAGCCTGGGCACGCTGCACGGCATCTTCCGCCTGCTGAACCTCACCCAGTGATGCCGAACCCTGCTGCTGCAAATGGCGTAGCGCGTCAAGGTTGCGCTGAGCATTGTTAAGCGCGCTGCGAGCTTTGATCAGTTGCGCATCGAGCGTAAGAACCTCTTCGCGCGTACCGCCGGTGGTCAAGTCTGCCTGGTCGGCCTGCGCGGCCTTTATCTGGGCCTGCGCGCGCGCCGCCTGGCTGCGCAGGTCGCTATCATCCAGTTGCAACAGCAGCTGGCCTTTGCGGACGTGATCTCCTTCTTTCACCAGCAGACGCTTTACCGTCGTAGCGTCCGGCGAGTGAGCTTCGAAATTCTGAATGGGTTCCACTTTGCCATTGGTGGAAATCAGACTGCGGATGGATCCGCGCTCCACGGTAGCGGTGCGCACCTTCAGCGGGGTTTGCCGGTGTATGAACGGAATGGCTGCCAGTGCCGCGAGCACGCCCACCGTGATCCAAGTGCGGCTCTTGCGCGAGGTGGGTCGTCCATTCGAATTGTTGGTTGCTGCCAACTTGTTATCTTTCAGGATGTGGCGGGGACAACTGCAAGCATTAATTTACCACTGTGGCGGCTGCCCAGAGATACGCGCCTTCCCAAGCCGTTGCATGGTTAGATGCTGGCTATCTTTAGCGGATGCTGGAAACTGGCCTGGAGAAGAAGTCGTCGCCTTAGCTTCGCTGAAATGTGTGACCCAACCGCTACAATAGTCTTATGCAGAAATCGGGCCGCTATACGCCAGAGCACGCCGAATCCGGTTTGGATCATAAGTTTCCCGAGATCGAAACCTGGCCGAATCAATTTCCTGGATACGAGATTGTGATCGATGATCCTGAATTTACCTCCGTGTGTCCGAAGACAGGGCTGCCGGATTTCGGCGTCATCACGCTGCGCTATCAGCCCGACGAAGAGTGCCTGGAACTGAAATCGTACAAAGAATATTTGCAGTCCTATCGCAACCTGGGAATTTTTCAGGAGAACATCGTGAACCAGGTGCTGAAAGATGTAGTGCGATGGGCGAAGCCGGTTTGGGCAGAAGTGAAGGGCGATTTCCGCCCGCGTGGAGGGATTTCGACGACAGTTCTGGCGAGATGGCCGCGAGCTAAGAAATTTCGTTAGATGTTTCTCGGTCTACGCCGTCCCCGCAGCCGGCCAAACATTCTCGGATCGTAGCTCAGCGGCTCCAGTTGGGATAGGACGATCCTTCGAAAACTGGTGTGTTGCGGATTCAAGAGCCAGTTGTTTTCGTTGGGCGCCAGGGCCGAGGGCGCAATCAAAATGCATTGCTTGGCGCGCTGAACGAATTCGTCTCCAATCAATGCCAGTTCGACTGGCGCTGGTGATTTGCGCCAGACAGAGGGCAACTCCTGTGCGACGATTCTCTCTCTCGACAGATCATCCGGAATTTCGGCGGTGACCAGCACCAGATCAGCAGGAGCGTTGTCCGAGTCGAGGTGGACAAAATACTCCAGCATCGCTAGCGATTGATGCTCGGAAGTGTACGACAACCGAGTCCCGGCGCTTGACCATCGCCCACCGTATCGATATGCCCCTTCACCATCGAGCGGAGAGCGGGAATATGCCTTCCGCAATATCCGGTAGACGCGTGTCAACTGATTCCGCCGTAAGCAATCCTTCCCAGCACGTCTTCCACTTGGCGTGCTCCGAGTTCCGTGTCGATCGCGTCAATGGGAGGAATGCCGCCAAGCGCGCGGTTGGAGCGCTTTAGCCAGCGGGATGCGGTTTCCCGATTGCCGAGGCTCTGTTGCGCCAGGGCAACTATCCGCGCCAGCCGGTACAGTCGATCGGACTCGAAGCGAGCCAAGCGACCGCTCCGCCGTCTGCGCTGCAGGCTGCGCGGCGAAAGATCAAGAGCCTCCGCCAACTCTTTCAGCGTCAGGCCTGAAGACTGCATTAATTCTTCCACGACGGCTGGCGGGAACCCCTCGCGGATGGCTTCGCGCAGATCGCCTGGGCTGGACAGATTTCGCCCCAGAACACTTCGCCCACCTAGCTCTTTAACTACGGCTCGAAGTTCGTTCACCATTTGTCGTCTATTATAGCGACAAATGTCGCCACTGATCAAGGCTGAGTTTCCGCCATGCTATATTCGCAGGACTTGTGGAAACGGTGAAACTCCATCCGCGCACCGCGTTGATTCTGTTGACGGCGCTTAATTTGTTGAACTATGTGGACCGCTCGGTGCTGTTCGCGGTGCAGCCGCTGGTGCAGAGCGAATTTAGTCTGAGCAACACGCAGGTCGGTTATCTCACCAGCGCGTTTTTATTGTTTTACATGGTCGCGGCCCCTTTTGTGGGACCGTTGGCCGACCGCTATTCGCGTAAGAAAATTATTGTCGGGGGCGCGATCTTCTGGAGCGGGCTCACGCTGCTCACCGCGGTCACGCACACTTATACCGAGCTGTTGATACGGCACACTCTGGTCGGGATTGGCGAGGCAACGTTTGTGACGATTGCCCCCACCTTCGTCGCCGATTTGTTTCCGGAAGAGAAACGGGGCCGCATCCTCGGCGTGTTTTATCTGGCGATTCCCGTGGGCACGGCGGCTGGATATTTGTTAGGTGGCAAGCTAGGTGCAAGCCATGGGTGGAGATTTCCATTCTACGTTGCGGCCGCGCCGGGATTTCTGTTGGCGCTGGCCATCCTTTTCTTGCGCGAGCCCGAGCGAGGGCAGTTCGATACGCTCAAAGATGTGCCTCCTCAATTCGTCGCACGCACTGGCACGGCTGTCAACTACGTCTGGAGGCTGCTGGTCAATTACGTCGAGTATTTGTGGGCTAATTTGTTTCGCAATCCGGCATTCCTAAGCTCCACCCTCGGCATGGCAATGATGACTTTCGCCCTGGGCGGAATCCAGGTGTGGATGCCGACATTTTTATCCCGCGCCCGCGGCTACTCGCTGGAGTCGGCGAACTTCACCTTCGGAATCATTATTGTGGTGGATGGAATTCTGGCCTCTCTCGCCGGCGGTTGGCTTGGCGATTATCTTTTGCCGCGCATGAAGGGCGCTTATTACTTTGTCTCCGCGGCAAGCATGGCGCTGGGCGTGCCATTCATGATCATGGCTCTTTTCACCCGAGGCCCAGTGATGCTGCCCGCCATTGCTGTGGCGGCTTTCTTCCTGCTCCTCAACACTTCGCCGCTCAATGCCGCGGTAATTAATTCCGTGGGGGCGCACATTCGCGCGACAGCTCTGGCGGTAAACATCTTCATCTTTCACTTGCTCGGCGATGTGCCCTCGCCCACTCTCATGGGTTACGTGGCCGATAAACGCTCCCTGCAGGCAGCGTTCGTGTTGCCGGTGGTCGCGATGGTCGCCTCCTCTGCCATACTGTTTTACGGGATGAAATTTGCGCCCGTTCAAAACAGTGGCGCGCGGATGGGAACTGCCTGAGCGGAATGCATTACTTTCACTGGATTGCCGGGACGATTCTCGCCCTGGCCTGGTTTTCGCGCATCGTGGATGCCGCCATTGGAATGCCCAGTGTCGCCAACATTGCTCAACCGCAATGGAACCGGAACCCTGTTGCGCCTTCGGGCAATCCCTGCGTCTCGATCATTGTCCCGGCCCGAAACGAAGAAAATGACATCGAACAAACACTTACCCTCCTGCTGAAACTCGATTACGACAATTATGAAGTGATTGCGGTGAACGATCGATCGACAGATCGCACCGGCGAGATTATGGAAAAGATGGCCGCACGCGCCGGCACGCAGGGCCGTCTTCGCGTCATGCAGCATCAGAAATTACCCGCGGGATGGTTAGGCAAGGCGCACGCCATGTGGACGGCTACCAATGCAGCCACCGGCGACTGGCTTCTCTTTACCGATGCCGATGTATTGTTCAAACCGGACTCTGTGCGGCGGGCGCTTGCCTACGCCGAGGCTGAACGCGCAGACCATGTTGTCTTGTTTCCGCAGATGATCATGAAAACCCCCGGCGAATACATGATGATCGCTTTTTTTCAAACCATGTTCGTCTTCGGTCACCGTCCCTGGAAGGTAGCGGATCCGAAATCGCGCGATCACATGGGAGTAGGTGCTTTCAATTTAATTCGGCGCAGCGTCTACGAATCAATCGGAACCTACGAAAGATTGCGCATGGAAGTGCTCGACGATATGAAACTCGGCAAGGTGGTGAAAAATGCCGGATTTGCGCAGCGCAATGTTTTTGGCGGAGACCTGATTTCGATTCGCTGGGCGAATGGCGCAATGGGCGTGGTAAACAATCTGACCAAAAATTTCTTCGCCGTCTTGTCTTTCCAATGGCCGCGCACTCTTATCTCGGCCTTTGGCCTCGCCTTCCTCAATCTCATGCCCTTTCTCGGAGTGTGGCTGGCTCATGGATGGGAGCGTCTGCCGTACGCTATAGCTCTGGGCTCGATGTTCTCAATTTACGTTGGCATGTCCTGGCGGTCGGGTGTTCCGGCTTATTACTTTCTGCTGCATCCGGTCAGCACGGTCCTGTTCATCTATACGTTGCTGCGCTCCATGTTTCTTACCCTGTCGAATGACGGGATCATCTGGCGAGGGACGAGGTATCCGCTCGAAGAGCTGAGGAAGGGAATGGTGTGAAACGGAAGGAGTTTCCCGGCGCGAATTTCAAAGACTGCTGAACTGCCACGGAAAAGAAGAGAATTCGGCCAGCTTGCGAAAATCTTTTTCGTTAGCCGTAATCACGCGAATACCCATTCGGGCAGCGCATGTAGCAATCAGCGCGTCATTGGTGAGCCGGCCCCGACCAATTTTTTCATAATCGTACTTGATCGCTAACCGCGCCAGTACTCGGCCTGCCTGGACCCAGTCATTGAGATCGGGGACCAATATCCTGCCGGCCTTTCCAAAACCCCGTTCCAGTTGCTCCACAGCATCCCGGTCCCGAGCCCCAGCTCCCGCGTATAGCTCCTCGAGTACAACCGCACTCAGCCACAACACGGTGCCGGCTGTAATCTTTTCGAGGCGGAGCGCGGCGTCCTCGCCTCGCAGAGCGGCAATATAAATTGAAGAGTCGAGAAGAACATGCTTCATCTACTCGTCCAGCGCGCCGTAGACATCTCGAATGTTGGCGCCGCTCCTGACAAATCGCCCGTTCGCCCCGTGGGCCAGACGGTTATTCTGCTCCTCGGAAATGGCTAAATCCAATGCCCGCTCGATGGTTTCCGTTTCTGTTTTAGCCTGCAACGCTGTTTGGGCGCGCTTGATTTTCCTCGAGTCCAGTTGAAAGTGCTTATGCGATCTCTTTCTGGCTGTAGTCATCTGGCTGATTTCTCCCGATACCACAAATGTACATCCATTCGCTATTTATGTACATCGGTTATTGCGGCGGTTCGCCGCTAACATCCGCCTCGTTGCCATAGGTGACAGTAGTTGCCGCCGTACCGTAGGTTTTGGCGGGCTTTTTGGTGGGACGCATGCTGCCCGCGCTGTAGTGGCCTTGTTTTTCCACGTCGTAATTCTTGGGCATGGGCGGAATCAGCGTCGAGCCGCCGGTGACCTGGCTGACGCGCTTCAGGATGATCTCGGCGCGTCCGTCGTAAAGCTTAACCGGACCGTGAATTTCGATGACGCGTCCTTCCAGGCGGCGGACATCCCCCACATCTTTAAGATCGGACCCGAAGACGACGACCGAAAACGGACAGGCTGCTCGCTCCTCACAGAATCCGATGAAGTGGGTTCCTTTAGCTCCAGCTTTCACATGCAGCACTTTTCCAGTAACGCATTTCGTCTCTCCGATGTGCTGAGCGGCTTGGCCGATGGAAAGGCAATCAGAGGCGGCAAACAGGGTGCTACCGCCCAGCGCGAGAAACAAGAAAGTCAAGATTATCGATCTTCGATCCTGGCATCGCAGATCCTGGCATCGCAGATTGTGGTATCGCATCAAGCGTTCCTTCCAAACGTGACCTGGAAGCTCTGCTCGCAGTCTACGTCCTCGAAGGAAGCCACAAATAAGCAGATGTGAAATATTCCGTATTCGCGTTCCCAGAATGGAAGTCTTATGGAAGCATCAAGAATTTCGCCGTTTAGAGGAGCATCCTCGCGGTTGAGTCAGTCGGACATCGAGAAGAACGCTGAGGGACCGGCCAGCCCAGTCCCCGGTTCTTGATCCACTGATGGTGTGCGTTTACTTGAAGGCCTTGACCGCTGCGGCTTCGTCGTCCTTGACGTCGAAAACGGTGTAGAGCTTGGTAATCTGCAGCAGGTCGTGAACTTTTTTGGTGAGGTGGAGAAGTTTAAGTTCGCCACCCTGGTTTTTGGTGGTAGTGAAGGCGCTGACCAGTTCGCCGATGCCGGAGCTGTCGATGTAGTTGACTTCGCCGAGGTTCAAGATGATTTTCTTGTTGCCTTTGGAAAGCAGATCGCGTACGGTGTCGCGCAAGGTAACGCTGCCCTCGCCCAGAGTGATCCGTCCACTGCAGTCCACAATGGTGACTCCGTCCACCTGCCGAGTGCTAAGTTTCATGCTCACTGAGACCCCTCCTTCTTGCCCACGGATGATCCGTGAACGTGCTTGATCAACTTCACTTCTGTACCTGTCTGGGACGGGCGGATTTCCACCACGTCCATAAAAGAGCGCATGAGAAAAATGCCACGGCCTGAAGTCTTGAGCAGATTTTCCGGAGCGAGCGGATTCGGAATCCCGTTCAAGTCAATCCCTTTGCCTTGGTCGCGAATTGTGATAACCAGATCGTCAGCAGTTCGCTCGAAGGCCAGGGTTACTTTCTTATCAGGTGCATATTTGTTGCCGTGAAGGACGGCGTTCACCGCGCCTTCGCGCACCGCCATGGAAATCTGCATCACTTCGTCATCTCCAAAGCCTAATTCCGTGGCAATGCGGGTGGCGCTTTCTTCCGCATGGTCCACCGTTTCTAAAGTGGAATCGAGCGTATAGGAGACCTGTTGCTCCATGATGATAGAGACGTCTTAGACCCGCACCTGTCTTCTGAGTTGCCCGTTAGGGCTCGCCGCAGGCCGCATGCAGCGAATGCGGTAGTTTGCCTGTCGAAGCATCAAGTTGTCAACGCGACCGTCGTTTTGCGGCGACGGCAACATTAAAAACTGGCACCCTGCACGGGCGGGCCAGGCTCGCCAGGACGCATATAATTGTACGCCGTGAGCCCCATGCTGAGCGCTCGAATCCGGCGGTTCCTGCTGCGATTGTTGCTGCTTACGGTGTTATCGCTGGCCGCTGTAGTGCTGATCGCTTATTCCTTGGACTATGCCGTTTTCCGCTATCGAATGGCGGAGAATAAAGAGTTCGGACAAGTCACCGTCACCAGCTACGATGCCGTGCAGCAGAAAAGTGGCAAAACCGTATTCCTGTTCAATCCACAGCAAGCGCAAACTTGCGTGAACTCGCTCTTCCCGCGCGCTGGTTACGTTCCGTGCTGGTATTTGCAGCGCCATCCCGAGCAGCGTACCGACATCTGACAGAATTTATGATCAAACTTGTATATTGCATTACTAAGAAGCCGGGACTCACCGATGAAGAATTCTTTCACTACTGGCAGAATATCCACGGCCCCATCGGGGCGCGCATTCCCCACCTGCGTAAACTTACGCAAAGTCACCGTACTGCACTTCCCGGCGACAGCCGCGCGCCTGACATCGACGGAACGGCGGAGCTTTGGTTCGATGACATCGACGCATTGATCGCAGTCCGACAATCGCAAGAATGGAAAACTTCCAGCGACGACGAAGCCAACTTCATCGACTTCAACAAAGTGGCCTACTTCATCTCCCACGAGCACGTCATCCTACAGCCCGATCTAGAGCAATCTACAGACATTTAACGAGTTGGTTAAATTCAGCCAGGGCCGGTGCATTTCAACCATCACTAACCACCGCCAGCTCAAAGGGCTGCGCGGGCATCGCGTGCCCATCTTGCCTCATCTAATACAGTGAAGAGAAAGTGGAAAGAAGAAGGATGAGTGGGAGGGTAAATATTTTTATGAAGCTGTTACAGGGATTCGCAAGTTTATTCCTGGCAGCGCTTTTATCTGCGCCCGCATGGGCAACTACTAATTGGCCAGGTAGTAATAATGCGAGCTCAAATTCAGCAGTGCCAGGAACGGTAAATTATGTCGAGGGGAAGGTCTTTATCGGAGATCAGCCCCTTAACCACGACTCAATTGGCAAGACTGTCCTCGAAGACGGCCAGTCGATTAGCACGCAGGCCGGCAAGGTAGAGGTTTTGCTCACCCCCGGCGTTTTCCTGCGTGTCGGCACCGGCAGTTCGGTCACGATGCTGGCGGATAGTCTGACGAATACAGAACTTAGACTGACCCAAGGCCACGCCATAGTGGAGGTGGATGACATTTATCCGCAGAACAACCTTCGCATGGAAGAGGGCGACGCGACCGCCAGAATGGTGAAGCCCGGACTCTACGACTTCAACTTACGGCAAGATGAAGCCCGCGTGTTCGACGGCCAAGCCATTGTGCGGGATGGTGACAAGAATATTAAATTGAAAGGCGGACACGAATTACGGGTGGCCGATAACACCCCGCCCAAATCGGAAAGCTTCAAAAAGAAAACCTACGAAACCGGCGACCTCTACAACTGGAGCAGTCTCCGCTCATCCTATTTGGCAGAAGCGAATGTGGATGAAGCGAATGTGATACTCGACTCCGGTTGGGGCGGCTGGTGGGGTGACCCGTTTTGGGGACCTGGCTGGGGCTGGGGAGGCTGGGGTTGGGATCCCTGGTTCTCCGCATACACATTCGTGCCCTGGGGAGGAATTGCCTATAGTCCGTTCGGCTGGGGATTCTATTCTCCCGGCCTGGTCGGTCGAGCTCCCTTTTACGGCGGACATTTCTATCACACTTTTAACGCTTCTAACGTCCGCGCCTGGGGACCAGGGCAGCACTACGCAACTGCCAAGGGCTACTCCCACGGTCTGTATACTGGAGCGGGAGCGACGCGTGGAGCCTTCCACTCTGGGCCAACCATGGCGCGAGCCGGTGGCTTTGGCGGCGGCGCCCGTGGAGGAAGCGGATTTCACGGAGGGGGCGGCTTTCACGGTGGCGGTTTCAGTGGTGGCGGCTTCCACGGCGGCGGTGGCGGCTTTGGTGGTGGTGGCCACGGACGCTGAAACGGCGGTTTAGTTGTGAAGCGGTTCTGGCATGGAGCGGGGCGCAATTTGCGCTCCGCTTTTTTGTTCCGTATTCGTCTACAATGGCGTTCACTCCGAATCCTTCGAGGAACGCTCATGTCCGGCAAGCTTTTCGTTTTACGCTATCTGGCGATTGCACTATTAGTCTCTGCTTTCTTCATTCCCTGCGCTCCTGCTTCATCATCGAACAACACGTCGGCTGGTTCGCCTGCCGAACCCCGCTTGAAGAAGGCTTACCGCTTCCAGCAAGGGGGCTGGACGTATGTTCATCTGGAAGGCTCGCCCTCCGATATCGGCTACCAGCACGGCTATCTGCTGGCTCCGGAGATCGCCGATGCCCTCGATGCCATCAAGCTTTTCGACACTCACGAAACCCAGCGCGACTGGGAATTTTTTCGCAAGACCGCGCGCGAGATGCTCTGGCCCCATATCGATTCCGAATATCAGCAGGAGCTTCAGGGCATCGCCGATGGCGTGAAGGCACATGGCGTCGATCTGGATGTATACGACATCGTCGCGCTCAATGCCTTTGAAGAGGTTCCCGATTATTACGTTCCGTGGTTGAACAAGCGCGAAAAAGCAGCGCGAGCTCCGAAACTGAAGGCTCCGGGAAATTGCAGCGCGTTCATCGCCACCGGTGCCTACACCAAGGATCACCAGATCGTGATCGCGCACAATAATTGGACGAGTTATCTGGCCGGCGAGCGCTGGGTGGTCATTTTCGATATTTTGCCTCAGCACGGCCAGCGCATTCTGATGGATGGCTTTCCCGGCGTAATTACCAGCGACGATGATTTCGGCGTCAACGCCGCCGGCATCATGATCACCGAAACGACGATGACGCAATTCGAGGGCTGGGACCCGAACGGCAAGCCCGAGTTCATGCGCTCCCGCAAGGCGCTGCAATATGCGGAAAGCATCGACGACTACGTGCGCATTATCAAAGAAGGGAACAACGGCGGATACGCGAACGACTGGCTGATCGGCGACCGCAAGACCGGCGAGATTGCTTATCTCGAGCTCGGCTTGAAAAACACGCCTCTATGGAGAACCAAAGACGGATACTACGTCAGCTCAAATTTTCCTCGCGATCCCAAACTGATTCGCGAAGAGACAGACGGATTCGATGCCAGTGATATGTCGTCATCCATGAACGCCCGGCATGTGCGCGCCGACGAAATGGTGAAGCAGGCGAAAGGAACCATCGACGTGCAGATGGCTGAGAATTTTCTGGCCGACCATTTCGATAGTCTCGAGAAGAAGACTCAGCCCGATGAACGCTCTCTCTGCGGCCACGTGGATAACTCGTCGCGAGGCGTGAAAGAATGGGGATGGGACGCCTACAATCCCGGAGGCGCGGTGCAGGGAAAAGCCACCGACAGCAAAATGGCGGCGACCATGAGTTTCGTGGCTCGAGCCGGACATCCCTGCGGCGCGGATTTTGTGGCGGCTGATTTTCTGGAACAGCATCCCGAGTACTCGTGGCAAAAGCCGCTGTTACACGATATGAAAGCCGGCCCGTGGACGAAATTCCAATCCGGCCAAAAGGCTCAGTAAGCACCTAACTCAAGTGGAGACAGCCGCCTCGGCTGTCCCGCCAGGGCGAAGCCCGGCGGAATCTCAAACGGTTTAAGCGAGCGAGGATGAAATGAAACAAACCGTCCAGCAATATATTCCGCGCATCAGCGGCTATGCCGAAGGCGAGCAGCCCCTCACCGTACAGGCGGGAACAGCGAAGAAGCTTGAGCGCCTTATCAAGGGCGTACCCACGGCGAAATTGCGCAAGCGCCCCGCTCCGGGGAAATGGTCAGTCAGCGAGATTCTCGCGCACCTTGCCGATACCGAAATCGTTGGCAGCTTTCGCATGCGCCTGATTCTGGGCGCGCCAGGAACACCGATTCCCGCCTTCGATCAAGATGCGTGGGTGGTCGGCGGCCACTACGAGAAACGCGATCCGCGCAAATCCCTGGAGCTGTTTCGTACGCTGCGCGAAGCGAACCTTGCCCTGCTCAAGTCGCTCACGCCAGAACAGTGGAAGCATTTTGGCATGCACGCGGAACGCGGGCAGGAAACCGTTGAGCACATCGTTCGCATGTTCGCCGGGCACGATATCAATCACCTGCAACAGGTGGAGCGCATTCTGGCAGGGAAGTAAAAAGAAGTCCTCCGTTTTCTTTTTATTGTTACGCTCTTTGGCTCATCACTGGCGCAGCGCCG
Organism: Candidatus Sulfotelmatobacter sp.; assembly: GCA_049693675.1. GTDB lineage: Bacteria > Acidobacteriota > Terriglobia > Terriglobales > Acidobacteriaceae > Sulfotelmatobacter. Next base: position 12,171 of record JBAVQD010000082.1, on the reverse strand, counting down.
CGCAGAAAAAAATCCGATGTATCGCTGCTGAAAATGCGCGTCCCGGCGGTAGGGGGGCGTGCTACCGTCACATTAAGTTCTCGATCGCAATCCCACTCACACGTGACTGGCTAGGCGTTTCCCATGATGACGAAGGCTTGTACCAACAGCAAGTGTCCCGCCTACGCACATTTTGTCTACACCGTAGCGATGCGTTGCGTGCTTTGCCGGTGCGATCTGAAGAGCGCGCAGCGGATCAGCGAATCCATTGCGGACGTTCGCGATCGAGCGCGCTCTGAGGGTACAGCGCTGTCGACGAAATCTGCAGCGTCATCATTTCGCATGGCTCACTGAGCGTTGATCGCTTGACTCCGAGCCGGTCCCAGCCTTGTGGCAGTCGAAGTAGGTGTCATCCTCTTGATCGCGGTGCGGTATCATAAACAGAATCTTGGCGCGCGCCCTCATCGCAAAATGTCGGGGTAGCCATATGCCTGGAGCCACGGGTTGTTTTTCCAACTCAAAATGCGTACCCGGTTCCACTTGCGCTAAAAAACCGGCTATCGATACCGGATGCGTAACCTGCGCTTCCACTTTCACCCATTGAAAGGAGGCGCGGTCGATCCAGAGTTTTCCTTCCATCCCGGTTAAAGCCTCAGTCTCCATATTCGGCGGACGATAGTCCCCGCGCGGGGTGGCCTTCAGAACATAGACCTCATGACCATCCAGGTTCGTGTCACCGGCTAGCTTAAAAGTGAACGCCTTCGCCATCTGCTCCATCAGCAGATGGTTGCGTCTTCGTTCCTTTGCGTATTTCGCAATGCGCTCTGATCTTTCCTGGGGCGATTCGTTCTTCCGCTCGGAAATCGCATTTTCCAGCTTCTGTCTTTCCGCTGCCGTCTGTTCCGCGGTTAACGGCTTGCCGTTGATCGCTACCAGGCGTTGGTAAGGCGAGCCCAGGATCATCGTGTCTTCATAGGTCTTGCTCCCGTCTCTTCCGCGATCCCGCTCCAGGCAATCAAATTCGGGTGCGGCATCCCAGTCACGTTTGTTGGCCTCGACGGAGTGCCAAATAATTGCATCGGCATTATCCTGGCCCATCGTCCATCCCGATGATGCCAGAAGCACTGCGAGCAACCAAACCAGCATCGGATCACCACCTCCAGAGGAGAGCGAAACGCACGCCCCCAGTTGGTTAGACGCCATCCACCGGAGTGGTGTAGATCCTATGGCGACAAAAGATCGAGCGCGCTTGTTACCGGACTGGTACAAAGTCGCGAGTTTGTGACAGCATTGGCAAACGTATGGCCGTTTGATGCATCAACCTAGAGTGCCAGATCGCGACGTTGACCAGAGTAAGGCAGTTACCACTTCCGACAGTGCCCTGCAGTGGCCACACATTCAGGATTACGGCATCATCGGCAATTGCCGTTCGGCCGCCTTGATTTCACAATACGGTTCCATGGACTGGCTCTGTTGGCCACGCTTCGACAAGCCTTCCATTTTCGCTGCGCTTCTCGATCGAGAGCGAGGCGGGCATTGGCGAATTTCTCCAGCCGGCGAAGCTGCCATCGAACGCCGCTACCTGGCAAATTCGAATGTGCTTGAAACTCACTTTCACAATGCCACCGGCAGCGCCATTCTCACCGATGTGATGCCGGGCACAACCCTTGCCCATGGCAAGCACGTCTTTGTCCCGGATTACGAAATCCTTCGCAGAATTACTTGTGTTGCGGGCGAGTTTGAACTTGAAGTTGAATTCAAACCCATGGCTGACTACGGCAAGAACAAAGTGCAGATTCGCGAATTCGGCAAATTGGGCCTGCGCTTTGCCGTAGGGCGTGGCGTTTATTTTCTGCGCAGCAGCATTGCCTTGACGATCGCTGACGGGTTGGCCCGGGCTCGTTTCCGCCTGGCCGCGGGCCAGAGCCTGCGCTTCTCTTTCAGTTACAGCGAGCAGGCTCCTGCCGTCCTGCCTCCAGTCGATACCTCGCTCGACGAGCGCATCGAGTATTCCGCGAAAGTCTGGCAACAATGGAGCAGCCACGCCGTCTACGACGGTGAATATCGAGAGGCGGTAATGCGCAGCGCACTTGCACTTAAACTACTCAGCTACGCGCCTTCCGGTGCAATTATTGCCGCGGCCACTACATCGCTTCCGGAATTGATTGGCGGAGACCTGAACTGGGATTATCGCTACTGCTGGTTGCGCGACGCTTCGTTCACCATCCGGGCATTGCTGGGATTGGATTACTGGGATGAGGCCGAAGACTTTCTCGATTGGCTCCTTCATGCGACGCGGCTGACTCAGCCCAAACTGAGAATCCTATATTCGTTATATGGAGACAATGCCCCCGTGGAGCGGCAATTGAATTACTTGAGCGGATACCGCGGCTCGCGGCCAGTCCGCATTGGAAATGCGGCGAGAGATCAGCTCCAACTGGATGTTTATGGCGAGGTGATTGACGCGGCCTCCCAATTCGCATTTCATGGTGGCTCGCTTGACCGCGAAATGCAGAAAGCATTGATCGGCTTCGGCGACTACGTATCGGAGAATTGGGACCAGCCTGACGAAGGTATTTGGGAGCCGCGGTGCGAACCTCAAAACCATACCCATTCACGACTCTTATGTTGGACTGCCATGGATCGCCTTGTCCGCCTGGCCGAGTGCGGCAAGTTAAGAGGAGCGCCGGTCGACAAGTACAAGAACATCAGCAACACAATCCGGCACCAGATCGAGGAGCGTGCCTGGAATGAACAACTGCAGAGCTATGTCAGCGTGCTTGACGGGGATCAACTGGACTCCAGTTTGCTTCTGCTCTCCTGGTATGGTTTTGCCGAAGCGGGTTCGCCGCGAATGCTCGGCACCTACCGCGCTATCCGGAAATATCTGAGTACGCCGGAAGGACTTCTCTTCCGCTATCAAAGGTCCAATCCGGAAGGGACGTTTGCAATCTGCAGTTTCTGGGAGGTGGAATATCTCGCGTTGGGAGGCGGTTCGCTGGACGATGCCCGCCAACTCTTCCAGCAATTAACCAAGTATCAAAACGATCTGGGTTTGTACGGCGAAGAAATCGATGCCAAGACCGGCATCGCGTTGGGAAACTTCCCCCAGGCATTCACCCACGTGGGCCTGATTGGGGCGGCTCTGTCCATCTCGCAACGCGAAAAGGGGGAACAACAACTCGCGCATCGTCCACCGGTTGCAACCAAACAGGTCCCGTCGGAGGCTGCTTCGTGAACTGGACAAGCTGGCTGCTTTCAGGATTTCTAGCGACCGTCGCTCTATCCACAATGTTGTCCCTCAGCCAGGGTCTGGGCCTGACCCGAATGAATTTACCCTATCTCATCGGAACCTTTGTTACTCCCCAACGCGATCGAGCCAAAGTGTATGGATTTTTGGTCCATCTGGTCATCGGTCTGTTTTTTTCCATTTTCTACGTACTGGTGTTTGAGGCGCGGCACATGGCCAATTGGTGGTTTGGTGCCCTGCTTGGGCTGGCCCACGCGCTGACCATTTTGACTGTAGGAATGTCGGTGATGCCTGGAATGCATCCGCGAATGGCAAGCGAGCAGCACGGTTTCAATGCCAACCGCCAACTTGAGCCGCCCGGGTTCATGGCGTTGAACTACGGAATACAGACTCCAGTTTCAGTCTTCCTTGCACATGCCGCATTCGGGGCGATATTAGGATCGCTCTACCATCTCAGCAGGTAATGGCGCGGACGCGCACCGTTCCATCTACACTTTATGCGCGGTCAACTTCGAGAGAGCGGCATTGCAGCGTGAAATTTCTCCAGAAATATAATCCGGCTGGGCTGCGTCGAATTGCGCCAGCGGAGCTTTTTCCCTTAGCTGCAACCATGTTTCCAGGCTCTTCTCATACCAGGACCTGGCTTCGCGCCAACTCGCAATACTGGCCGCTACCGACCGGCCATGCTCCTGCGCCAAACGCGAATAAGCCTCCGCCAGCGCCGAACGTGCGTATGCCAGATCAGAAGGCTTGAAGGCAGTATCGCCGCGATCGGCGGCAACCAACGCTTCAAGAATCCGAACCCCCTCGCGAGCCGACAGAATACCCTGGCTGGGTTTGCCGTCTGCAGCAAGCGCCTTGCCCACGCTCATGTAGCATTTGCCGAGGTAACGCATCGCCAGCACGTCGTGGGGATCGGCTAGGGTCATCTTTCGGTATCCTGCGAGCGCGGCCTCGAGGTGAGGCAAAGCCTGCGACGGAAGGCTCTTCTCCGCCAGGTAATATCCGGTCCAGTATTCATTTTCCAGGACGAATTGCTGGAGTCTGGCATTCTGCGGGTCGGCCTTGACCTGCGGAACCAGGATGTCGTGCGCTTTCGCCTGAAGTGAAATCGCCGCATCCAGATCTCCCTTCAAATGCTCGACGCCTGCCATGTAGCCATACACGCCGGCAAGTCTGGTTTGAACACTCACTCTGAAGGCGGGCGAGCCGCCGGTGATAGCCTCGCGAATCGCCGCCGACTTGCGGTAATACTCCAGTGCGCCCGCGACATCGCCCATATCACCCAGACACTGCGCCATCGCAAAACAAACTCCGGCAAAAGTATCTTGCGCTTTGGGCTCATCCTTTTGGTCAGCTGCCAACTTCTGAGTGATCGGGTAGGCTCGCTGGAGAGCCTGGAACGCTGCCGGAAAATTGTTGCCGGCACGGAGGGCAAAACCTTGCTTCACGTAGACAGCCGCCAAAGCTGCCCGATCCGCGGCCGAGCCCCGTTCATCGCCCGCCAGCGCCAGCCGGATCTGTAAAGCTTTGCGATAGCTTTCTGTGGCGCCCGCCGTATCCCCAAGATTTGCGTAGTAGGGATTTCCCTGGACGTCTCCGACTCTCTCATACGCCGACGCCAACTCGCGTTGCAGGCCCGGGTTACCGGATGACTCATGCGAAAGGCTGTCCAGATATTGCAACGCCCGGTCCACCAGCAGCTTTCGCGCCGCCGTCGATCCCGGCAAATCGCGGATGCTGTCGTGAATATCGAACAGCAGGGAATTGGCCAGCTTGCGTACGTCATTAAAACGTCGCTCCGCAATGCGCGCTTCGCGCACAATGGCGACCCCCGCGGCCAGCACAACCAGGGCAAAAAACGCCGTCACGGCCAGAGAGAGTTTATGGCGCTTGATGAACTTTCCGCTGCGGTAACTGAATGTTCCGCGCCCCGCCGACACTGGCAAACCGAGGCTGTAGCACCGCAGATCTTCCGCGAAATCCTGCGCCGACCCGTAACGCAATTGAGGTTCCTTGCGCAAGGCCTTCAGCAGTATCTGATCCAGATCACCGCACAGCTTGCGCCGCAACTTTTCTGGAGTTGTATTCCGGTGACTACTTACTTTTTGCGGTGTGGTGCTTGACAATCGCTGCTTTCGGCCGGTGATCCCACCCTCGTCGCTTTGCCGGTCGTCAGTCCGAGCATCGATCGTCTGAATCCGTGTGCTCTGTCCTGATCGTCCGATCACCGTGCTCGGCTTCTCCGGTTCGACTTCACAAATCGCATGCGCCAGGTCGTACGAGGAGCTAGTATGCAGCACGTAAGGCGAGCAACCAGTCAGCAATTTGTAGAGAACCATTCCCAGCGAATAGACGTCACTTGCCGTGGTAATCACTTCGCCGCGAAGCTGCTCGGGACTGGCAAACTGCGGCGTCAACATCCGCTGCACGGTCACCGTGGGTTCGGCTCCGGGAGAATAGACTTCAGCGCTGAGAATGGTTGCAATACCGAAATCAAGCAGCTTGGGAACGCCTTCGGCGGTCACCAGGATATTGCCGGGCTTGATATCCCGGTGTACCACCAAACGCTGGTGGGCGTACTGCACCGCGGAACAGACACTGCGGAAAAGATTGATCCGCGCGTCCACCGGCAGCCCGCTCTGATCGCAGTATTCATCAATGGGCATGCCCTCCACGAGTTCCATGACAAAGTAGGGATAGCCTTCATCCGTGGTTCCGCCGTCAAGCAGGCGGGCGATGTTCTCGTGCTCAAAACCGGCCAGAATCTGGCGCTCTCTGCGGAAGCGCTCGTAGCCGGACTCCGTGTCCAGGCCTTGCCGGACCAGTTTTATAGCTACTTGCTTTTCGTATTCGTCGTCCGCCCGAACCGCGCGGTATACATCGCCCATTCCTCCTTCGCCCAGCTTCTCCAGGATTCGGTACTGCGCGATTCGCGCGCCGATCATCTTGTCGCTTCGCTGTCGCTCTTGAGTCCGCAGATCCTCGGCCAGGCTGCGAGCTACCACCTCCAAAGCCGGCGCTTCGAAGAGTTCTTCCGAACGCTCCGCGTACTTCAGCAGTGACTCCACTTCCACCCGCAGACTTTGATCCTCGCCACACGCCTGCTCCAGAAAAAGATTCCGCTGGCTCCCATCGCACTGCAGTGCGGAGTGGTAAATGCGCTCCACGTCCTGCCAGCGTTCAGGCTCCATCGCTCGCGCCTCCATCGAGTTCGCGCAGCAGCCATGCTCGGGCCAGGCTCCAGTCCCGCATCACGGTTTCAGGAGAGATCTGCAACACTTCCGCTGTCTCATCCACAGTCATCCCGCCGAAAAATCGCAGTTCCACCACTTTGCTTTTTCTCGCATCGGTGGCACCTAGTTGTGTCAGCGCATCTTCCAACGCCACCAGGTCGATCGCCGGTTCGGAAGAGATTGAGAGGGCTTCATCCAGAGGAATATGCTGCGCGCCCGCGCCGCGCTTCTGGTAACCGTGCGAGCGAGCAAAATCGGTGAGGATGCGCCGCATCATTTGCGCGGATACCGCAAAAAAATGCGCCCGGTCCTGCCACTCTACTTCCTTCACCTTGACCAGCCGCAAATAAACTTCGTTGATCAGCGCGGTTGTTTGCAGCGTGTGACCGTCTCTTTCCCGGGCCATGTAATGCTTCGCCATCCGGTGCAGCTCCTCGTATACCACCGGCGTCAGCCGGTTCAGGGCAAGCTGGTCCCCACCCCGCCAATCGTGCAGGAGCTGGGTAATTTCGGAGGAAGAAGCCCTGGTCATGGGACGGGAGTCCTCGGTAGCCTGGGGAAGGATTTGACGCGAACCACTCGTCAAATTTGAGCCAGGAGTTTACCACAAAGATTTGCGGGTTCCCAAACATTTGCCGGACTGTTTGAGATTGTTTCGAAAAACATGCCAGTCTTTTCGCGGTTTCCTCGCTAAAGCTTGTAGGGGAAACCGAGCGTCTTGTAACGCTGGTCAGAAACCCACGAGGAGGCCGCTATGGCGGATTCCGTGAAGGACAATAGCGCCGAGGTAAAGCACGCGAGCGAACAGTTACACACTCTTGAGGATCTGCTGGATGATCTGGAAAAGATCGGTGCCGAGATCCCCGAATTCCTCTCAAAATCGGTGAAGAACCTCAGGATCGCGCTTGATGCCGGAACTGACGTTGCGGACTCAGCGACAGCGAGTTCAGCCGCACTCGCCCAATACACCAATAAGGTCAACGACGCCTGTGGAAACGACGATAATGGCGGGGTTTGTCAGGCGCGTGAGGCTTTCAGATTTGGAGCTATCGTAGACGATTACGTTCTGAGCTGGAAGAACGACGATTCCGTCGTAAAGAATTCAGTTCGAGCGACGTTGCAACGCTACGTTCCACAAAAAATATGTCATTACCTGGATCTTTGCAGGCCGAGGAACTAGGACGTTGTTCGGCTTTCTCCAGCTCCTGCCGGTATCGCATGACAGCTGCTTGTAACAATTCCCCGCTAATAGTTGATCCTCGGCTGCGTAGCTGGAACGAACGGTTGCCCACTGGCTCCGGGCAGTCGAATTATTTTCGACGATAGATGACAGCTTTCTTACGATTTTCCCGCTAATACTAGTAGGAGTTCCTGGGGGACGTAGCTGGCGTCAGGTTCACGAGTCGCTTTCGGACCTGAGAAGAAATTTGCGAATCCGAACCTGGGAATTGCTACTTGCTGGTTCTTCGCCATCGGACTGCTTTTTGGCCCTTCGGTGGAGAACTAAACTTACGGGGAGAACCGTCGGGGGGCGGTTCTCCACGTCTGTAGCCAGCGTATTGAATCCCGCGTCGTTACAACCCCGGAGAGCCCATCAGACTGTAAATCAAAACCAATAGCACGATCACTGTGATTACCACGTACATGCGGTCGTGCTCCTCGGCGAATCCAAAGATCGAGAACGCCACCCGCGCCACCGGAGTTGCAATCAGCAATAGCAGTCCTAACTGGATAATGCCCTGGCTTCGAAGCGAAAACGCCTCACGCACGATGCCTCTGACTCCGCGAAAATCTGCAGGCTCGCCGCGGAACACGCGATAATCGACTCGTGTATGACCATGCCGGACCAGGTACACAGCCCCGCCGAGCAGCACCACGGCTGCCGCCAGCATCACCCCGGCGCGCAGCAGTTGTCCGATTAATATTTCCATCCGTTGATCGGTCCAAGCTCGATCGGTCCAAGTTTGACCAATCCGCCCTGGTTCCCGGCTCTCTTCCTCGCCCATATCAAATCCTTCCAGAAATCCCCTTGTAGAGCATCTCGCTTCCGAGGACCACGATCACCACGCTGAAGATTCGCCGCAACCATTTGGGATGCGTCTTCACCAGGACCCGCGTGCCCAGCAGCGACCCGGCAAGAACTCCCAGCATGACCGGCATGGAAAGCCCGGGGTCGATGTAGCCGCGGGACAAATAAATTCCCGCGCTGGCCGCGGCCGTGACCCCGATCATGAAGTTGCTGGTTGTAGTTGAAACCTTGAACGGAATTCTCATCGCCTGATCCATGGCAAGAACTTTCATGGCACCCGAACCAATACCCAGCAATCCGGATAACGTACCGGCGCCAAACATCAGACCCCAACCCAGCGGCACACGCCGCACGTGGTATTTTCGAATGTTGCCGCCTTCCGGAAAACTTCCATTCAGCCGCAATCGCGTGGCCAGCGCGTCCGGAAACGCATCACTCGCATGGGTCGCAGGGCGCTTCCAGGAAAGTGTCGCCGAGCCGATCAACACCACTCCAAAAACGATAGACACCGCGCCGGTGGAAATATGCGTCGCGAGAGTTGCCCCGGCAATTGCGCCTAGAGTGGTCGCGATCTCGAGAAACATTCCGATCCTGATGTTCGATATGCCTTCTCTCACGTAGGCCGCCGCCGCTCCCGAGGAGGTGGCAATCACTGACACCAATGACGCGCCGATGGCGTAGCGTATGTCCACGCCCAGAAGGAGGCTCAGCATCGGGACGATGACCACGCCGCCACCCAGTCCAGTCAGCGCTCCCAGAAAACCGGCGACCAGCGAACCCGCCGCTACAATCAAGCTAAACTCGAGAACACTCATCAACTTTCCTTCGGACTTCGAGAGATGTTCAGCTCCGCGTGGTTGTTGACTCACTCAGCGTTCTGACGTACCTAATCACTTTTCTGCTTTGCCGTTGAATCTTCAGTAGATACGGATGTGTTTCTCTGTGTTTCAAGTAAAGATTCGTCAACAGCTAACCAAAACGGCAGTACAACAATCAAACTACGGTGTGGGGTGAACGCATGGCGCCTTCGTGGCGCATATCGAGAAGTGTGTGCGGCCGGATGACGTACCGCGCCGCAATCATGTGTGTCGCCGCGCTCAGCATGTTATGGACCCGCAGTGTCCCCACGCATTTTGCGGATAGCTCCAATAGCCTTACTTTCCACACTGCGGCCGACCACGACCATCGACAACTCTTTGATCACGAAGACTCTCAGTTAGCGAGTGCTCCGAGCGGTCCGCGAATTTCTCCGCCGCCGGCCGTTTCGTCTCCCGCCATTTATTTTGCCGCCACTTTTGTCGAATTCGAAAACGACGGTTGGCATTACAACCGTCCTCCTCCTATCAATTAATCCTCCTGCCTCTTTTGTGCGCCGCTCCTGGCCCTGGCCAGTACCGGCAGCAATTTTCAATTCATAGAAGCCAATAGTTCTGGAGGAAATGTACCATGCTCGAGCAAGACGATAAGAAGTGGAGACAATTATGCAGCGCCGCCCTTGAGGCTAAAGATCCCGACGAATTACTGCACATTGTTCAGGAACTCAACAACGCTCTTAAGCGCGAAGAGCAGCGCAACCGTAATCAGCAAGAAATCCGCATTGGCAAGACTTCCGAGGAGGCGCTGTGCTAGACACCGATGTTCCCGAGCACCGAGTCACGCCTCGGTGGGCCCACGTTCCTGAGCTGAGCGCAGTTCGAGCCACGCTTCGGATGGAGCCGAATTCGCGGCGCTTCATTCTGTTCGCCGCACTCGGCGTGGGTGTTGTTTCTTTTCTCGCGACCGAACTGATGCACACCCTGCTCGTACCCGATATTGGACCGCATCCCGAGAGACTACTGGCCGAAGGGTTATCCGCTCTGGTGGTCAGCGGCCTGGTGGCGAAGCTAGTCCACATGAGTCGCGAACGTCACCGTCTCGTCTTGGCGCGCATGCAAGTGATTGCGGAAATGAATCATCACATCCGGAACGCACTGAGTCCCGTGGCTCTTTCGTTAGACGCAACCGACAATCAGGCCCTGAATCGTGTCATCGGCGAAGCAGTCGACCGCATCGACTGGGCCCTGCGCGAAATATTGCCGCGCGAACTGCCGTTATGCGAAGGGCAAAGACATCAGCTCGGATATTTTCAAAGACGAAGAAGCTAGACAAGAAGGAGCTAGACAAAATGACCGACATTAAAGTTCTTTGCGTTGAGAACCGCCCGGAATACATGGGCGAGTTGAGGTTCATACTGGAAACCGCCGGCTACGAGGTGATCGCGGCAACCCGCGCCGATCAGGCTCTCCATCTGCTCAAAACTCGCCACGTCGATGGCGTACTGCTCGAATACGATCTGCCGGATGCTACCGGTGCCGCTGTGCGGGCGGAGATGAATCGCATCAAACCCGACGTTCCAGTGCTGCTGTTTGCCGGTGTTGGCAGCCAGACGCCGTCTCTGCTTCGCTTTTTCGATTCGTATTTGAGGAATTCAGGCACGCCTGAATTTGTGTTGCAGGACCTTGCCGCGTAGGCAGGGATTGCTGACAATAGCCATTGAATCGCCAAATTCGCCCCTTATTCCATGCAGGAATCCTGATGTACGGAATTGCAACTTTTAGCATCTCAGTGGGTTTATTAGGGTATGCATGTAAGCACGACTCGGCCCTGTACTCAAGGCCGCGAACAGGTAGGAGGATCAATGACTTATAAATTCATTGGGAAACTGTTTCCTAAAACTATCGCCAATGCCCTGGCATCAGTGATGCTGGCAGGTTGTTTGTTGGCCGCTCCGGCTTGGGCGCAGGACGAACCTCAGGATCAAGCACCTCCTCCGCCTGCTCAAGGCGCGCCCGAATCCTCTGCCTTATCCCCTCAACAGCTACAGGAATTGGTCGCTCCAATTGCGTTGTACCCGGATGCTCTTGTGGCTCAAATACTGGCTGCGGCTGCCTATCCAACGCAAATTGTCGAAGCGGAACGATTCCTCGAAGAAAATCCCAATCTGAAAGGCAAGGATCTAGGCGACGCCGTGAACCAGCAGGATTGGGATCCAAGCGTGAAGGCGCTTACTCAGTTTCCATCCGTGCTCGCGAATCTAAACAAGAATCTCTCCTGGACTTCCGAGCTTGGCGACGCGAACTACAACCAGGGTCCCGATGTAATGCAGGCGATCCAGGTTATGCGACAAAAAGCCAAAGAGGCTGGACATTTGCAGAGCACGCCGCAGCAGTCAGTAACTGAGGAAGGCGACGACATCGATATCGCGCCGACTAATCCAGATGTAGTTTACGTTCCTGAGTACGATCCGCAGCTCATTTATGGCTACCCGGTTGGGTTGTGGCCGGGGTTTTACCCCTGGTGGGGTGTTGGCGGCCCGTATCTCTCCTTCGGCTTAGGATTCGGCGTTGGCCCCTTCTTCGGATTTGGCTGGGGTTGGCATGGTTGGGGTCTTGATTGGCGTGGAGGCTACCTCCGCTATGGAGGCGGCCGTTATGGCTTTCACAGTCACGCGTTCTACGATCGCAATGCTTACTTCCATGGCAATTACCGCGGATTCGCACCTTATGGTCGCGGCGATCGCGGCGCGCGGGGTTTTGCTCCCGCCGGACGTGGCGCCGCCGGTGCACGTCCTGGGGCTTTTGGAGGAATTCGGCGCGGCGGTGAAACCCGCGGATTTTCCTCACGGGGTAGATCGAGCT